>NZ_JAANNO010000004.1:161367-265587 GCF_011250645.1 Motilibacter aurantiacus
GGTCCTGCCCTCGTCCTGCCCTGCCCTCGCCGATCGCCGTCGCGGGCAGGCGGGGCAGGATGGCGCCGTGACCTACACCGGGGACGTACGCGTCGGCGGGCCCGCCGACGTGCTCGAGCTGCCCTCGCTGACGCTGATCAAGCTGGCGGTCGGGCCGATGGACAACAACGCCTACCTGCTGCGCTGCCGCGCCACCGGCGGGACAGTCCTGGTCGACGCCGCCGCCGAGCCCGAGCGGCTGCTCGCCCTCATCGACGAGCACGCGGCGGGTCGGCTCGACCGTGTCGTCACCACCCATCGGCACCAGGACCACTGGGGAGCGCTGTCCGCGGTCGTCGCGGCGACCGGGGCGCGGACGGCGGCAGGCCGTCCGGACGCGCCCGGCATACCCGTGCCGACCGACGACCTGCTCGAGGACGGGGACACGGTCCGCGTCGGCGAGGAGGGCTCGGGCGCGGCCCGGCTGCGCGTCGTCGCGCTCGTCGGGCACACGCCGGGGTCGGTGGCACTGGTCCTCGAGGAGTCCGAGCCGGAGCCGCACGTCCTCACCGGCGACTCGCTGTTCCCCGGCGGCGTCGGCAGGACCGGCTCCCCCGCGGACTTCATCTCACTGCTCGACGACGTGGAGCGCGAGCTCTTCGGCACGCTGCCCGACGCGGCCGTCGTGCATCCCGGCCACGGCCGCGACACCACGCTCGGGGCCGAGCGCCCGGCTCTCGGCGCCTGGCGCGCGCGCGGCTGGTGAGCGTCCCCGTGGGCAGCGCGGCTGCCTCGCACCGGCTCGGCCCGTACCTCGCGCTGGACGCCGTGGTGGAGGTCGACGTCGCCGACGCCCGGGCCGCCGCGTACCTGCGCCGCGCGCTCAGCGGGCTGCCGCCGGCGCCGGACGGCGCGCGGGCGGTCGCGTACCGCCTGATCAGCGACGACCGGGGGCACGTGCTGGAGCGCAACGGTGAGCCCGTGCTCGTGGAGCCGGACCGGCCGTGGCTGCCGGCCGCCTACCTGCTCTGGCACCTGAACCGCGACGCGGTGGCCGCGACCCTGCCCCGGGCGACGGTGCTGCACGCTGCGGCCGCCTCCTGGGCGGGCGCGACGGTGCTGCTGCCCGCGCCCATGGAGACCGGGAAGTCCACGCTCGTCACCGGGCTGGTACGGGCGGGCTTCGCGTACGTCAGCGACGAGGCCGTCGCCGTCGACCCGGCCACGCTGACGCTGACGAGGTACCCCAAGCCGATCGGCCTCGACCCCGGCTCCTGGCCCGTGCTCCCCGCAGCACGGCCGGCCGACGCGGACGTGCTGCCGGAGCAGTGGCTGGTCGACGCTCCCGGCCTGCCCGGCTCAGGCGGCATCGCCCCGGACCCGGTGCCGCCGGCCCGGCTCGTCGTTCTCGCGTCGTACGCGCCCGGCACGCAGACGCGGCTGGAGCCGATGACGCCTGGCTCGGCGGTGCTGCAGATGGCCCGTAGCTGCTTCGGCTGGCCGGGGACCGCCCGCCGTGACCTGCCCGTCCTGGCCCGGCTGGCCGAGACCGTCCGGGCGGTACGGCTGCACCGCGGGGAGCTGGACGAGGCGGTGGCGGCCGTGCGCGCCGCGCTCGAGGAGGAGGCGGCATGACCGGGTCCCCACGGCTGCGCGCCGGCGTCCTGTGGGTGGACGTGGCCGACGAGCGGGTCGGCTACGACGAGGAGGCCGGTCGGCTGCACCTGCTCAGCCCGGTGGGGGCGGCGGTGGCCGCCCTGCTGGAGCAGGGACGCTCGACCGACGAGGTCGTCGACGAGCTGGTCGTGGCGTCCGGCCGGTCCCACGCCGACGTCGGCGCAGCGGTGTCGCAGGTCCTGCGCTCGCTGGCCGACGAAGGCCTGCTCGCCGACCCCGCCGAGGACCGATAGCTCCCGGCGAGGCCGGGCCGTCCTCAGCCGTGCAGGCCGGCGCCCTCGACCCGTTCGCGCTCCTGCGCGGACAGGTCGACCGCGGGCTCGGTGCGGGACTCGCCGGGCCGACCCGTACCGGCCGCGGCGGAGGAGCCGTCCTTGCCGAGCGATACCGGGCCGCCGAGGCCGTTGAGCCCCGGGGGCAGGGCCGGAAGGGCCGCGACCGCCTGCGGCTGGGCGCGGCCCCACTCGAGCTCGACGTCGCGCAGCAGCGCCTCGAGGTACGCCCGCAGCTGCACCCGGGTCACCTGCCCGAACGCCCGCAGGTAGGCGACCTGCTCCTCGAGCTCCTGTCGCGTGCGGGCGGTGTCCGAGGCGGCGCCGGGCCCGTCCTCGCCCGTCGCGGCCACGCTGGCCCCCGCGGGCAGAGCCGGAGCCCCGTTGGCCTGCTGCTGGGCCGCCGCACTGGCCTCCAGCGCGACCCGCTCGGCGTTGTCGAGGATCGCCTTGGCCCGGGTGCGGGCCTCCTCGACCAGCTCCTCGGCGTGCTGGCGGGCGTCGCTCGTGACACGCCGGCTGTACTGCTCGGCGTCGGCGACGTACTGGTCCGCGGTCTGCTGCGCCGCAGAGAGCACGCGGACGGCCTGCAGGGACGCGGCGTCGCGCCGCTCGCCCCCACCCTCCGCGCCGTCGGAGCTCGACACCTGCTCCTTGAGCCGGATCACCTCGTCCCGCAGCTCGCCCTTCTCGCGGATGAGCCGGGTGAGCTCCACCTGGACGCGCTCGAGGAAGACGTCGACCTCCGTCACGTCGTAACCGCGGCGCCCGAGGCCGGAGCGGCCGAACAGGACGCTGTGCACGTCGGCCGGGCTCAGCCGGCGCGCCCACTCCTGGCTGTCGGCGACAGAGTTCGTCGGGGTCGTCATGACGTCAAGCTCCCTTCGGCACTGGGCCCCGGCCGGCTCGGGGCGAACCTCTCCGCTCGGATGCGGTGCTCCGGCACGCCCGCCTTGACGAGCTCCTTGACGGTCTCGTCCACCATCGACGGCGACCCGCACACGTACACGTCCCGGCTCGCCCACGGCCCGTCGCGGACCACGATGTCGCTGACCAGGCCCTTCTCCCCGGCGAAGCCGTCCTCGTCGGACACGACGGGGACCAGCGTCACCCACGGGTGAGCGCGGGCGAGCTCCTGCAGGCTCTCCAGGTCGTACAGCTCCTCGACCGTGCGGGCGCCGACGTAGAAGTCCACCCGCCGGGCCACGTCGTCCTGCGTGACCTGGTCGAGGATGGCCTTCAGGGCGGAGACGCCGGTCCCGCCCGCGACGAGCAGCAGGTCGCGGTCGGAGCCACCGTCGAGCACCAGGTCGCCCTGCGCCGGGCCCAGGCGCACGGGGTCGCCCACCGAGAGGTGGCGGACCAGCGCCGAGCTGACGGGGCCGCCGTCCTGGGCGCGGACGTGCAGCTCGATGAGGTTGTCCTCGCGGGGGGCGTTGGCCACGGCGTAGTAACGCCAGAGCCGCGGGCGCAGCTCGGTCTCGATCGCGACCGCCTGGCCCGGGGAGAAGTCGAGCCGCTGTCGCGGCTCCAGGCGGATCACCGCGATGTCGAGCGTGCGCCGCTCGTGGGAGACGACGCGCGCGTCCCACCAGGCGGGCTCGTCGGACTCCGCGGCCGCCTCCGTCATCACCGTGGCGATGACGCCGTACGCCTCCGCCCAGTCAGCGGCGAGCTCGGGCGTCCACGCGTCCCCGGCGAAGTGCTCGAGGGTCGCCAGCAGGCTGGCCCCCACGGCCGGGTAGTGCTCCGCCAGCGTCCCGAACTTGCGGTGGTCGCGTCCGAGGTCCTGCAGGAACGGGACAAGAACGTCCACATCGTCCACATTCGTCACGATGTGCCCGAGCGCCGCGAAGAGCCGGTCGCGCTGGGTCATCATCGAGACGGGGAACAGCGAGCGCGTCTCGGGATAGTTCAGGAACAGGTGCGAGTAGAAGAAGAGCGGAACCTCGTCGCCGTTGGCGCCGACGATCTCGAAGCTACGCCGCATTCGCTGGATGTCCACCAGATGCTCCCCTTCCCCACGGCCGTGCGTGCTGTCCGGTACAGGCCCCGACGATGGTCAGGCCTCCGAGCGCGCGGGAGCCGGCTCGGACACGATGTCGTCACGGGTCGCGCCGAGCGCGGCCGCGACCTGGCCCTTGGTCTCCTCGTCCACACCGAGGGCGGTCAGCGTGTCCGCGAGGTGGCCGACCACCCGGTCGAAGTCCTCGGACGTGATGCAGAGCGGCCGGTGGGCCGTGGCCAGCTCCCGCCCGTCGTACGCCTTCGGGCCTCCGGTGACCTGGACCAGGAGCGCAGTCTGGTGCTGGCGCAGGCGCCCCATGTCGACCCCGGCGAAGTAGTGGGCCAGCGCAGGGTCACCCGTGACGCGCACGTAGAAGTCGTCCACCGCCGTACGGATGCCGTGCTCCCGGCCGAGGACCTCGTAGATCGACACGTGCGCGCCCACTCCCAAACGTTCACCGACCGCCGGACGGCCGTCCGGCGGTCCGACTGTAGGGCGTGTCGGGGATGTCCGTAACGCAATCTGCAACTTCGGGGTCTTGCCCCGCAAGCTCTCGTCGCACCAGGGCGGCGAATTGCCGAGGCCCCCGCTTTCCGTAGCCATTCCGCGACAGCGCGTCGCAGACGACGGGCCGCACCGTCACGTCGAGCACTCGCGAGTCCTTCCGGGCGTATGTACCGGTATCGGCCCTTCTGTGAGCTGGCCAGGCTCCCCGCACGGTTGACTTCCGACGAATGTGCGTCCCTGTTTCGGCCGGAGTTGCTAGCGTCCGCACCGCGTCACCAATCCGCACAACACACGTACAGGAGACACCGATGGACGACAGCGCTTCGACGCTGCCGAGGGGGAACGGGGTCGACCGGCGGACGGTGCTCAAGCGCGCAGGTGCGCTGGGCGTCGCCACCGTGTGGGCGGTACCGGTCCTGCAGAGCACGGGCGTGGCCCACGCGGTCGGCAGCCCGCTCCCCGGCGGCGGGCCGACGCCTCCGGGCGGCATCGACCAGCTCCCGCTGCGCGGTGTGCTGGTGGTCAACATCGACGGCGGCACGGACAAGGTCGCGCTCAGCATCTACAACGGCGGCAACACCCTCGACCGCACGATCAACAACGAGGACAGCACCTTCATCACGTCCAAGGTCGGGACGTGGCGCGACGCGACCAGCGCCGAGCGCAACCGCTTCTCGACCTTCGGCGCCACGACCTACGCCGGCTCCGCAGCGCTGTTCGTCACCCTGCCGGCGGGCGTCACCTTCGTCGACGGCATCACCTACACCTTCGACGGCAGCTTCTTCAGCTGCGGCGACGGCGACAAGTACACCGGTGCCTACCGCAGCGGCACCACGGTCTACTTCGTCCGCACCTGCAACGAGCCCAGCAGCGGCGAGTAGTACCCAGCTGCAGCAGCAGGAAGGGGCGGCCCCCACGGGGCCGCCCCTTCGCGCGTTCGCGGGTCAGCCGACGCCGGCCGTCCGCATCCCGCGCAGCTCCTTCTTGAGCTCCTGGACCTCGTCACGAAGCCTGGCAGCGAGCTCGAACTGCAGCTCCGCCGCTGCGGTGCGCATCTGGTCGGTCAGCGTCTGGATGAGCTCGGCCAGGTCGTTGGCCGGCATGCCCGAGGCCAACTGCTTGGCGTGCGCGCCGACGTCCGCCTTCGAGGACAGCCCCGGGACCGGGGACTTGCCGCGCGACTGCTGGCGCCCCGACCCGCCGAGCAGCTCCGCCGTGTCGGCCTCCTCCCGCGCGAGCAGGTCGGTGATGTCGGCGATCCGCTTGCGCAGCGGCTGCGGGTCGATCCCCCGCTCCTTGTTGTACGCGACCTGCTTCTCGCGACGGCGGCTCGTCTCCTCGATCGCCTGCGCCATCGACGGCGTGATCTTGTCCGCGTACATGTGCACCTGACCGGACACGTTGCGGGCGGCGCGCCCGATCGTCTGGATCAGGGAGGTCGCCGAGCGGAGGAAGCCCTCCTTGTCCGCGTCGAGGATCGCCACCAACGACACCTCGGGCAGGTCGAGGCCCTCGCGGAGCAGGTTGATGCCGACGAGCACGTCGTACTCGCCCATCCGCAGCTCGCGCAGCAGCTCGACCCGGCGCAGGGTGTCCACCTCCGAGTGCAGGTAGCGCACCCGGATCCCCAGCTCGAGCAGGTAGTCGGTCAGGTCCTCGGACATCTTCTTGGTCAGCGTGGTGACCAGGACGCGCTCGTCGCGCTCGGTGCGCTGCCGGATCTCGTGGACCAGGTCGTCGATCTGCCCCTTCGTGGGCTTCACGATCACCTCGGGGTCGACCAGGCCGGTCGGGCGGATGACCTGCTCGACGAACTCGCCGCCGGTGCGGGTGAGCTCGTACGCCCCCGGCGTGGCCGACAGGTAGACCGTCTGCCCGATGCGCTCGAGGAACTCCTCCCACTTGAGCGGCCGGTTGTCCATAGCGCTCGGCAGTCGGAAGCCGTGCTCGACCAGCGTCCGCTTGCGCGACATGTCCCCCTCGTACATCGCGCCGATCTGCGGCACCGCGACGTGCGACTCGTCGATGACGAGCAGGAAGTCCTCGGGGAAGAAGTCGAGCAGGGTGTTGGCGGCCGAGCCCGGCTCGCGGCCGTCGATGTGCAGCGAGTAGTTCTCGATGCCGGAGCAGAAGCCGACCTGGCGCATCATCTCGATGTCGTAGGTCGTGCGCATGCGCAGCCGCTGGGCCTCGAGCAGCTTGCCCTGCTTCTCCATCTTGGCCAGCTGGTCGGCGAGCTCGCGCTCGATGCCGGCGATCGCCCGCTCCATGCGCTCCGGGCCGGCCACGTAGTGGGTCGCGGGGAAGATACGCACCTGCTCCTGCTCGGCGATGACCTCGCCGGTCAGGGGGTGGAGCATCATGATGCGCTCGATCTCGTCGCCGAACATCTCGATGCGGACGGCGAGCTCCTCGTAGACCGGGATGATCTCGATGGTGTCGCCGCGCACCCGGAACGTCCCGCGGGTGAAGGCCAGGTCGTTGCGGGTGTACTGCACCTCGACGAAGCGGCGCAGCAGCGAGTCCCGGTCGATCTCCATCCCGACGTGCAGCTCGACCATGCGGTCGACGTACTCCTGCGGGGTGCCCAGGCCGTAGATGCACGAGACGGTCGCCACCACGACCGCGTCCCGGCGGGTGAGCAGCGAGCTCGTCGCCGAGTGGCGCAGCCGCTCGACCTCCTCGTTGACCGAGGAGTCCTTCTCGATGTAGGTGTCCGTCTGCGGGACGTAGGCCTCGGGCTGGTAGTAGTCGTAGTACGAGACGAAGTACTCGACCGCGTTGTTCGGGAGCATCTCGCGCAGCTCGTTGGCCATCTGCGCGGCGAGGGTCTTGTTCGGCTCGAGGACCAGGGTGGGGCGCTGCAGCCGCTCGATGAGCCACGCGGTCGTCGCGCTCTTGCCGGTGCCGGTGGCACCGAGCAGCACGACGTCCTTCTCCCCCGCCCGCACCCGCCGCTCGAGCTCGGCGATGGCGGTGGGCTGGTCACCGCTCGGCTCGAACTCCGAGACGACGCGGAACGGCGTGGCGGCGCTGCGCTGGAGGTCGGTGACGGGTCGCACCCATCGAAGGTACGTCGCACCACCGACAGTCGGCCGGGCGAGCGGCCCGGCGGGCAGCGGCTCAGCCGTGGGCGGACGCCGCCGCCCCGTCCAGGCGCTCCCAGAGCCGGTCGACCTGAGCGCGCAGCGCGTCGGCCGGCCCGCTCCCGTCGAGCACGACGTCGGCCGCTGCCAGCCGCTCGGGCCGCGAGGCCTGCGCCGCCACCCGGGCGCGCGCCTCCTCCGGCGAGAGCCCTCGGCCGTCCACCAGCCGCCGGACGCGCAGGTCGTCCGGCGCGTCGACCACGACGACGAGGTCGAGGCCCGCGGTCAGCCCCTTCTCCACCAGGAGCGGCACGTCGTGCACCACGACGGCGCCGGGAGCGGCGGCGGCGGCCAGCTCGGCCCGGCGCCGCCCGACCTCCGGATGGACGATCGCCTCGAGCCGTGCCCGCGCCTCGGGGTCGGCGAAGACGAGCCGTCCGAGCGCGGCCCGGTCGAGCGCACCCTGCTCGCTGAGCACCCCGCGGCCGAAGGCCTCTACCACGGCAGCCAGCCCCGGCGTACCGGGCGCCACGGCCTCCCGCGCGAGCACGTCGGCGTCGATGACGACGGCGCCGAGCTCGGCCAGGCGGGCGGCGGCCGTCGACTTGCCGGCCGCGATCCCGCCGGTCAGCCCGATCTGCAGCATCCGGACATCCTGCCTGCCGTCCATGCCGGGAACGCCGAACGCCCCCCACCCGGAACGGGCAGGGGGCGTTCGGCCAGCGGTGCGGTCAGGCCCCGCCGGTGAGCTTCTCGCGCAGCGCAGCGAGCGCCTCGTCGCTGGCGAGCGTGCCGCCGGCGTCCGCGACGGGCGCGTCCGAGGAGTAGGTCGACGGCGTCTCGGCCGACGCCTCGACCTCGGCCTGAGCGGCCGACGCGATCTGCTTGCGGTGCGCCTCGAAGCGCGCCTGCGCCTCGGCGTACTGACGCTCCCACTCGGCCTGCTGGGCCTCGTGGCCGGGCAGCCACTCGTTGGTCTCCGGGTCGAAGCCCTCGGGGTAGATGTAGTTGCCCTGCTCGTCGTACGTCGCGGCCATGCCGTAGAGGGTGGGGTCGAACGTGTCGCCCTGCGCCTCGCCGGTCTCGTTGGCCTGCTTGAGCGACAGCGAGATGCGCCGGCGCTCGAGGTCGATGTCGATGACCTTGACGAAGATCTCCGTGCCGACCTGGACGACCTGCTCAGGCAGCTCGATGTGGCGCTCGGCCAGCTCGGAGATGTGGACCAGGCCCTCGATGCCCTCGTCCACGCGGACGAACGCGCCGAACGGCACCAGCTTGGTGACCTTGCCGGGGACGACCTGGCCGATCTGGTGCGTGCGGGCGAACTGCTGCCACGGGTCCTCCTGCGTCGCCTTCAGCGACAGGGAGACCCGCTCGCGGTCCATGTCGACGTCGAGGACCTCGACGGTGACCTCCTGGCCGACCTCGACGACCTCGCTCGGGTGGTCGATGTGCTTCCACGAGAGCTCGGACACGTGGACGAGGCCGTCCACGCCGCCCAGGTCGACGAAGGCGCCGAAGTTGACGATCGAGGAGACGACACCGGAGCGCACCTGGCCCTTCTGCAGCGTCTGCAGGAAGGTGGAGCGGACCTCGGACTGGGTCTGCTCGAGCCACGCGCGGCGGGACAGGACCACGTTGTTGCGGTTCTTGTCCAGCTCGATGATCTTCGCCTCGAGCTCGCGGCCGACGTACGGCTGCAGGTCACGGACGCGGCGCATCTCGACCAGCGAGGCCGGGAGGAAGCCGCGGAGGCCGATGTCGAGGATGAGGCCGCCCTTGACGACCTCGATGACGGTGCCGGTGACGACGCCGTCCTCCTCCTTGATCTTCTCGATCGTGCCCCAGGCCCGCTCGTACTGCGCGCGCTTCTTCGACAGGATCAGCCGACCCTCCTTGTCCTCCTTCTGGAGGACGAGGGCCTCGACGTTGTCGCCGACGCTGACGACCTCGGAGGGGTCGACGTCGTGCTTGATCGAGAGCTCGCGCGAGGGGATGACGCCCTCGGTCTTGTAACCGATGTCGAGCAGGACCTCGTCCCGGTCGACCTTGACGATGACACCGTCGACGATGTCGCCGTCGTTGAAGTACTTGATCGTGGAGTCGATTGCGGCGAGGAAGTCTTCCGCGGACCCGATGTCGTTGATCGCGACCTGGCGCGTGGCAGGGGCCTCGACTGGGGTGGACGTCATGTAGGAGGGGCTCCGTAGCGGGCAATGAGTGTGTCGGCGTGCGCCCGGGACCCGTCGTCGGCTGTGTCGAACTGCACCAGAGGCTGTCCACCAGAGGCACGACGCCGAGCGGGGAGTCCCGCGTCGACACCGCAGTTGCTCACACTGCTGAGCGCGGCCCACTCGGTCCGAGGTCGCGCAGGCCCACGTACGCGTTGTACAGGATAGGGCCCGGCAGCATAGCGGTCAACGCGACGGAAGGGACATCTGTGAGCTCCTCGCCCGGCGACGCCACTTCTCCTCCCCAGAAGGCGGCCCGAAGCGGCACGGGCACCGGCACGAGCACCGGGCTCGACGCCGTCACCCGACGTCCGGCGGGGCCGCTCGAGAGCGCGCGGGCGAACCGGCACTGGTGGGACGCGGCGGCCGACGGCTACCAGGACGAGCACGGCCGGTTCCTCGGTGACGCCGACTTCGTGTGGGGCCCGGAGGGGCTGCGCGAGGCCGACGCCCGGCTGCTCGGTCCCGTGGCGGGTCGCAGCGTGCTCGAGATCGGCTGCGGCGCCGCCCAGTGCGCCCGCTGGCTGATGGGCGAGGGGGCCGAGCGGGTGGTCGCGCTGGACGTGTCGTTCGGCCAGCTGCAGGCCTCCCGGCGCATCGACGCCAGGCTCGGCACCTCCGTGCCGGTCGTCCAGGCCGACGCCCAGCGCCTGCCCTTCGCCACCGGCTCGTTCGACATCGTCTGCTCGGCCTACGGCGGCGTGCCCTTCGTCGCAGACTCCCTGGAGGTGATGCGGGAGGTGGCCCGCGTGCTGCGGCCGGGCGGCCGCTGGGCCTTCTCGGTCACCCACCCGATCCGCTGGGCCTTCCCCGACGACCCCGGCCCCGCGGGGCTCACCGCGCGGGACTCGTACTTCGACCGCCGCCCCTACGTGGAGCAGGACGAGTCGGGCAGGGCGACCTACGTGGAGCACCACCGCACCCTCGGGGACCGGGTGCGGGAGCTGACCGCAGCCGGGCTGCGGCTGCTGGACCTGGTGGAGCCGGAGTGGCCCGCCGGCCACGACCGCAGCTGGGGCGGATGGAGCCCGCTGCGCGGGCGGCTGCTGCCCGGCACCGCCGTCTTCGTGTGCGAGGGGCCGGCGGGCCGGGAGGCGTAGGCGGCCGGCCAGGTTAGGCTTGCCTGACCTGTTGGACAGCACGTCAGGAGCCTCCATGCCGTACGCCCTCCCCCTGGCCCGTCTCCGCCGGCGCGCCGCCGTCGTCCTGAGCGTCGTGGCGGTCGGGCTGGTGTCCGCGTGCGGAGGGTCCGACGACGGGGGCGCGACGGGCTCCGGCGGCGGGGCCGAGGCGCAGCCGTCGGGCTCGGCGGCCGCCGGCGCGTTCCCGGTCTCGATCCCGCACGCCCTCGGCACCACGACGATCGAGGAGCAGCCCGAGCGCGTGGTGACCCTCGGCTGGGGCAGCCAGGACGTGGCGCTCGCGCTCGGGGTGGTCCCCGTGGGCATGCCGAAGTTCACCTACGGCGGCAACGCCCAGGGCATCCTGCCCTGGAACGAGGACAAGCTCGCCGGCCAGGCGCCGACGCTGCTCGACGAGAGCGACGGGGTGCCGTTCGAGGCCGTCGCGGCGCTGCAGCCGGACGTCATCCTCGCGACCTACAGCGGCATCCAGCAGGCCGACTACGACCGGCTCGCGCAGATCGCCCCGACGGTGGCGTATCCCGAGACCCCGTGGCTGACCAGCTGGCAGGAGCAGACGACGCTGGTCGGCGCCGCCCTCGGCAAGTCCACGGAGGCCCAGCAGCTGGTGGCCGAGACCGAGCAGGCCATCGCGAAGGCGGGGACCGACAACCCGGTCCTGGCCGGCAAGAGCTTCACCTACGGCAACGCGGCGGGGCCGGGCGCCATCTCGGCCTACGTCACCGGCGACCCGCGGGTCACCCTGCTGACCGGCATGGGGATGGAGCCGGCTCCCGGCATCGAGACGCTGAAGCCCGGGTCCGGCCAGTTCTACGCGGACGTCAGCATCGAGCAGGCCGACACGCTCGACTCCGACGTGCTCGTCATGTGGTACGGCTCGGAGGACGTCCAGAAGCAGGTCGAGGCGCAGAAGCTGTTCCAGGAGCTCCCCGCCGTGCAGCGCGGCTCGTACGTCGCGCTCACCGACCAGAGCTTCGTGTTCGCCACGTCCGCGGTGAGCGTGCTCAGCATCCCGTGGTCGCTGGACACGTTCGTCCCGCAGCTCGTCGAGGCGGCCGAGAAGGCGTGACGGCCGGGCCGTTCCAGCCGCTCCGGCCGGCGCCCGTCCCCACCGGCAGGACCGCGTCCGTGAGCGGACGCCCCCGGGGTGACGGGCGCCGCCGGCGGTGCGCCAAGGCTGCCCGCCCGCGCTTCCACTCCTCCGGCGCCCGGCCGACGCACGCCGGTGGTGGTGGACGGTCAGCCGAACGAGTGGCGCAGCTCTCAGCTAACCCGGGGCCCGCTGGGTATACCCGGCGCCGTGCTACCCCCACGCTCTCGTCGGATCCTCACGCGCTGGCTGCTGGTGCTGGCCGTCGCGGAGGTCCTCGTCGCCGGTCTGGGCGCCTGGAAGGCCGGCTGGCCGTTCGTCGCCCAGTTCCTCGCCGTCACCGTCGCCCTGACCGTCGCCGCCGCCCTGATGGCCCCCTCCGAGGCGCAGGCCGCGGACGGCTGAGCGCCTCAGGGCAGCTCTACCGTCTCCGCCCGCCAGATCTCGCCGAAGGCCTGCTCGAGGTAGTGCCGCAGCGGCCGCCGCACCCGGTCCAGGAGCTCGGCCGCCAGGAGCGGGGCGTGCGCGGCGAGCTCGCCCGGGCGTACTTGCCGGGGGCGCTCGGCCCCCTCCGGCGTGTCGACCTCGTGGATGCCGAGTGCCCCGGCCACCACCGACACGAGCACGTCCGCGTCCACCGGCGCCCACGCCGCGGCCGCCCGCACGGTGCCGTCGAGCGCGTCGAGCACTTCGTCCGCCGCCAGGCCGTCGGGGTAGGACTCCTCGAGCAGCTGGCGGACGACCGAGCCGAGCACCAGCCCTACGCGCTCGGGCTCCTGCATGGCCAGCCGGGCCACCGCCTCGTCGTACGCGGCGGCGTCACCGGCCCCCGCCGCGCCGACGGCGTCGGTGACGGCGTCGGCGAGCTGGCGGGCCGGAGGCGGCAGCTCACCGAGCCGGATCAGGACCACCCCGCCCCCCGCGGCCGCCGTCGTGCGGTCAGTGCCCCGCGTCCTGCCACGTGCGCCCCACGCCCACGCTGACGTCGAGCGGGACCGACAGGCTGGCCGCGGCGCCCATCTCGCGGCGCAGCAGCGCCTCCAGCTCGTCGCGCTCGCCCGCGGCGACCTCGAGCACCAGCTCGTCGTGCACCTGCAGCAGCATGCGCGACCTGAGCTTCGCCGCCGCCATCGCGGCGTCGACCTTGAGCATGGCGACCTTCACGATGTCGGCGGCCGAGCCCTGGATGGGGGCGTTGAGCGCCATCCGCTCGGCCATCTCCCGGCGCTGGCGGTTGTCGCTGGTGAGGTCCGGCAGGTAGCGGCGGCGCCCCAGGACCGTCTCGGTGTAGCCGGACAGCCGAGCCTTCGCGACGATGTCGCGCAGGTAGTTGCGCACGCCGCCGAACCGCTCGAAGTACTCGTCCATCAGGCCCTGGGCCTCGTCGTAGCCGATGGTGAGCTGCTTGCCCAGGCCGTAGGCGGACAGCCCGTAGGCCAGGCCGTACGACATCGCCTTGATCTTCGCCCGCTGCTCGAGGGAGACCTCGGCCGGCGCGACGCCGAAGACCCGCGAGGCGGTGAAGGCGTGGAGGTCCTCCCCCGACTGGAACGCCTCGATCAGCCCCTCGTCCTCGGACAGGTGAGCCATGATCCGCATCTCGATCTGGCTGTAGTCGGCGGTCATGAGCGACTCGAAGCCCGGGCCGACGACGAAGCCCTCCCGGATGCGGCGCCCCTCCTCCGTGCGGATGGGGATGTTCTGCAGGTTCGGGTCGGTCGAGGAGAGCCGCCCGGTCGCTGCGATCGTCTGGTTGAACGTGGTGTGGATGCGGGCGTCGTCGCGCACCTCCGCGAGCAGCCCGGTGACCGTCTGCTTGAGCCGGGACGCGTCGCGGTGACGGAGCAGGTGGGCCAGGAACGGGTGCTCGGTCTGCACGAACAGCGACTGCAGCGCGTCCGCGTCGGTGGTGTAGCCGGTCTTGGTGCGCTTGGTCTTCGGCATCTTCAGCTCGTCGAACAGCACGACCTGCAGCTGCTTCGGTGAGCCGAGGTTGATCTCCTTGCCGATGACCGCGTACGCCTCGTCCGCCGCCTGCTTCACGTGGTCGGCGAAGTACGCCTCGAGCCCGCCGAGGTGGTCCAGGTCGACCGCGACGCCGTCCCGCTCGAGGCGGGCGAGCAGCGGCACGAGCGGGAGCTCGACCTCCTGCAGGAGCGGCCCCTGTCCCTTCTCCTCGAGCTCGACGTCGAGCGCGTCGGCCAGGTCGACCACCGCCCGAGCACGCAACATCGCGTTCTGCGCCCGCGCGTCCTCGTCCACGCCGTCGAGCGACAGCTGCCCGTCGTCGCCCCCCTCGGCCCGCAGCTCGCGCTGCAGATAGCGGATGACGAGGTCGGACAGGTCGAACGTCCGGGTGTCCGGCCGGGCGAGGTACGCCGAGAGCTGGGTGTCGCTCGTGACCCCCGCCAGCTGCCAGCCGCGCTCGCGCAGCGCGTGCAGCGGGCCCTTCGCGTCGTGCAGCGCCTTGGGCCGGCGGGGGTCGGCGAGCCACTCGGCCAGCGCGTCGTCGTCGTCGGGCAGCAGCTGGGCCGGGTCGACGTACATCGCCGTGCCGTCCCCGGCCGCCAGCGCGAGGCCGTGCACCTCCCCGCTGCCGCTCCGCCACGTGCCGAGCACGTGCACACCGGTCCGGGCGGCCCCGGAGGCGTGCGCCTCGAGCCACGCCCGCAGGGCGCCGGGGGCGAGCACCTGGCCCGCCATCTCGAAGCCCTCCTCGGCGCTCGGCGCCTCCGGCGCGAACGCCTCGTAGAGCCGCTCGCGGAGCACGCGGAACTGCAGGGTGTCGAACACCTGGTGGACCGCGTCGCGGTCGAACGACTGCCAGACGAGGTCGTCCGGCTGGACGTCGATCGGCACGTCGCGGCGCAGCTCGGTGAGCTCGCGGTTGCGGATGACCTGCGCGAGGTGGTCGCGCAGCGCCTGCCCGGCCTTGCCCTTCACCTCGTCGACGCGGTCGATGATGGCGTCGAGCGAGCCGAACTCGACGACCCACTTCGCCGCGGTCTTCTCCCCCACCGACGGGATGTTGGGCAGGTTGTCGCTCGGGTCGCCGCGCAGGGCGGCGAAGTCGGGGTACTGCGCCGGGGAGAGGCCGTAGCGCTCCTGCACGGCGTCCGGCGTCATGCGGGAGATCTCGCTGACGCCGCGCTTGGGGTAGAGCACGGTCACGTTGTCACTGACGAGCTGGAACGAGTCCCGGTCGCCGCTGCTGATGAGGATCTCGTAGCCCTCGGGCTCGGCCCGGTCGACGAGGGTCGCGATGACGTCGTCGGCCTCGAAGCCCTCCGCGGTCACGACGGGGATGCGCAGCGCCTCGAGCACCTCGCGGATCAGCGGGACCTGGGTCCCGAACTCGCTCGGGGACTTGGTGCGGTTCGCCTTGTACTCCGGGAACGCGGTCGTGCGGAACGTCGCGCGCCCCACGTCGAAGGTGCAGGCCACGTGGGTCGGCTGCTCGTCGCGGAGCATGTTGATCAACATCGACGTGAAGCCGTAGACCGCGTTGGTCGGCTGCCCGGTCGAGGTGTTGAAGTTCTCCACCGGCAGCGCGTAGAAGGCTCGGTAGGCCAGCGAGTGCCCGTCGAGCAGGAGCAGCCGCCCGCCCGTCCGCGAAGTGGCGCCCGCCTGCGCATCCCCCCTGGCGGTCCCACCTGCCGGCACCCCTGCCGTCACCGTGCCGCCGTCCGCCACCGTCGTCCCGCTGGTTCCCGCCACGCCCTGAATCGTAGGCGCGACCGGGGACAGCCCGGCCCCGCCTCGTCCGTCACCGCACCGCTCTAGGCTCCCCGGGTGGACTTTCCCGGACCGGCCGACCTGGGCTTCGCGCCGAGCCCGCTGACCGAGCGCATGGGCATCGTCGTGACGGAGGCGACGCCCGCGCGCGTGGCCGGGACGATGCCGGTGGAGGGCAACACCCAGCCGTTCGGGGTCCTGCACGGGGGGGCCTCGGCGGTCCTCGCCGAGACGCTCGCCTCGATCGGGGCCACCCTGCACGCCGGGCCGGGCCGGGCCGGGGCTGGCGTCGAGATCAACGCCAGCCACCACCGGCCGGGCACCGGCGCGACCATCACCGGCGTCGCCACCGCCGTCCACCTGGGCCGCACGCTGGCGACGTACGACGTGGTGCTCACCGACGACGCGTCCCGGCGCATCTGCTCGGCCCGGGTCACCTGCGCCCTGCGCGACCTGCGCTGAGCTCGGGACGCGCGGCCCAGGCGGCCGGCCCGGGCGGCCGGCACGGGCGAGGGCGGGCCCGCCGCAGCAGCCCCGCCCTCGCCGTTCCGCAGGAGCGCGTCACCCCTTGAGCCCGGAGCGCGACACCCCCTCGATCACGAAACGCTGGGCGAAGACGAACAGCGCGAGCACCGGCGCGCTGGCGATGACGGCGCCGGCCATGATCAGGTCGTAGCGGACGTTGTTGGCCGACTGCAGGGTCGACAGGCCCGGTGGCAGCGTCTGCGTCTCCGGGCTGAACAGCACGTAGACCGGCCACAGGAAGTCGTTCCAGTTGGTGAGGAACGCCAGCAGCGCCAGCGTGACCAGCGCGGGGCGCGACAGCGGCAGGATCACCCGGGAGAAGATCTGCCATTTGTTGGCCCCGTCGAGCAGCGCGGCCTCCTCCAGCTCGTTGGGAAGCGAGAGGAAGAACTGGCGCAGGAAGAAGACCCCGAACGCCGAGGCTGCCGTCGGCACGATCACCGCCCACAGGGTGTCGAGCCACTGCAGCTCGCCCACGATGAGGTAGTTCGGGATGATCAGGATGACCGGCGGCACGAACAGCGTGCCGATGATGAGCGCGAACACCACCCGCTTGAACCGGAAGTCCATCCGCGCCAGCGGGTACGCCGCCATCGCCGCGGTCGCGACCACCAGCGCCGCGTTGGCCGCGGCCGCGATCATGCTGTTGGCGAACCAGCGCAGGACCGGTGTCCCCTCCGCGTCCAGGATCGCGCGGTACGCCCCCAGCGTCGGGTCGTCGGGGATCCAGCTGGGCGGGACGGCCGTCGCCTCCTGCCGCGTCTTGAACGACGTGACGAACATGAAGATCAGCGGGCTGATGAAGATCAGCGCGAGGATCGTGAGCACGACGTAGCGCGCGGCAAGCCGCCCGCCGCGCCCGCGCCCGCGCCGCTCCCCGGTGGCCTCGGGAGCCGCGGGCCTCTCGAGCACGGTCGCCATCTCAGGACTTCCTCTCGCGGAACAGCCAGAAGACGGCCAGGCTGAGCAGCATGAGGACGAGAGTCAGCACGTAGCTCATGGCCGCCGCGTCCCCCATCCGGAAGTTGCGCAGCCCGGTCTCGGTGATCGCGTAGATCGCGGTCCGGGTGTCCGTCCCCGGCTGCCCCAGGGTCATCAGGTAGGACTGGCCGAACATGTTGACCGAGGCGATGATGGTCACCATCGTGACGAAGGAGGTGACCGGCCGCAGGCCGGGCAGCGTCACGTTGCGGAAGCGCTGCCAGGCGTTGGCCCCGTCGACCTTCGCGGCCTCGTAGAGCTCGTTCGGGATGTCCTGCAGCCCCGCCAGGTAGATCACGGCGTTGAAGCCGAGCGTCCACCAGACCGTGACGCCGACGAGCGCGACCCAGGCCTCCGGCACGGACGTGAGCCAGGGGATGTCGTCGGGCAGGCCGACGACGCCCAGATAGTGGTTGACGATCCCGATGTTGCGGTCGAGCAGGAACCGCCACAGCACCCCGATCACCGCGACCCCGAGGACGTACGGGGCGAAGTACACGGCGCGGAACAGGTTGCGCCCGCGGAACCTCTGGTTCATCACGACCGCGACGGCGAGCGGGACGACGAGGAGCAGCGGGACGCTGAACACGGTGAAGATCGCCGTGGCCTTCATGCCGTCCCAGAACGGCCCCGCCGTCACCGACTCGGAGTCGAAGAGGTTGGTGTAGTTCCGCAGCCCCACCCAGGGCTTGCCGGGCAGCGTGTAGTCGTAGTCGTGGAGGCTGATCCAGACGCCGTAGACGATCGGCGCGAGGACGAAGGTGCCGAACAGCACCAGGTACGGCAGCAGGAACAGCCAAGGGGTCGCCCAGGACGTCCGCCGCCCCGACCTCGAGCGCCGCGCGGTCGAGGCCTGCAGGCGGTCGGCCGCCGGGGCAGGTGCGGCGACCTCGCGCTCGGTGGGGCGTGTCGGGGTGCTCATGCCGACCTCACCCGAACTTCTTCTTGTTCTCCTCCATCAGCTTGGAGGCTCTGGCCGCCTGCGACGACAGGGCGTCCGCCGGGGACTCCTTGCCCAGGGTCGCGTTGGCGACGGCGATCTCGAGGGTCTGGGCCTGGACGTCACCGAGGCCGGGCACCGGGGGCAGGAACTTGAGCGTGTCGATCTTCGCGGCGATCGGGCCCTGCGGCGAGTCCTGCACCTGGGCGGAGTCACGCACGGACTTGCGCGCGGGGATCATGCCGGCGCCCGCCCACTCGGCCGACTTCCTGCTGATCCAGTCGATGAAGACCTTCGCCGCCTGGAGCTTGTTGTCGTCACCCGTCGTCTGCCGGGTGATGTAGAAGTTGTGCGAGTTGGCCCAGACGTGGTCCGTCTCGCCGATCTTCGGGATCGGCGACAGCGTGTTCTCCACGCCGGCGGTCTTGAGGTCGTTGATCTGCCAGATCCCGTCCCAGGTGATCGGCACCTCGCCGTTCTTGAACGCGACGTACTGCGAGTCCTGGGCCACGTTCTTCGGGCTGTAGCCCTTGTTGATCACGTCGACCATCCACTGCAGCGCAGCCACGCCCTCCTCGGAGTCGAACGTCGCCTTCGTGCCGTCCTCGGCGTACGGCTCTCCGCCGTTCTGCCACAGCAACGACAGGAACATGAGGTGGGCGGGCCAGCGGGTCGGCATCCAGAAGGGGTTCGCCGTGCCGGAGGACTTGAGCTGGTCCAGGGTGGCCATGAACGAGTCGTTGTCGGTCGGCATCTCGGTCACCCCGGCCTTCTGCAGGGGGTCGTTGAGCGAGTACATCGCCAGGGAGTGCACGTCCAGCGGGATGCCGTAGCGGGCGTCCTGGTAGATCCCCGCGTTCCAGACCTCGGTGGTGAAGTCGTCCTCCGTCAGCCCGAGCGAGGCGGCCAGGTCGTCCACCGGGACGATGACCTTGCGGGCCGCGTTGGTGGCCAGCTGGTCCAGGTGCATCGCCCCGACGTCGGGCCCCTTGCCCGCGGTGACGGCAGCAGGCATCCGCTGGTAGTACTCGTTCCACTGGACCGTGTTCTCGGCGATCTTGATGTTCTGGTGCTCGGCGGTGAAGTCCTTGACCAGCTGCTTCATGAAGGGGCCGTCGCCGCCGGTGAAGCCGTTCCAGTACGAGAGCGTGACCTCCGGGCCGTCGTACGTCCCGCTGAACGTCTGCGCCGGCTGCGCACCGCCGCCACCGGCGGCCTCGCTCGCGCTCTTGCCACCGCCGCAGCCGGCGATCATCGCGCCGGCGGCCGCGCCCACCCCCAGTCCGAGGAAGTGGCGGCGCGAGATGGACTGCTCGTTCCGTGCTGCTCTCGACATCGTTGTCGACTCCTAGGGCTCCCGCTGCTTCGCAGCGGCCGAAGTGGTGGGACCGGCCCGAGCCCGCTGGAGCGGGGCCCGGGGAAGGGGACGGTCAGCCTCCAGCCCGGCACGCGGCCGAGCGACCGGCGTGCGCCCGGTGCTCCGGTACGCGCGCGGGCGGGAGGTCGGCCCTGGTCTGGACCGGCGGCCGGAGCCGCGGCGCCGTGCGACGCCGCCGGCTCCGGGAAGTCGGACGCCCCTTCCCGGTTCCGCCGCCGGAATGGAGCTTCAGCTGTGGTGTCGGCAAATTACACCTTTGACAGCTGTTGCAACAGTTGCCACGCAAGTTGTGATACTTCCGTCATGCCCACGCCCTACCGCAACCCGGTGTTCGACGGCTACTTCGCCGACCCCTTCGTGCTGCGCACCGCCGACGGGTACGTCGCGTACGGAACGGGAGCGGTCGTCGACGGGCGGGCGTTCGAGGTGCTGACCTCGCCCGACCTCGTCTCGTGGGCCTCGGCGGGCGGCGCGCTGGAGCTGCTGGCCGACCCGTCCCTCGGCGCGGACTACTGGGCGCCGGAGGTGGCCGAGCACGACGGGCGGTGGTGGATGTACTACTCGGTGGGGCACGGGGACAAGGGCCACCACCTGCGCGTCGCCGTGGCCGACACCCCTACCGGGCCCTTCGTCGACACGGGGGCCAACCTCACGCCCGACGAGCGGTTCGCCATCGACGCCAGTCCCTTCCGCGACGCCGACGGCACCTGGTACCTCTTCTACGCCCGGGACGTCCTCGAGGGCGACCGCGTGGGCACGATGGTCGCGGTCGACGTGCTCGAGGACATGACGAGGCTGCGCGGCGAGCCACGCACCCTGCTCCGGCCCTCCGGCGACTGGCAGATCTTCCTGCGCGAGCGCGAGATGTACGGCCAGGTCTACGACTGGCACACCCTGGAGGGCCCGTTCGTGCGCGCGCACGCCGGCCGCTACTACCTCTTCTACTCCGGGGGGAACTGGGGCGAGGAGAGCTACGGGGTGGCGTACGCCGTCGCCGACAGCCCGCTCGGGCCGTGGGCCGAGCCGGCGGGCGTGCCGCCCTTGCTGCGCACCGTGCCCGGCGCGGTGCTCGGGCCGGGGCACAACTGCGTGGTCCAGGGCCCGGAAGGGCAGGACGTCGTGGTCTACCACGCGTGGGACACCGGGCGTACTGCCCGGCGGATGTGCCTCGACCCGGTCGTGTGGGACGACTCGGGCCCGCGGGTCCTCGGGCCGACGTACGGCCCGACCGTCCTGCCGCGCGAGCGGTGACGCGGCGCCGGCGTCGGGGCTAGTCGGCCAGCCGGGCCACGCGCAGCCGGCTGCGCGACCGCAGCGAGCGCCGCCGGGCCACGACTCCCTCGACCGCCTCGGGCACGCCCGCGTCGGCCGCCAGTCGGCGTCGCACGGTCGCGACCGGCGCCGACCGGCGGACGACCATCGGGGCGAACCCGAGGCGGGCGTAGAACCGGTTGGCGTCGCGGGCCGTGGGCAGCGTGCTGGTCATGACGTGGTCGGCGCCCATGTCCTCGGCGTAGGCCGCCGCCGCCGCCACGAGCGCGTGGCCCACGCCCTTGCGCCGAAAACCGTCACGGACGTGCATGAAGTGCAGATGCACCGAATGCACGTCGAAAAGCGCGGCATAGGGCTGGTGCGTGAGGACCGCCATTCCCGCGACGGCACCGTCCAGGGTCGCCACCACGATGCGCAGCCCCGGGTCGGCGTCCGCCCGGTCGAGCCGGTCCAGCACCCCGCGCTCGGTGGGCACCGGCGCGGCTCGGTCACGCGAGAGCTCGCGCAGCTCCGCCCACATGTCGAGCAGCGCAGGCACATCTTCCCGCGTGGCAGCGCGGACGGAGACCGCTGGACGTGGCACCGCTCCTCCTGTCGGACGGGCGCGCTCGTGAACGCTTCGTGGACAGCAGCCCACGAGCGCTCGTACGGCGTGCGAAGACCGGCCCCCCGTGCACCGTAGGCTTTCCGCTGCGATCAAGCCCGGGCGGAGCCTACGACGAGATCAACGCTTCGGCTAGCCCGGCCCCTGGAATTCCCGGCAAGGAGTGTTCATCCCGTGTTCGTCGGTGCCGGAACGGTTCTGAACGTCGCAACGATCCTGATCGGGACGGCGGTCGGCGCCCGGCTCGGCGAGCGGCTTCCGCAGCGCACCCGCGACGTGGTCACCGACGGGCTCGGCCTCACCACCCTGCTGCTCGGGGGGCTGAACGCCGTCGCGGTGGGCGACGCCGCGCTGTCGGACGAGGTGGGCGACGCGGCCCCGGTCCTGATCGTGCTCGGCTCGCTGCTGCTCGGCGGCGTCGTCGGCTCGCTCGTCAGGGTGGAGGACCGGCTCGAGTCGCTCGGCGGGCGGATCCGCAGGGCGTTGAGCCGGGGGCCCGTCACGCAGCACGGCCAGCCCGCGGACGACCCCATCGCGGCCGCGAGCCGCGACCGGTTCATCGCCGGGTTCGTGACCGCGAGCCTCGTCTACTGCGTCGGGCCGCTGGCGATCCTCGGGCCGCTCTCGGACGGCCTCGGGCTCGGCATCGAGGAGCTCTCGGTGAAGGCCGCGCTGGACGGCTTCGCGTCCCTGGCGTTCGCCGCCTCGCTGGGCTGGGGCGTGGGAGCCGCCGCGCTTCCCGTGGCCCTGGTGCAAGGGACGTTCACGCTCGTGGGCGCGCTGCTCGGGGAGGTCGTCCCCGACGCCCAC
This sequence comes from Motilibacter aurantiacus, assembly GCF_011250645.1. Taxonomy (NCBI): domain Bacteria; kingdom Bacillati; phylum Actinomycetota; class Actinomycetes; order Motilibacterales; family Motilibacteraceae; genus Motilibacter; species Motilibacter aurantiacus. The sequence goes on from NZ_JAANNO010000004.1 coordinate 183,605, forward strand.
ATCTCGGCGATGACCGCCGTCGGCGGACTGCTGCTGGTCGGCGTCGGCCTGCGGCTGCTGCGGGTGCGGCCCGTGCCGGTCGCGGACCTGCTGCCCGCGCTGCTGGCCGCCCCGCTCCTCGTGGCGCTGGTGTCAGCGCTGCGGTGAGCGGGGCGGCCGAGCCGGGCCGGCGTCAGTGCGAGACGTCGCCGCCGAGGTACGCGGCGCGCACGGACGGGTCGTTCAGCAGCTCGCGGCCGGTGGCGCTGCGCACCACCCGCCCGGTCTCCAGGACGTACGCCCGGTCCGCGAGAGCGAGCGCCTGAGCCGCGTTCTGCTCCACGAGCAGGACGGTGACGCCCTGCTCGTTGATCTCCTGGATGATCTCGAAGATCTGCTGGATGATCTTCGGTGCGAGCCCCATCGAGGGCTCGTCCAGCAGCAGCACCTTCGGCTGGGCCATCAGCGCGCGGCCGATGGCGAGCATCTGCTGCTCGCCGCCGGACAGCGTCCCTCCGGCCTGCTTCTGCCGTTCCTTCAGCCGCGGGAAGAGCGTGAAGACGCGCTCGACGTCCGCGGAGACGTCACCCTTGCGGATGTAGGACCCCATGTGGAGGTTCTCCAGAACCGTGAGCCCGGGGAAGATCCCCCGGCCCTCCGGCGCCTGGCAGAGCCCCAGCGCCACCCGCTCGTGCCCGGGGACGTTGGTGATGTCCTTGCCCGCGAGCCGGACCGCGCCCTTGGCGACCGACCGGAGCCCGGAGATCGTCTTGAGCGTGGTGGTCTTGCCCGCACCGTTGGCACCGATCAGCGCGACGATCTCGCCCTCGTCCACCGCGACCGTCACGCCCTTGAGCGCGGCGATCTTGCCGTAGTAGACCGAGATGTCGTCGATCTCAAGAAGCATCTGCGGGCGCTCCCAGGTAGGCCTCGATGACGCGGGGGTCGTTCTGCACCTCGGCAGGCAGCCCCTCGGCGATCTTCTGGCCGAAGTCGAGGACCGCGACGCGGTCGCTGATGGTCATGACGAGGCTCATGTCGTGCTCGATGAGCAGGACGGAGACCCCCGTGTCGCGGATCCGCCGGATGAGCGCCTGCAGCTCGACCTTCTCGGCGGGGTTCATGCCGGCCGCCGGCTCGTCGAGGAGCAGCAGCTTGGGCTCGGTGGCCAGGGCGCGGGCGATCTCGAGCCGCCGCTGGTCACCGTAGGAGAGGTTCTTCGACGTCTCCTCCGCGACCCGCCGGATCCCGACCAGCTCGAGCAGCTCCAGGGCGCGCGCCTTGCCCGCCCGCTCCTCCTTGCGGTGCAGCGGGAGCCCGAAGATGGCGTTGATCGGGCCGGTCTTGTGCCGGGCGTCGGCGCCGACCATGACGTTCTCGAGCGCCGTCATGTTGGCGAACAGCCGGATGTTCTGGAACGTGCGGGCGATGCCGTGACGGGTCACCTTGTGCGGCCCGCCACCGCTCTTCAGCTGCTTGCCGTCGAACGTGATCGTGCCCTCGGTCGCCTGGTAGACGCCTGTCGTCACGTTGAAGACCGTCGTCTTGCCGGCTCCGTTCGGCCCGATCAGGGCGAAGATCTCGCCCTCGTCGACGTGCAGGTCCAGGTTGTTCACGGCGGTCAGCCCGCCGAACCGCATGGTCAGCCCGGAGAGCTGGAGCAGGGTGCTCACTTCTTGTCCACCTCGACCGTCTGAGTCGCCGCCGCGCCGACCTCGGCCCCGAGCGTGCCCATGCCGCCGGTGCCTTCTTGCAGCTCCGCTTTCCGTCTCGCATTGGGCAGCAGGCCCTGCGGGCGGAACAGCATGATGAGCACGAGAGCCGCACCGAAGAACAGCTGACGGAACTCCTGGAACTCGCGGAACCGCTCCGGCAGCCAGGCGACCAGGAACGCGCCGAGGATCACGCCGGCGATGTTGCCCGAGCCGCCGAGGACCACAGCGGCGAGGATCAGCGCCGAGAGCACGAACGGGAAGTTGTCCGGCAGGATCGCCGTCGTCCGGCTCGCGTAGACGGCCCCTCCGGCCCCGGCGATGCCCGCGCCGATCGCGAACGACGCCAGCTTGAACTTCAGCGTCGGCACGCCCATCAGCTCGGCGGCGTCCTCGTCCTCGCGGATCGCGGCCCAGGCCCGGCCGACCCGGCTGCGCTCGAGCCGCTTGCCGATGATGATGACCAGGACGATGAGCGCGAGCACGAGGTACCAGTAGGGCTTGGTGCTCAGCGCGCCGAACTCCAGGTCACCGATCGCCGGCGGCCGCGGGACGTTGGTGACGCCCCGGGGCCCGCCGAGCCAGTCGGTGTTGTTCGCCGTGACGCGGATGATCTCGCCGAACCCGAGGGTGACGATGGCGAGGTAGTCGCCGCGCAGCCGCAGCGTCGGGGTGCCGAGCAGCAGGCCCGCGATCATCGACAGCAGGATGCCGACCGGCAGCGCCTCCCAGAAGCCCCAGCCGTACTCGGAGCCCAGGATGGCGTTCGTGTAGGCGCCGATCGCGAAGAACGCGACGTAGCCGAGGTCGAGCAGGCCGGCGTAGCCGACGACGACGTTCAGGCCGAGGGCCATGAGGATGTAGAGCCCGATCGGGAAGACCAGGACGGACGCCCAGTCGTTCTGCGGGCTCATGATGTCGGCGACGCCGGGGATCGACGGCAGGGCCGCGGCCAGCGCGACGAGCGCGATGTAGACCGCCCAGCGCACGGGGGTCGGAAGACCGCCGAAGCTCGGGATGGGCGTACGCGGCCGGCCGCCGCCCTTGATCCGCTCCTTGAACAGTGCCGTGCTCATGCCTTCGACCTCCCGAGCGCCTCACCGAGGATGCCGTTCGGACGGAACAGCAGGACCAGCACCAGGATCGAGAACGTGATGACGTCCTTCCACTCGGCGCCCCAGATGCTCGCGCCGTAGTTCTCGACGAGCCCGATCGTCAACCCGCCCAGCAGCGCGCCGCGCAGGTTGCCGATCCCGCCGAGGACGGCGGCGGTGAACGCCTTGATGCCGAGCACGAAGCCGATGATGTAGCGCGTCTGGTCGAAGTAGACGACGTAGAGCGCGCCGGCCAGGCCGGCCATGGCACCACCGATGAGGAACGTCAGGACCACGACGCGGTTGATGTTGACGCCCATGAGGACCGCGCTCTCGCTGTCCTGCGCGGTGGCCCGGATGCCGCGGCCGAGGCGGGTGCGGTTCACGAAGCGGTCGAGGACGATCATCATCGCGATCGCGGCGACGAAGACCAGCAGCTTGTCGTTGCGGACGATGCCGTCGCCGATGCTGAAGAGCTCGGTCTTCTCGAGCACGCGCTCGCTGTTGACGTAGTCGCGCCCGCTGGCGTGCAGCTCGCCGTTGCTCCAGCGCAGCGCGAAGACCTCCTGCAGGAAGAGGCTCGCGCCGATCGCGGAGATCAGCGCCGCGAGCCGGCTGCTGCCGCGGGTCCGCAGGCGGCGGTACGCCACCCGCTCCAGGACGACCGCGCTCGCGCCGGAGGCGGCCATGCCGGCCGCCGCGGTGCAGAACAGGACGAGCACGAGCGTGAGCCCGCTGGCCGGGCCGGTCAGCCCGAAGAGGGAGATCGTGCCGACCGACGCGAAAGTGCCGATCATGAAGATCTCGGAATGTGCGAAGTTGATCAGGCGGAGCACGCCGTAGACGAGCGTGTAGCCCAGCGCCACCAGGGCGTAGATGGACCCGATCGTCAAGCCGTCGATCGTCGACGACCAGAACAGGTCAACGAAATTACTCACGATGCCTTTCCCAGGACTGGGGCCCGCCTACGCAAGGCGATGGGCAGTAGTGGGCACAGACAGGACGCGGGGCCCGGCACGCCGGATGGACGTGCCGGGCCCGCAAAGTGGTGGCACGCGGGCTAGCCGCGTGCCGTCGTCACTGCACCTTGGCGGTGGTGTACTCGCCGAGGGAGATGATCTTGCCGTCCTTGACCTGGTGGATGTAGGTCGTGCCGGTCTCGAGCTCACCGACCTCGTTGAACTTGATCGGCTTCGAGACACCCTGGAAGTCGACCGTGCTCAGCGACTCGTTGATGGCCTCACCGGTGGTGGCGCCGCCCTCGAGGGCCTTGATGATCGCCGTCGCGGCGTCGAACGCCTCGGCCGAGTAGGTGGCCGGGGCCGTGCCGTACTCCGCGGTGTAGTCGTCGATGAACTTCTGGACGGCCTCGTCCTCGGACGCCGTGGCCAGCACGCAGGTGCAGGACAGGATCGAGCCCTCGGCCGCCTCGCCGGCACCGTCGATGAACTTCTGGTCCAGCGTGCCGTCACCGGACACGAAGGTCGCGGTCACGCCGCCGTCGCGCAGCTGCTTCACGAACTTCGCGGCGGAGGAGTAGTAGCCGCCGTAGAAGATCGCCTGCGGGTTGGCGGACTTGATCTGGTTGACCGTGGAGGAGTAGTCGTCGGCCTCGGGGTCGATCGAGTCGCGGGTCGCGACCGTGCCGCCCTGCTCCTCGACGGTCGTGTTGACCACGTCCGCGAGGCCCTTGCCGTACTCGCTCTGGTCGTCGATGACCGCGACCGAGGTCGCCGGCAGCGACTTGACGATGAACTCGCCGGCACCCGGGCCCTGCACGTCGTCGTTGGCCAGCACGCGGTGCCAGAACTTCCACCCGTTGGTGGAGAGAGCGGCGTTGGTGGCCGAGGCGGAGATGTTGGCGATCTTCGCCTCCTCCAGCACCGGGACGGCCGTCTTGGACTCGCCGGAGAAGGCGGGGCCGACGACGGCGACGACGCCGTCCTGGGCCACCTTCGGCGCCAGCGCGGTCGCCTGGTCGGGGGCGCCGGTCGTGTCGTACTGGATGAAGTCGACCTTGGTCGCCGGGTTCGTGGCGTTGTACTGGTCGAACGCGAGCTTGGCGCCGTTGTACTCGTTGATGCCGAGCTGCGCGTCGGGGCCGGTGAGCGCGCCCATGAAGCCGACCTTGACGGTGGCGCCGCCGCCACCGGAGTTGCTGGACTCAGCGGGGCTGGCGCCGCTGTCGCCGTCGTCGTCGCTGCCGCAGGCCGTGACGCCCAGGGCAAGCGCCGCGACAGCAGCGAGGACGGAGGCCCGTCGCCGGACGTTGCGCACTGCGTTCTCCTCTCTGCGGCCGGCGCGATTCGCAGGCCGTCGGGTCGCCGGGAGGGTGGGCAGGCTGCACTCCACCCCGCACCAGCGGCTTGTGATCAGTAGTGATACCAGCCCGGTCCGCGGATTGGGGGTTTACGGCGCGCAATGCAACCGCGCCGTAACGAACGGGCTTGCCGGAGGAACTCGACGCATGCCCGAGGCCACCGTCCACCCGGTGTGAAAGCCCGCGACATCGGGCCTTCACCTCCGACGGGCGGTCACTGCCCCTCCGGCACTCCCCCGGCGTCGATCACGGCGCGGGCAACCTCGCGCATGGGCACCCGACGGTCCATGGCGGTCTTCTGCAGCCAGCGGAACGCCTCGGGCTCGGTGATGGACAGCTGGGCCTGGAGCAGCCCCTTGGCGCGGTCGACGATCTTGCGCGTCTCCAGGCGCTCGGTGAGGTCGGAGACCTCGCTCTCGAGCGCGACGGTCTCGGCGTAGCGGGCGACGGCCATCTCGATGGCGGGCAGCAGGTCGGCGCGGCCGAAGGGCTTGACGACGTACGCCATGGCGCCGGCGTCCCGCGCACGCTCCACGAGCTCGCGCTGGCTGAACGCGGTCAGGACGACGACGGGGGCGAGCCGCTGCTCACCGATGCGGGATGCGGCGCTGATGCCGTCGAGCCGGGGCATCTTGACGTCGAGCACGACGAGGTCCGGGCGCAGGCTCTCGGCGAGCCGGACGGCCTCCTCGCCGTCACCGGCCTCGCCGACGACGTCCCAACCCTCCTCCTCCAGCATCTCTCGGAGGTCGAGACGGATCAGCGCCTCGTCCTCGGCAATGACGACGCGGCGCGGGTCGGGCGGGGCCACGGGGCTCCCTTCGGACGACGGTGCTGTGCAGCGCAAAGGCTAGCGGTGCCCCGGGCGGGCGCCGGACCCGGTCGGCACGGAGTCACGCTCGGGGGGAGCGGCTTCCACCCGTCAGGACGCACGAGGGCAGGGAGCGGCGGCATCGCGTGCGGCGCCGACTAGGCTGCTGCCCGCTGCCCGCCCCGGTAGCCCAATCGGCAGAGGCGATGGTCTCAAACACCATTCAGTGTGGGTTCGAGTCCCACCCGGGGCACCGTCACGTCCTCGCCGGAGGCACGGTCACGTCCCCACGTCCTCGCCGGGGGCACGGTCACGTCCGGCCCGCCCTGGCCGGATCACCCTCGCTCCCGGCTGACCCCTCGCGCTCCGACGCTGATCATGGGCAGGTCAGCGACGGCACGCCGCTAGGCGCGCTGAGTTGCCCATGATCACCGCGGTGGGGGGCGGCGGGCAGTAGGCCGCGGGCAGCTCGCCGTGGCCACTGCAGGCGGCGAGGCAGCGCAGGCCGCGACCCCCGCGAACGCAGACGGGCCGGCGACGTCGGTGACGTCGCCGGCCCGAAGCCTGCCTGGCGCGCTCAGGCGCCCTGCGCGCCCTCCTCGAGCGGGTCGCCGTAGGCCGGGGCGGCCTTCTGCACGGCATCACCGATACGGTGCACCCGGAGGGCGTTGATCGAGCCGGGGATGCCGGGCGGGGCGCCGGCGACGACGACGACCAGGTCGCCCTGCTGGCACATGCCGGTCTCCAGCAGCGTCCGGTCCACCTGCAGCACCATCTGGTCGGTGTGCTGCACCATCGGCGACAGGAACGTCTCCACGCCCCAGGACAGCGCCAGCTGGCGCTGGGTCTCCGGCACCGGCGTGAACGCGAGCAGCGGCACCGAGTGGCGCAGCCGGGAGACCCGGCGGGCCGAGTCGCCGCTGGTGGTGAACGTGACGAGGTACTTGGCCCCGAGCTGCTCGGCGACCTCCGCCGCGGCGCGCGTGATCGCACCGCTCTTGGTGTGGGGGCGGGTGCCGAGCGGGCGGATCTCCGAGAGCGCGTCCCGCTCGACCGTGGCCACGATGCGGGCCATCGTCGAGACCGTCTCGAGCGGGTACTTGCCGACGCTGGTCTCGCCGCTGAGCATGACCGCGTCCGCGCCGTCGAGGACGGCGTTCGCGACGTCGCTCGTCTCGGCGCGGGTGGGGCGCGAGGCCGAGATCATCGACTCGAGCATCTGGGTGGCGACGATCACGGGCTTGGCGGAGCGGCGGGCCAGGTCCACCGCGCGCTTCTGCACGAGCGGCACCTGCTCCAACGGCAGCTCCACGCCGAGGTCGCCGCGGGCGACCATGATGCCGTCGAATGCGTCCACGATGCCCTCGAGCGCATCGACCGCCTGCGGCTTCTCGACCTTGGCGACGACGGGGAGGCGGACGCCCTCCTCGTCCATGATCCGGTGGACGTCGACGATGTCGTTGGCGTCGCGCACGAAGGAGAGCGCGATGAGGTCGGCCCGCAGGTGCAGCGCCCAGCGCAGGTCCTGGATGTCCTTCTCGGACAGCGCCGGCACGCTGACGCCGACGCCGGGCAGGTTGATGCCCTTGTTGTTCGAGACGACGCCACCCTCGACGACCCGGGTGACGACCCGCGGCCCGTCGACCCGGACGACCTCGAGCGCCACGCGGCCGTCGTCGACGAGCAGCGGGTCACCGGGCGCGACGTCGCCGGCGAGGCCCTTGTAGGTCGTCGAGACGATTTCCTGGGTGCCGGGGATGTCCTCGGTGGTGATCGTGAACTCGTCGCCCGCCGTCAGCACGACCGGCCCCTCGGCGAACGTGCCGGTCCTGATCTTCGGCCCCTGGAGGTCGACGAGGACGGCGATCGGCCGGCCCGTCTCCTCCGCGACCTGGCGGACCCAGCGGTAGCGAGCTTCGTGCTCGGCGTAGTCGGCGTGGCTGAGATTGAAGCGGGCCACGTTCATGCCGGCCTCGACGAGCGCCTTGATGCGCTCGTATCCGTCGACGGATGGGCCCAGCGTACAAACGATCTTTGCGCGGCGCATGGTGCCGAGCCTAGTGAAGGGGCCGGGGGCGCTGTCGGGTGCCCCCGGCAATGGGAGACGTGCCCTTCGCCACTCGCTCGTGCACAGGCCCTCGTCCCTGTGCCCCCCGCCGCTTCGGAGCAACCGCGGACGCGTCAGAAGCGGGCCGCGATCTCGCGGCAGAACGCCTCGAGGTCGTCGGGCTTGCGGCTGGAGATGAGCGGCCCGGCACCGGACTCGTCGACGTGCACCTCGGCGTCGACCCAGGTGCCCCCGGCGTTGCGGACGTCGGTCTGCAAGCTGGGCCAGGAGGTCAGCGTGCGCCCGCGCACGGCGCCGCTCTCGATGAGCGTCCACGGCCCGTGGCAGATGACCGCGACCGGCTTGCCGGCGTCCAGGAACGCCTTGGCGAACGCCACCGCGGCGGGGATGGTGCGCAGGTTGTCGGGGTTGGCCACGCCGCCCGGCAGCACGAGCCCGTCGAAGTCGGCCACGTCCGCGGAGTCCAGCGGCACGTCGACGTCGAACGTGTCCGCCTTGTCCAGGTGGTCGAAGGCCTGCACGGTGCCCGCTTCGGGGGCCACCAGGGCGGGCGTGCCACCCGCGTCGCGCACGGCCTTCCACGGCTCGGTGAGCTCGACCTGCTCGATGCCCTCGGTGGCCACGAGAAAAGCGATCTTCTTGCCCTGCAACGCCATGAGCGCGTCCTCCTCGGGAAAACAGCTTTCCGGTACAACCGGCAAGCCTCCCCGGGGAGGACGCGCTCTAGTCGGCGCCCGGCCTGCGGCCGGGTGTGACGAGGCCTACGCTTCGACGGCGATGTCAGGCCAGCAGCGGGCGAGCGGTCGGCGGGATCGGCACCGGGAGCTCGGACTCGCAGCCCTTGAGGTACGCGTCGACCCCGGCGGCGCAGGAACGGCCCTCCGCGATGGCCCACACGATGAGCGACTGGCCGCGGCCGGCGTCGCCGGCCACGAAGACGCCCTCCACGGTGGAGGCGTAGGACGCGTCGCGCACCACGTTGCCGCGAGCGTCCAGCTCGACGCCGAGCTGCTCGACGAGGCCGCCCTTCTCCGGGCCCACGAAGCCCATCGCGAGCAGCACGAGCTGCGCCGGGATCTCCTGCTCGGAGCCCTCGACCGGCTGGAAGCGGCCGTCGACCATCTGCACCTCGACCGTGCGCAGGGCCTTGACGTTGCCCTGCTCGTCGCCGACGAACTCGGTGGTGTTGATGGCGTAGAGCCGCTCGCCGCCCTCCTCGTGGGCGCTGGAGACGCGGTAGACCATCGGGTAGGTCGGCCACGGCTGGCTGCTCGGCCGCTCCTCGGTCGGGCGCGGCATGATCTCGAACTGCTTGATCGAGCGCGCGCCCTGCCGGATGGACGTGCCGAGGCAGTCGGCGCCGGTGTCGCCGCCCCCGATGATGACGACGTCCTTGTCCTCGGCCGTGATCGGCACCTGGTACGTCGCGTCCCGCGCGTAGCGGTTGGCGTGCGGCAGGAACTCCATCGCCTGGTGGATGCCACCGAGCTCGCGCCCGGGGATCGGCAGGTCACGGGCGGCGGTGGCGCCGATCGCGAGCACGACCGCGTCGTAGCGGGCGCGCAGCTGCTGGCCGGTCACCTCGTGCCCGACGTCGACGCCCGGGCGGAACCGGGTGCCCTCGGCCTTCATCTGGGCGATGCGCCGGTCGACCTGGCGCTTCTCCATCTTGAACTCGGGGATGCCGTAGCGCAGCAGGCCGCCGATCTCGTCCGCCCGCTCGTACACCGCGACGGTGTGCCCGGCGCGGGTGAGCTGCTGGGCGGCCGCGAGCCCGGCCGGGCCCGAGCCGACGACCGCGACCGTCTTGCCGGTGAGCCGCTCGGGTGGCTGCGGCTGGACCCAGCCCTCCGCCCAGGCGCGGTCGATGATCGACACCTCGACCTGCTTGATCGTCACCGGGTCGTCGCCGATGCCGAGGACGCACGCCGCCTCACAAGGCGCCGGGCACAGCCGCCCGGTGAACTCCGGGAAGTTGTTCGTGGCGTGCAGGCGCTCGATGGCCTCCTGCCAGTCGTCGCGCCAGGACAGGTCGTTCCACTCGGGGATGAGGTTCCCGAGCGGGCAGCCGTTGTGGCAGAACGGGATGCCGCAGTCCATGCAGCGCCCGGCCTGCGCACGCAGGCCGTCGACGCTCATCTCCTCGTAGACCTCGTGCCAGTCACGGATACGCACCTCGACGGGGCGCCGCTTCGGAAGCTCGCGGCCCGCCTTGAGAAAACCCCTCGGGTCAGCCACGGGAAGCCTCCATCACCACGGTGTCGACGTCGAGGCCCTCGGCGAGGGCCTTGGCGCGCGCCTCGAGGACGCGCTTGTAGTCCCGCGGCATGATCTTGGAGAAGCGCGCCGCGGCCGCGTCCCACTCGGTCAGCAGGCGCAGGGCCACCGCCGAGCCGGTCTCCTCCCGGTGCTTGGTCACGAGCAGCCGGAGCAGCTCGAGGTCCTCGGCGTCGAGCTGCTCGACGTCGACCATCTCGCGGTTCACCCGGTCCGCACGCAGGTCGAGGATGTACGCGACACCGCCCGACATGCCCGCGGCCACGTTGCGGCCGGTCGGGCCCAGGATGACCACGGTGCCACCGGTCATGTACTCGAGCGCGTGGTCGCCCACGCCCTCGACGACCGCGGTGGCGCCGGAGTTGCGGACCGCGAACCGCTCCCCCACCAGGCCGCTGACGAGCACCTCGCCGGAGGTCGCGCCGTAGAGCGAGACGTTGCCGGCGATGGTGTTCTGCTCGGCGGCGAACGGCGCGGACGCGTCCGGGCGGACGATGAGCCGGCCGCCCGACAGCCCCTTGCCGAGGTAGTCGTTGGTGTCACCGTGGAGCCGGATGGTGACCCCGCGCGGCACGAAGGCTCCGAGCGAGTTGCCGCCCGACCCGTTGAGCGTGATCGAGATCGTGTCGTCCGGCAGCCCGGCGCCCCCGTAGCGGCGGGTGACCTCGGCGCCGAGCATGGTGCCGACCGTCCGGTTGACGTTGCGCACCGGCAGCGTGACCTGCACGGGGCGGGCGTCCTCGAGCGCGTCGTGGGCCAGCGCGATGAGCTGGTGGTCCAGGGCCTTCTCCAGCCCGTGGTCCTGGGTCGTGACCTGGCGCCGGGCCGTGCCCTCGGGCAGGTCCGGCACGTGCAGCAGCGGCGTGAGGTCGAGGCCCTGGGCCTTCCAGTGCTGGACGGCGGCCGCCGTGTCGAGGAACTCGGCGTGGCCGATCGCCTCCTCCAGCGAGCGGAAGCCGAGCTTGGCCAGCCACTCGCGGACCTCTTCGGCGATGTACTCGAAGAAGGTCACCACGAAGTCCGCCGAGCCGGAGAAGCGCTCGCGCAGGGCCGGGTTCTGCGTGGCGATGCCGACGGGACAGGTGTCCAGGTGGCAGACGCGCATCATGATGCAGCCCGACACGACGAGCGGCGCGGTCGCGAAGCCGTACTCCTCGGCCCCGAGCAGCGCGGCGACGATGACGTCGCGGCCGGTCTTCAGCTGGCCGTCGGCCTGCACCACGATCCGGTCGCGCAGCCCGTTGAGCAGCAGCGTCTGCTGCGTCTCGGCGAGGCCGAGCTCCCACGGCGTGCCGGCGTGCTTGAGGCTCGTCAGCGGGGACGCGCCCGTGCCGCCGTCGTGGCCGGAGATCAGCACGACGTCCGCGTGGGCCTTGCTCACGCCGGCCGCGACCGTGCCGACCCCGACCTCCGCGACCAGCTTCACGTGAATTCGAGCATTCGAATTGGCGTTCTTGAGGTCGTGGATCAGCTGGGCGAGGTCCTCGATGGAGTAGATGTCGTGGTGCGGCGGCGGCGAGATGAGGCCCACGCCCGGCGTGGAGTGCCGGGTGCGCGCGACCCACGGGTAGACCTTGTGGCCGGGCAGCTGACCGCCCTCGCCGGGCTTCGCGCCCTGCGCCATCTTGATCTGGATGTCGTCCGCGTTCACGAGGTACTCGCTCGTGACGCCGAACCGGCCGCTGGCGACCTGCTTGACGGCGCTGCGCCGCTCCGGGTCGTACAGCCGCTCCGGGTCCTCGCCGCCCTCGCCCGTGTTGGACCGGCCACCCAGCCGGTTCATCGCGATGGCCAGGGTCTCGTGCGCCTCCTGGCTGATGGAGCCGTAGCTCATCGCGCCGGTGTTGAAGCGCTTGACGATCTCGGAGACCGGCTCGACCTCGTCGATCGGGACGGCCGGCCGGACGCCCTCGCGCAGGGAGAACAGGCCGCGCAGCGTCATCAGCCGCTCGGACTGCTCGTCCACCCGGGAGGTGTACTGCTTGAACACGTCGTAGCGGCGCGCCCGGGTCGAGTGCTGCAGCCGGAAGACGGTCTCCGGGTCGAACAGGTGCGGCTCGCCCTCGCGGCGCCACTGGTACTCGCCGCCGACCTCGAGCTTGCGGTGCAGCGGCAGCGCGCCGGACGCCGGGTACGCCGAGCGGTGCCGGCGGGCCACCTCCTCGGAGATGACCTCCAGGCCCACGCCGCCGAGCTTGGACTGCGTGCCGGTGAAGTAGCGGTCGACGAGCTCCTGGGAGAGGCCGAGCGCCTCGAACACCTGCGCGCCGCGGTAGGACGCGACGGTCGAGATGCCCATCTTGCTCATGACCTTGAGGACGCCCTTGCCGAGCGCCTTCACCAGGTTGCGAACGGCCTTCTCCGGCTCGACCCCGGTGACGATGCCCTCCGCGACGAGCTCCTCGACCGACTCCATGGCGAGGTACGGGTTCACCGCAGCCGCGCCGTAGCCGATGAGCAGCGCGACGTGGTGAACCTCGCGGACGTCGCCCGCCTCCACGATGAGCCCGACCTGCAGGCGGGTCTTCTCGCGGATGAGGTGGTGGTGGATCGCCGAGGTGAGCAGCAGCGACGGGATCGGGGCGAGGTTAGCGTCGGAGTCGCGGTCGGACAGCACGATGAAGCGCGCGCCCTGCGCGATCGCGGCGGAGGCCTCCGCGCACAGCTCGTCGAGCCGGGCGGCGAGCGCCTGGCCGTCGCCGTGCGGGTCGTAGAGGCCGCGCAGCACGACGGTGCCCCACCCGGGCAGGTCGCCGTCGTTGTTGATGTGCACGATCTTGGCGAGCTCGTCGTTGTCGATCACCGGGAACGGCAGCACGACCTGGCGGCAGTGCGCCGGCGTCGCGTCGAGCGCGTTGAGCTCCGGGCCGACCGTGGACGACAGCGAGGTGACGAGCTCCTCGCGGATGGCGTCCAGCGGCGGGTTGGTGACCTGCGCGAACAGCTGGGTGAAGTAGTCGAAGAGCAGCCGCGGGCGCTCCGACAGCACCGCGATCGGCGTGTCGGTGCCCATCGAGCCGATCGGCTCGGCACCCGCGCGCGCCATCGGGGCGAGCAGGACGCGCAGCTCCTCCTGCGTGTAGCCGAAGGTGCGCTGGCGGCGGCTCACCGAGGCGGCGGTGTGGCTCACGTGCTCGCGGTCCGGCAGGTCCGCGAGGCTGACCAGGCCGGCGTGCAGCCACTCGTCGTACGGCGCGGCGGCCGCGAGCTCGCCCTTGACCTCGTCGTCCTCGATGATCCGGCCACGCTCGGTGTCGACCAGGAACATGCGGCCCGGCTGGAGCCGGCCCTTGCGGACGACCGTCGCCGGGTCCAGCTCGAGCACGCCGGCCTCGCTGCCGAGCACGACCAGGCCGTCCTCGGTCACCCAGTAGCGCCCCGGGCGCAGGCCGTTGCGGTCGAGCACGGCGCCGACGAGCGTGCCGTCGGTGAAGCAGACCGCGGCCGGCCCGTCCCACGGCTCCATGATCGAGCCGTGGTACTCGTAGAACGCCCGCCGGGCGGCGTCCATCGTGCCGTCGCCCTCCCACGCCTCGGGGATCATCATCAGCACGGCGTGGGGCAGCGAGCGCCCGCCCAGGTGGAGCAGCTCGAGGACCTCGTCGAAGCTGGCCGAGTCGCTGGCCCCGGGGGTGCAGATCGGCGAGAGCCGGGACAGGTCGCCCGGGATCTTGTCCGACTGCAGCAGGCTCTCCCGGGCCGCCATCCAGTTGCGGTTGCCGCGCACCGTGTTGATCTCGCCGTTGTGGGCGATCAAGCGGTACGGGTGCGCCAACGGCCACGACGGGAAGGTGTTCGTGGAGAAGCGGGAGTGGACCAGCGCCAGCTCCGTGGCGTAGCGCTCGTCGGACAGGTCCGGGTAGAACGGCTCGAGCTGGGCCGTCGTGAGCATGCCCTTGTAGACCAGCGTCCGCGCCGACAGCGACGGGAAGTAGACCTCGTGCTCGCGCTCGGAGCGCTTGCGCAGGCAGAAGGCGAGCCGGTCGAGCTCGACGCCCTCGGCGGTCGTGCCCTCGGCGGCCACCACGAAGACCTGCCGGAAGGACGGCATGACCATCCGCGCGGTGTGGCCCAGCAGGTCGGGCGTGACCGGGACATCGCGCCAGCCGAGGACGCGCAGGCCCTCCTCGGCGGCGATGGCCTCGACGGCCGCAGCGGTCGCGTCGGCGGCCTCCGGGTCGGCAGGAAGGAACGCGGTGCCCACGGCGTACGCGCCGGCCGGCGGCAGCTCGAAGGGAACCACCGCGCGCAGGAACGCGTCAGGAACCTGCGTGAGGATTCCCGCGCCGTCACCGCTGTCCGGCTCGGCGCCGGAGGCCCCGCGGTGGTCGAGGTTGCGCAGAGCGGTGATGGCGGCCTGCACGATGTCGTGGCCGGCGGCTCCGCGCAGCGTCGCGACCATGGCGACACCGCATGCGTCGTGCTCGGACTGCCCGTCGTACAGGCCCTGAGGGGCCGGGAACGCGGGCGAGGGGAGGGCGGTCATCCGTCGTCTCCTCTGCTGGAAAAAGGGGGGCGGGACGACGTTGGCCCAGAGGATTTTGCCGGCCGCTCGGGGGTAGCAGCCCGCGTAGAAGCGCAGGTTACATCAGTGTTGCGGGCTGCCTACAGGATTTGGTGCGCCCGCGACACGACGGCGTGACGGCCGGGGGGCCGGGGTCGCCTGCCCTACGGGCAACGGTACGCCCGCCGGTCACTCCCGGCGCGGGGCCTCCGCTGTCGGATCGGTCACCTCGGCCGTCGCGCCGCCCTCGAGCGGGGCTTGCGGGTGGCTCGCGTCGCTCACCCCACCGCCGCCGTGCGCACCGTCGCCCGGGAGGCTGCCGCCCGTGCCCGCCGTGCCTGACATGACCGCCGTGCTCCCGGTGCTCCCGGCGCTCCCCGTGCCCGCCGGGCTGCCCGCCGTCGCCGCGACCACGTCGGGCTCCCCGTCGACGCCCCCCGGCTCGACCTGGTCCTCGCGGCCCGGCCGCAGCCGCGCCGACACCGCGATGTAGGCCACCGCGAGGACGAAGACGACCGCGGCCGTCCACTGGTTGAGCCGCAGGCCGAGGACCTGCTCTGCGGTGTCGACCCGCAGCGCCTCGATCCACGACCGGCCGACGCAGTAGGCGGCGACGTAGAGGGCGAACGCCCGGCCGTGGCCGAGCCGGAACCGGCGGTCGGCCCACACGACCAGAGCCGCCACCCCGAGGTTCCACACCAGCTCGTAGAGGAACGCGGGGTGGTACGTGGCCTGATCGAGGGTCTCGGTCGGCCGGTGCTCCGCGTCGATCTCAAGCGCCCAGGGGACGTCAGTGGCGCGGCCGTACAGCTCCTGGTTGAACCAGTTGCCGAGCCGGCCCACGGCCTGGGCGACGGCCAGGCCGGGCGCGAGCGCGTCCGCGAAGGGCGGCAGCGCGATTCCCCGCTGCCGGCAGCCGATCCAGGCCCCGACGGCACCGAGCGCGATGGCGCCCCAGATCCCGAGGCCCCCCTCCCACACCTTCAGCGCGTCGACCGGGTCACCACCGGAACCGAAGTAGGGCTCAGGAGTCGTGACGACGTGGTAGAGCCGGCCGCCCACGATGCCGAAGGGCACGGCCCAGATCGCGATGTCGCCCACGGTGCCGGCCCGGCCGCCGCGCGCCCGCCACCGGCGGTCGCTGATGACGATCGTCAGCACGATGCCGGCGAGGATGCTCAGCGCATAGGCGCGCAGCGGGAGCGGGCCGAGGTGCCAGACCCCCTCGGACGGGCTGGGGATCGAGGCGAGGACGGCGACGCCGGCGTCGGCGGGAGAAGGGCTCATCAGGCTCGGACCCTACCGGGGCAGGCGGGCGGCCGGGGCTACTGCGCGGTGCCGGCGCGCTCGCCGGCCCCACGGCGTACGCCGGCCGCGAGCTCGCCCGCGAGGGCGTGCACGGCGGCGGCACCGTCGGCGGGCGAGGCGGCGTCCAGCAGCTCGCGGACGAAGGCCGACCCCACGATGACGCCGTCGGCGTAGCCCGCCACCTCGGTGGCCTGCTCGGCGGTGGAGACCCCGAGCCCGACGCACACGGGCAGGCCCGTCGCCACCCGCGTCCGGGCCACGAGGCCGCGCGCCGCGCCGCTCACCGCGCCGCGCACACCGGTGACGCCCATCAGCGAGGCGGCGTAGACGAAGCCACGGCAGACCGACGTCGTGAGCGCGATCCGCTCGTCACTCGAGGACGGGGCGACGAGGAAGACGCTGTCCAGGCCGAGGGGGTCGGCGGCGGCGAGCCAGTCGCCGGACTCCTCGGGCGGCAGGTCGGGCAGGATCACGCCCGCTCCCCCGGCCGCGGCCAGGTCGGCGGCGAACCGCGCCGGGCCGATGTGGTCGATGGGGTTGTAGTAGCTCATGACGAGCGTGGGCGTGCCGGTCGCGGCGACGGCCTCGACGGTCGTCAGCACGTCGCGCGGGGTCGCCCCGCCGCGCAGCGCCACGTCGACCGCGTCCTGGATGGTCGGCCCGTCCAGCATCGGGTCCGAGTAGGGCAGGCCGACCTCGACCACGTCCACGCCGCCGTCGACCATCGCGGTGAGGGCGTCGATGCCACCGGCCAGGGTCGGGAACCCTGCGGGCAGGTAGCCGACGAGCGCGGCGCGGCCCTCGGCCCGGGCCTTGGCCAGGGTGTCGGACAGGGCGGTCACCAGCCCTCCCCGGACGACTCCTGCGGCGGCGCCTCGACGGTGGCCTCGGCCGCCTCGACGATCTCCTCGTCGCTCACCACACCGAACCAGCGGGCCGCCGTGTCGACGTCCTTGTCCCCGCGCCCGGACAGGTTCACCAGCACGACCCCCTCGGGGCCGAGCACCTGCCCGACCCGGAGCGCCCCGGCGAGCGCGTGCGCGGACTCGATGGCCGGCAGGATGCCCTCGGTACGGCAGAGCAGCCGGAACGCCTCCATCGCCTCGCGGTCGGTCACCGGCTCGTACGTCGCCCGCCCGGAGTCGTGCAGCCAGGCGTGCTCCGGGCCGATGCCCGGGTAGTCCAGGCCGGCGCTGATCGAGTGGCTCTCGATCGTCTGGCCCCACTCGTCCTGGAGCAGGTACGAGCGCGAGCCGTGCAGGATGCCGGGCGTGCCTCCGGTGATGGTGGCGGCGTGCCGCCCGGTCTCGACCCCGTCACCGGCCGCCTCGTAGCCGTGCAGCGCGACGTCGGCGTCGTCGAGGAAGGCGGTGAAGATGCCGATCGCGTTGCTGCCGCCGCCGACGCACGCGCAGACCGCGTCGGGCAGCCGCCCGGTGCGCTCGAGCACCTGCGCACGCGCCTCGTCACCGATCACGCGGTGGAAGTCCCGGACCATCGCGGGGAACGGGGCGGGGCCGGCGACCGTGCCGAACAGGTAGTGCGTCGTGTCGACGTTGGCCACCCAGTCGCGGAACGCCTCGTTGATCGCGTCCTTGAGCGTCCGGCTGCCGGTACGGACCGGGACCACCTCGGCGCCGAGCAGCCGCATGCGCGCGACGTTGAGCGCCTGCCGGCGGGTGTCCTCCTCGCCCATGTAGACCACGCACTCCAGGCCCATCAGCGCGGCCGCCGTCGCGGTGGCGACCCCGTGCTGGCCGGCGCCGGTCTCGGCGATCACCCGCTTCTTGCCCATGCGCCTGGTGAGCAGCGCCTGGCCGAGCACGTTGTTGATCTTGTGCGAGCCGGTGTGGTTGAGGTCCTCGCGCTTGAGCAGCACCCGCGCGCCGCCGGCGTGCTCGGCGAACCGCGTCGCCTCCGTGAGCGGGCTGGGCCGGCCGGTGTAGTCGCGCAGCAGCCGCGACAGCTCGCCGGTGAACTCGGGGTCGGCCCGGGCGGCGGCGTAGGCCTCGGTCACCTGGTCGAGGGTCGCCATGAGCGCCTCGGGGACGTAGCGGCCGCCGTAGGGGCCGAAGCGGCCCGCCTCGGCCTGCGCCGCAGGCACGTCCCCGGCAGTGGTCAGGTCGCCGGCCACGGTCACGGCCTCGCCTGGCGCAGCGCGGGGTGCGCGCCCGCGGCCACGAGGTCGGCCACGGCGACCCGCGGGTCCTTGCCGGTCACCAGGGTCTCCCCGACCAGGACGGCGTCCGCGCCGGCCCGGGCGTACTCGATGACGTCGTGCGGCCCGCGGACGCCGGACTCGGCGACCTTGACCACGCCGTCGGGGATGAGCGGGGCCAGCCGGGCGAAGGTGTCGCGGTCGACCTCGAGGGTCTTGAGGCTGCGGGCGTTGATGCCGAGCAGCTTGGCGCCGGCGTCGAGCGCGCGCCGGACCTCCTCCTCGTCGTGCGCCTCGACCAGCGGGGTGAGCCCGATCGACTCTGCCCGCTCCACCAGGGAGACGAGGGCGTTCTGCTCGAGGGCGGCGACGATGAGCAGCGCGATGTCCGCGCCGTGCGCACGCGCCTCCCACAACTGGTAGCTCGAGACGATGAAGTCCTTGCGCAGCAGCGGGGCGTCCACGGCCTGCCGGACGGCGTCCAGGTCGGCGAGGCTGCCGCCGAACTTGCGCTGCTCGGTGAGGACGCTGATGGCGAAGGCGCCGCCGGACTCGTACTCGCGCGCCAGCGCGGCCGGGTCGGGGATCTCGGCCAGCGACGCCCGGCTCGGGCTCGCCCGCTTCACCTCGGCGATCACGCGCACGCCCTCGTCCCGGAAGCCGGGCAGCACGGGCTTGGCGTCGGGCACGCGCGCGCAGCGCGCCTTGAGCTCCTCGAGGCCGACGCGGCTCTGGCGCTCGGCCAGGTCCGCGTTCACACCCGCGAGGATCTCGTCTAGGACAGTCACCTCGGGCGCTCCCTTGACCTGGCGGCGGTTCCGGCGCGATGACCAGCTGCTGTCGCTGATCCACGTCGCCTGGCGTGAGCTTAGACCGAGCCCCTCAGGGTGCCGCGCCCGGCCCCGTCTCAAACCCCCCGTCCGCACCAGAGGCTGCGCGGCATTCGTCCCTGGCTCGCCGAAGTTGCCCCTTGACCGGAAAAAGATTCTCCACGACGGTTCGGGCACCGGCCCGAAGCATTCGGGCCGCCAGCACGACACCGAGGCCTGGAGGCGACCGAGCGCCTCCACCGTCCCCTGGAGGCAGTCTGTGCCGCTCCGCATCGCACGCTTCGCCCTCCGTCTGCGGCAGCGCAGACCGGAGGCCCCCCTGGCCCGTCCCGTCCGGGCCCGGCGCCGGCTGACCGCGACGCTCGCCACCGCCGCGGCGCTCGCGGTCGGCGGCTCGCTCGCCGCCGCGCCCGTCGGCGCGGCCGAGGACCCGGGCGTCCTGCGCGTCCTGCGCGCGGACTGGTTCACCTCCGGTGGCCAGACGTTCCTCTCGTTCGAGGCCAAGGCCGGGGTGCCTGACGGCCAGGCGACGTTGACCGCCACCTGGGCGCCCGGCCCGACGGGCTCGGCGACGCTCGCGCGCTACGAGGACGCCGACGTCTACCTGTACCACCGCACCGCCACGCCGATCGCCGTCGACACCGTGCCCGCCTCGGTCACGATCACGAGCAGCGCCGGCGGCTCGGTCACGGCCCCGGTGGACAAGTGGCTGGGCGACGGGTTCGAGCTCCCGGCCGGCTACAAGACCCGGTTCCTGACCACGACGCCGAGCCCCACCGAGGCCAACGCCCGGCTCGAGGCGCTGCACGCCGAGTTCCCCGGCCTGACCGAGCTCATCACGCTGCCGGAGAAGACCTTCGGGTACCGGCGCCACGCCCAGGCCCAGTTCGGCACCGGGACCGCGGCGACCGCGGCCTCGACGTTCTTCGTGACCTCGAGGAAGTTCGGGCACGAGGGCGGCAACGACATCACCCTGCAACTGCTCGCGCCGACGCCGAACGCGCAGCTGACCGTCTTCCGCAACGGCAACGACATCACGGTCTTCCTCGCGACGGACGCCGAGCGCCAGCCGGTCAGCACCGCCGCGCAGGTCGTCGCGGCCATCAACGCGAGCTCGGCCTCCGAGCTGCTCACCGCCTACACCTTCCGGCGCAACGCCGGGGCCGGCGTCGTCCCGGCGGCGGCGCGGCAGACGCTGACCGACGGGCTGCGCGCGCCGGCGAGCATCTCGCGCGAGCCGTTCACCATGAAGGTGCTGCGGGTCGGGAAGGTGCGTGACGGCTCGAAGGCCGGCGTCTTCCTGTACGCCGGTGAGCACCCCAACGAGATCACCCCGGTGCTGTCGGTGGCCGAGACGGCCGAGCGCCTGCTGCGCAACTACGCGACCGACGAGTGGACCCGCAACGCGATCGACAACCTCGACATCTTCCTGCTGCCGTGGGCGAACCCGGACGGCGGCCACTACTCGATCTTCGACACCGGCGTCCGCAAGAACCTCACGAACTACTGCGCCCCCGAGGACAGCGACCCGGGCCGGCGCAACAGCTTCGGCGTCAACGTCAACCGCAACTACGCCACGGCGACGGTCTTCGAGGGCTGGGACGGCGCCTCGACCGACTGCCTCAACGGCAACTACGCCGGGCCCAAGGCCGAGTCCGAGCCCGAGGTCCGCAACCTGGTGTGGATGGCGGAGACGTTCGACAACATCAAGTTCGCCATGAACACCCACTGCTGCGGCGGCTACTTCATGTGGACGCCCGGCGCCTACATCGAGGACGGCCGCGTCTCCGTCCAGCGTCCGGACGCCGGCATCGAGGCGTACTACTACGAGGCCTCGGAGCACATCCTGTCGGCCGTGCAGACCTACCGCGACACCGCGGTGTGGCCCGGCCGCACCGGCCCGATCATCGACGTGCTCTACTCCGCGGCCGGCAACTCGGCCGACTACTTCTGGATCGAGCACGGCATCCTCGCGTGGGCCTTCGAGACCAACGGCCCGCGCTGGGACGCTGCGAACAGCCGCTGGGTGAACGGGGCCAACACCGTCGACGTGACGGAGACCGCGATGGAGTACGCCAACGGCCAGCTCGGCATCGTCGACGTCGCGCTCTCGTTCCAGCTGGACGCCACGGCCCCCGAGTCGGCACTGCAGGTCACCTCGCGCACCGCGACGAGCACGACCTTCACCGTGTCGACGTCGGAGCCGGCGACGGTCCACTACACGCTCGACGGCAGCCGGCCGACGCTCGCCTCGCCCAAGCTGCAGGCCGCCGGGCTGCGTGAGGGCGCCCAGTCCCTGACCGTCACCACCGGCACGACGGTCAACTGGTTCGCCGTCGACCCGCGCGGAAACGTGGAGAACGGGTACGCGCCCGCCGGCACCGGCGCGGGCTACAACTCCTTCGCCGTCGCGATCGGCACCCCGGTCAGCGACCTCAAGGCCACCGTCGACCTGTACGCCGCGGCGGGCCGCCTCTCTGCGCGCACCGCGGCGGACCTGCAGGGCCGCCTCGACCGCGCCCAGTCGCTCTACACGGCCGGCAGCGAGTCGCGCACGATCGGCTACCTGGAGTCGTTCGTGGCGAAGGTGAGGAACCAGGTCCGGCACGACGACCTGGCCCGCGACACCCTGGTGGCCGCCGCCGAGCGGCTCATCGCCGACCTGCAGGCCGCGGACGCGGCCGAGGGCGCGGCTCTCCCCCGCGCCAGCTGACCGGCAGGCCCCCGCTGCCCGGAGGGCGGCCGCCCCGTGCGGCCGCCCTCCGCCGTCCCCGGGGGCGGGTCCCGTCCGCACGTCGACCGCCGGAGCCATGGAGGGCTGATGGGCCAGACCGTCACCGACCTGCCTGCAGGCCGGCGGCACGTGGACGCCGCCGTCGCGGTCCTCGCCGCCGCCCTGCGCGACGACCCCGGCTGGGCCGCGGCGGTGCCCGACCCGCCCGAGCGTGCCGCGGTGCTCGCCGCGGTGCTGCGCGCCGCCGTCGCGGACGCCGTGCGTCACGGGCGTGTCCTCGTGGCCCGCGGGCCGGGCGGCGACGTGCTCGGGGCAGCCGTCTGGCTGCCTCCGGGGGCGTACCCCATGACGGGCGGGCGCAGCGCCGCCGCGGCGCTCCGGCTGCTCCGCGCGGCCGCGCGCAGGCCCGGGGCCATGCGCGCCGCCGCGAGCTTCGGGGCGGCGGTCGACCGGGCGTTCCCCGACCGACGCGAGGACCCGGTCGCATACCTCCAGGCGCTGGGCGTGTCACCGGCCCACGCCCGTCGAGGGGTCGGCCGCGCCCTGCTCGCCCCGCTGCTCGCCGCGCCCTTCGCGACCTATCTCGAGACCGCCGAACCGGTCAACGTCGGCTACTACGAGCGGGTCGGCTTCTGCGTGCTGCCCGGCAGCCCGGGAGCGATCGGCGGGAGCGGCCCTGCGATGTGGCGGATGCGGCGCCCGGCACCCGGCGCTCCGCCTGCCCGCTGAGTCCCCCGTCCCGCTACGTTCCGCCCATGGCCCGAAACCATGGCGCCGGGCGGGCACCGGCGACGTCAGGACGCCGGTGGCTGCCGCGCGGCCTCGAGGTGGACCTGCGGCCGCGCCACCCGGCACAGGTCGTGAGCATCGCCTTCCTGGTCGGGATCGCCGTCGCGACGCTCCTGCTGCGCCTGCCTGTCGCGTCGGCCGAGGGGTCGACCAGCTGGCTGCAGGCGCTGTTCACCGCGACCTCCGCCGTCTGCGTCACGGGCCTGGCGGTCGTCGACACCGGCGCGCACTGGTCGGGGCTCGGCCAGGCGGTGATCCTCGCCGGCATCCAGGTCGGCGGCATCGGGATCATGACCCTGGCCTCGGTTCTCGCTCTCATCGTCTCGCGGCGGCTGGGGCTGCGCAGCCGGCTCCTGACGCAGACCGAGAACGCCGCCTTCGGGCTGGGGGACGTGCGCAGCGTCGTGCTGGCCGTGCTGCGCACCTCCCTCGTCATCGAGGTCGTGGTCGCGCTGCTGCTCGCCGCGCGCTTCGCCCTCGCGTACGACATGGGGGTCGGGACCGCGTTGTGGCAGGGCGTCTTCCACTCGGTGTCCGCCTTCAACCAGGCCGGGTTCGCGCTCTCCTCGGCCGGCCTGGCGGACTACGTCGCCGACCCCTGGGTCTGCTTCCCCGTCATCGTCGCGATCGTCCTCGGCGGGCTGGGCTTCCCGGTCCTGGTCGAGCTGCTGCGCGAGCGCCGGACGCCGCAGACGTGGAGCCTGCACACCAAGATCACGGTGGCCGGGTCGGCGGTCCTGCTGGTCGGCGGCGCGGCCATGATCACCGCGTTCGAGTGGTCCAACCCCGGCACGCTGGGGCCGCTGTCCTGGCCGCAGAAGCTGCTGGCCGGGCTCTTCCACGGCGTGCAGCCGCGCTCGGCCGGCTTCAACACCGTCGACTACGGCCAGATGCGGGACGAGACCTGGCTGGGCACCGACGCCCTGATGTTCATCGGCGGCGGCAGCGCGTCGACCGCCGGCGGCATCAAGGTGACGACCTTCTTCGTCCTGCTCTTCGCCATCGTCGCCGAGGCCCGCGGGGACGCGCACGTCCAGGCCTTCCGCCGCCGCATCCCGCCCGCGACGCTCCGGCTGGCCGTGTCGGTCGCGCTGCTCGGCGTCGCCTGGGTGTTCCTGGGGACGCTGCTGCTGCTGGCCCTCACCGAGCAGTCCCTCGACCGCGTGCTCTTCGAGTCGGTGTCGGCCTTCGGCACCGCGGGGGCGTCGACCGGCATCACCGCGACGTTGCCCCAGCCCGCGCAGTACGTCCTCGTGGTCCTGATGTTCGTCGGCCGGGTCGGTATCGTGACGGCCGCGTCGGCGCTGGCGCTGCGCGAGCGCAAGCAGCTGTACGCCTATCCCGAGGAGCGCACGCTCATCGGGTGAGAGGCGGCGACGGCGCCGCGGCCAGGAGGGCGGGACCGGTGGGACACAACATCCTCGAAGGCGGCGTCCTCGTCATCGGGCTCGGCCGCTTCGGGCGCGCGCTGGCCGAGTCGCTCACCCGCGCGGGCACCCAGGTCCTGGCTGTCGACCCGCGCCACGAGGTGGTGCAGGAGATGTCCAACCGGCTCACGCACGTGGTGGAGGCCGACTGGACGAGCGAGGAGGCGCTCCGCCAGATCGGGGCGGCCGACTTCGAGGTCGCGGTCGTCGCGATCGGCACCGACATCGAGGCCAGCATCGTGGCCACCTCGGCGCTGGTCGACATCGGCGTGCCGCACATCTGGGCGAAGGCCGTCTCCCCGGCCCACGGGCGCATCCTCAGCAGGGTCGGGGCGCACCACGTCGTGCTGCCCGAGCAGGACGCCGGCGAGCGCGTCGCGCACCTGCTGACCGAGAAGATCCTCGACTTCATCGCGCTGGACGACGGCTTCGCCATCTCCAAGATGCGAGCGCCGCAGGAAGCCTGGGGCCGGTCTCTCGGCGAGGCCCGGCTGCGCTCGAAGTACGGCGTCACGGTCGTCGGGGTGAAGCGCTCCGGCGAGTCGTTCACCTATGCCCAGGCGGACACCGTCGTCGAGCAGGGCGACCTGCTCATCGTCGCCGCGCAGGCCGACGCGCTGGAGCGCTTCGCGGCCGAGACGTCGTGACGGCGGGCCCGGGGCGGGCCGGTCAGTCGGTGGGGTCCTCGCCCCGGTCCAGCGCGGCCCAGGCGTCCTTGGCCGGCGTCCGGCCCGAGCGGTCCGGCGCGTCGTAGCGCGCGCTCATGGCGGCCCAGCGCCCGGCCCGCAGCACCGCGACGGCGCCGGCCAGCGCGACGACCACGCCGGCGGCCGCGGCCACCCAGGGCCAGGCCGAGAAGCTCACCTGGAGGTCACCGCCGGCGGGCAGCTCCCCGGAGGCGGCGTCGGCGGCGGCGCTCCGCGACGTGCCGGCCCTGGCCGCGACGACGGCCAGCCCCAGCCCGGCCAGCGCCACCAGGACGGCGACGCCCCGGCGCAACGGCCCGCGTGCGGCGA
Organism: Motilibacter aurantiacus; assembly: GCF_011250645.1. NCBI lineage: Bacteria > Bacillati > Actinomycetota > Actinomycetes > Motilibacterales > Motilibacteraceae > Motilibacter > Motilibacter aurantiacus. Next base: position 208,632 of record NZ_JAANNO010000004.1, read on the forward strand.
CGAGCCCGGCCACGCCGGCGAGGGCGACCAGCCCCAGCGCCGGCACCGTCGCCGCGACGTCGCCCGCCGTCAGCTCGGCGGGCGGGGCGGCGACCGGCGAGCCGGCCCCTGCCGAGACCGTCGCCCAGGTGCGCCCGCCCGAGAGCAGCGCCACCGCGCCGCCCAGGGCGACCGCGGCGAGCACCAGCCCACGGGCGCGGGTCGATCGTCCGCCACGCCCGGCGGGGGCAGTCGTCCCTGCCGGCGGCTCGGGCTCGGTCACGCGGAGCCGGCCGGCCCGAGCGGCCCGGCGGCCCGCAAGGTGCCCGCGGTGGCCACGGCCCGGAGGACGGCCGCCGCCTTGTGCCGGCACTCGGCGTCCTCGGCCACCGGGTCCGAGTCCGCCACGATCCCGGCGCCGGCCTGGACGTACGCCCGCCCGTCACGCAGGACCGCCGTGCGGATGGCGATGGCGGTGTCGGCGTCGCCGGCGAAGTCGAGGTAGCCCACGATCCCGCCGTAGGTGCCGCGCCGGGTCGGCTCCAGCTCCTCGATGATCTCCATCGCGCGCGGCTTCGGCGCCCCGGACAGCGTGCCGGCGGGGAAGCAGGCCGCGACGGCGTCGAAGGCGGTGCGGCCGGGGGCGAGGGTGCCGACGACGGTCGACACGATGTGCATGACGTGGGAGTAGCGCTCGATGGACATGAAGTCGACCACCTCGACGCTGCCTGCGGTGCTGACCCGGCCCACGTCGTTGCGGCCGAGGTCGACGAGCATCAGGTGCTCGGCCCGCTCCTTGGGGTCCGCCAGCAGCTCCGTCGCCAGTGCCGCGTCCTCCTCGGGCGTGGCGCCACGTGGTCGGGTGCCCGCGATCGGGTGCAGCATGGCGCGGCCCCCCGTGACCTTGACCAGCGCCTCCGGGCTCGAGCCGACGATGTCGAACCCCTGTGGCATGCGCAGGAGGTACATGTAGGGGCTCGGGTTGGTCAGCCGGAGCACGCGGTAGACGTCGAGCGCGCTCGCCCGCGTCTCCAGCTCGAAGCGCTGGCCCACCACGATCTGGAAGGCCTCGCCGGCCCGGATCGCCTCCTTGGCCGTCTCGACCGACGCGAGGTAGGCGTCCCGGTCGGTGCGCCCGGTGTAGGCCGGCTCGACCGCGGCGTCCAGCGTCGCCACGGTCGCGGGCGCCGGCCGGCTCAGCTCCTCGGTCATGCGCTCGAGCCGGGAGAGCGCGTCGGCGTAGGACTCGTCGACGCGCTCGGGGCTGTCGTCCCAGTTGACGGCGTTGGCGACGAGCAGGACCGTGCCGTCCACGTGGTCGAGGACCGCCAGGTCGGTCGCGAGGAGCAGCCCGAGCTCGGGCAGCTGCAGGTCGTCGGCGGCCAGCGTCGGCAGCCGCTCCAGCCGGCGCACGGCGTCGTAGCCGATGTAGCCGACGAGCCCGCCGGTCAGCGGCGGCAGCCCCGGCAGCCGGGAGGTGTGCAGCGCCTCCAGGGTCGCCCGGACGGCTTCGAGCGGGTCGCCGCCGGTCGGCAGGCCGACCGGCGGCGTCCCCAGCCAGACCGCCTCGCCCGCGGACTCGGTGAGCGTGGCGGCGCTGCGGGCACCGACGATCGAGTAGCGCGACCAGACGCCCCCGTGCTCCGCCGACTCCAGCAGGAACGTGCCCGGCCGCTCCCCCGCGAGCTTGCGGTAGAGCCCGACCGGCGTCTCCCCGTCCGCGAGCAGGCGGCGCGTCACGGGGATCACCCGACGGTCGACGGCGAGCGCGCGGAACTCCTCCAGGCCGGGCGAGGCGGTGCCGGCGACGCGGCCCGCGGGCCCGGCCGTGCGGCTCGCACCCGCGGCGGCGTCGGCGACGGCGGTCACGGGGTCCCCGCCGGGAGCACGGGAAGCACGGGAAGCACGGTCGCGTCGAAGCAGGTCCGGTCGCCCGTGTGGCAGGCGGCGCCCACCTGGTCGACGGACACGAGCAGGGCGTCGCCGTCGCAGTCGAGCCGGACGTCCTTGACGTGCTGGACGTGGCCGGAGGTGTCCCCCTTGACCCAGTACTCCTGCCGGCTCCGGCTCCAGTACGTCGCTCGGCCGGTGGTGAGCGTGCGGTGCAGCGCCTCGTCGTCCATCCAGCCGACCATCAGCACCTCGCGCGTGTCCCACTGCTGGACGACGGCGGCGACGAGGCCGGAGGCGTCGCGCTTGAGCCGGGCGGCGACGGCCGGGTCGAGCGCGCTGGAGCTGACGCGGCCGGGGGCGGGCTGGGGGTCGGTGGAGGGTGTTCCGGGCACCAGCCCATCCTGCCCCACCGGGCGGCCCGCGCCCTTCAGCTGTCCACACCCTGCTCCGCACCGAGGCTCGCGCGGGTGGTCGGCCCTACGCTTGCCGTCGTGGCCCCCGTGCCCCGCCGTCCCCGCGCCCGGAGCCGTCCGGTGCGCACGCACGCGCGCGCCGGCCGGGCACGTGGCCGGCACGTCGTCACCGCCACCGGCCGGGTGCCTGCCGGTCGCCGGCTCACCGCCGCCGCGCTGCTCTGCCTGGCCTGCACGGTCGTCGCGCACCTGCTGCCAGCGACGCGGGCGGGCGCCCCGGTCGCCCCCGCGCTGGCCGAGCCTGCCCGAGACGTCGCCGCGCCCCCGGCACCGCCCGCGCGGGCATCCACGGTCACGCTGACGCTGGCGCGGGAGACGGCGGTGGGCTCCCGGCTCGCGGTCGCCGGCTCGGTGACCCCGCGCCCCGCCACCGGCACGGCTGTCCTGCTCCAGCGACGTGACGGCGGCCGGTGGCGGACGGTGCAGACGCTGCGTACCGGCACCGCCGGGCGGTACCGCTCGACGGTGCGCCACGACGAGGTGGGCGTGTACGCGTACCGGGCCGCCGTCCGGCGCGGCCCGGTGTCCGGCCCGGCCCGGACCACGGCGGTCCGGGTGCACACCTACGTCGTCCGCACCCGTGGGGCCTTCCCCAGTGACGTGCGGGAGTTCGCCGCGACCGCGGCCGCGGCGTACGGCGATCCCCGCGGCTGGCTGCGGGGCTACCAGCGCTTCCGGGCGGTCCGTGCCGGCGGCGACTTCACGCTGGTGCTCGCGGCGGCGTCCACGGTGCCGTCCTACGGGCGCGTCTGCGACGCCCACTACAGCTGCCGGTCGGGGCGCTACGTCGTCATCAACGAAGCGCGCTGGCGGTCCGGCAGCCCGCCGTTCCGGGGACCGCTGGCCCAGTACCGGCGCATGGTGCTCAACCACGAGACCGGGCACTGGCTCGGGCTCGGGCACGTCGGCTGCCCCCGGTCCGGCGCGCTCGCCCCGGTGATGCAGCAGCAGTCGAAGGGGCTGGCGGGCTGCCGGCCGAACGCCTGGCCGCTCGACGGCGAGGTCCGCCGGCTGAGCGGCTGACCCGACCTGTCCGTAGGGTGGCGTGATGGGACAGTTCGCCGCCGCGGAACGGGCCGCACTCTGCGCGACCCTCGAGGCGGTCGGGCCGGACGCCCCGACCCTGGACGAGGGCTGGACGGCGCGCGACCTCGCGGCCCACCTCGTCCTGCGTGAGCGCCGCCTGGACGCGGCGCCCGGGATCCTGCTCAAGCCGCTCGCCGGCTGGACGGCGCGGGTGCAGCGCGGGATCGCCGACCGGCCGTGGCCGGGCCTGGTCGACGCCGTGCGCTCCGGGCCGCCGCGCTGGTCGCCGTACGCGCTCCCCGGCCTGGACGAGCAGGCCAACCTGGTGGAGCTCGTCGTGCACCACGAGGACGTACGCCGCGCCCGGGACGGCTGCGAGCCGCGGGCGCTGCCTCCCGGGCTGGAGGACGCGCTGTGGGCCCGGCTGGCCCGGATGGGGCGGCTGCTCTACCGCTCGTCGCGGGTGCCGGTGCTGCTGCGCCGGGACACCGGGCAGGAGGCGAGGGCGAAGGGCGGAACGGGCTCACCGGTGGTCGTGGAGGGCCCGGCGGTCGAGCTGCTGATGCACGCCTTCGGCCGCGGCCGTGCCGCCCGGGTGCGCCTGGAGGGGGACGCCGACGCGGTGGCGCAGCTCTCCCCCGGCCTGCCGGGGTGAGCAGGCGCGGTCGGAAGGGTCAGCGGGTGCCGTAGCCGGCGGCGGAGAGCGCCTTCTTCACGTCCCCGATGCGCAGCTGCCCGAAGTGGAAGACGCTGGCCGCCAGGACGGCGTCGGCCCCGGCCTCCACCGCAGGGGCGAAGTCGTCCAGCGCGCCCGCCCCGCCGCTCGCGATCACCGGGACGGTCACCGCGGCGCGGACGGCGCGCAGCATCTGCAGGTCGTAGCCCTGCTGCGTTCCGTCGGCGTCGATGGAGTTGAGCAGGACCTCGCCGACGCCGAGCTCGGCCGCCCGCGCAGCCCACTCGACCGCGTCGATGCCCGTCCCGCGACGCCCGCCGTGGGTCGTCACCTCGTAGCCGCTCGGGGTCGGCGGCACGTCGGGCGGGCAGCGCCGCGCGTCGACCGACAGCACGAGCACCTGAGACCCGAAGCGCTGCGCGACCTCCCGCACGAGCTCCGGGCGGGCCACTGCCGCGGTGTTCACCCCGACCTTGTCGGCACCGGCGCGCAGCAGCCGGTCGACGTCCTCGACCGAGCGGACTCCCCCGCCGACGGTGAGCGGGATGAAGACCTGCTCCGCCGTCCGCCGGACCACGTCGTAGGTCGTCTCCCGCCCACCGCTGCTGGCCGTGATGTCGAGGAACACCAGCTCGTCGGCGCCCTCCGCGTCGTAGACCTTCGCCATCTCGACCGGGTCGCCGGCGTCGCGGATCTCGGTGAACCGGACGCCCTTGACGACGCGGCCGGCGTCGACGTCGAGGCAGGGGATGACGCGGACGGCGAGGCTCACGGCCAGCAGCCTAGGCGACCTGTCAGCTCACCCGGGACGTGGTGCGGGCGACCTTGACCGTCGTCCCCTGCCAGGAGGACACGGTGGCCTCGCAGTAGACATAGCTCCCGCGCTCGGCCTGCTGCAGCTGGTAGGTCGCGGCGGTCGAGCTCAGGATCCGCGCGTCGGCCGGCAGCGTGCTCGACGACAGGGTCGAGGAGGCGGCCCAGCGGTAGCTGACCGTCAGCCCCTCCTCGTAGAGCACCGGCGTGCAGGTCAGGGTGACTCCCGCGGTGCCGGCCCCGGCCACGCTGAGGTCGACCCGCGGGGCGGACAGCTGCGGGACGTACGCCCAGTCCGACTGGGTGACCGAGCCCATGGCGTTCGCGCTGGTGGCGCGGCAGGTGAGGTAGCGGCCGGCGGCCGCCTTCAGCACGTCCGCGCTGAGCACGAGCGTCGGCCCGGCGCCGAGCGGCCGCACGTCGGTGACCGCGTCGATGCCGGGCAGGGAGAGCCACTCGTAGGTGGTGACCACTCCCGGCACGGTCGTCGCGGGCACCGCGCAGGTCAGGGTCGTCCCCGGCGCCGGCATCGCCCCTGCCGCCGGAAGGCCGGTGATGTCCGGGTAGGCCGTGGGGCTCGGCGCCGGCGGCACGGGCACCTCCACGGAGGCGGTGGCGGTCCCGGCACGCGAGGTGGCGGTGACCTTGCAGGTGAGCGTCTTGCCCGCGTCCGCGGGAGTCAGCACGTGGTCCGGGCCGGCCTCGAGCTTGACACTGCCGACGTACCATTCAGGAACCACACTGCTGGTGTTCGCGGTCCACGACCCCGCGCCGCACGAGATCGCCTGCCCGAGCCCGACGGTGCCGGAGGCGACGGGGGCGGAGACGTTGTAGGGCAGCGCGCGGTTCTGCGTCCTGGCCAGCTTCGGCAGCGACGCGCGGGTGGCCTTGGTCCAGACCGAGTAGGCACCGACGCTCGTGAAGACGGTCGGGGCCCGGTCGCAGCCGGAGGCCGCGCCGAAGCTGGACACGCCCACGACGTAGAAGGCCTTGCCGACCTTGGTCGCGAGCGGCCCGCCGCTGTCGCCCTGGCATCCGCCGGCGTAACGGCCGCGTCCGATGGAGCGGGCGGCGGCCAGCTGCTTCTGGGGGGAGAAGTAGCGGAAGGTGCGGTCGGCGAGGGCGTTCATCTGGCGCAGCGACGTCGTCCGCAGCTGCCCCGTCAGCTTGCCCTTCTCGTTGTCGCCCCAGCCGTAGATCCGCAGGTCGGCCAAGCGGCCGGCGCGCGCCCGTGCGGCCATGGCCGGCGTGGCGAGCTTGGCGTAGGCCGCCAGCTTCAGGGGCACCAGCGGGCGGAGCATCGCGATGTCGTTGGCGGCCGTCCGGTCGCGGTAGCCGCTGTTGAACCGGATCGCCTCCACCGGGACGAGCGTGCCCTTGCGCAGTGCGTTGGCGCCGATCTCGACGTAGTAGAGGCCCTTCGCGTCCGGCACGCAGTGCGCTGCGGTCACGATCTCGGTCGGCGAGATGGCGGAGGTGCTGCAGAGCGCGTCCGCGGACGTGGCGCCCTTGCGGACGTGCCAGAGCGGCAGGACCCACGGGACGGTGCTGGCGGGCCGCTTCACCACGGTGCCGTGGGTGACCGACCGGGTCACCGAGAGCTCGGGCAGCCGCGGCAGGTCGGGCAGCGACGCCGACGCGGCGCCGGCCGCGGGCCGGGCCGGCGCCTCCGCGGCGGCCGGCCGGGCCGACAGTGCAGACGGTGCGGCCTGCGCCGGCAGGGCGCCTGCGACGGCCACGGGCACGAGGAACAGAGCCGGCAGGGCAAGCCGGGCACGGGACATGAACTACCCCCAGAGTGGATTTCAGAGGGAAGCTTAAGTGGCCCGTGCCCGATCCGGCGGATGCCGCCCACAGCGCCACCCGCGTGGCGGAGTACGCCCCGGTACGTCCCGGTCAGCCCGAGACGGCGAGCGCTTCCTCGAGCGTGAACGCCCCGGCGTAGAGCGCCTTGCCCACGATCGACCCCTCGACCCCGAGCGGCACGAGCGTGCGCAGGGCGCGCAGGTCGTCGAGCGTGCTCACGCCGCCCGACGCGACGACGGGCTTGTCGGTGGCGGCGCACACCGAGCGGAGCAGGTCCAGGTTGGGCCCTTGCAGCGTGCCGTCCTTGTTGACGTCCGTGACGACGTAGCGGGCGCACCCGTCCCGGTCGAGACGCTCGAGGACGTCGAAGAGCTCGCCGCCTTCCTGCGTCCAGCCCCGGGCGGCGAGAGTGGTGCCGCGGACGTCCAGCCCGACGGCGATGAGGTCGCCGAACTCGCCGATGGCGCGGCGTACCCACTCCGGGGACTCCAGCGCCGCGGTGCCGAGGTTCACCCGCGCGCAGCCGGTGGCCAGCGCCGCGCGCAACGACTCGTCGTCCCGGATCCCGCCCGAGAGCTCCACCTTCACGTCCACCGCGCGCACGACCTCGGCGAGCAGCTCGCGGTTGGAGCCGCGGCCGAAGGCGGCGTCGAGGTCGACCAGGTGGATCCACTCCGCGCCGGCCGCCTCCCAGGCCCGGGCGGCGGCGAGCGGCTCGCCGTAGGAGGTCTCACTGCCCGCGGCGCCCTGCACGAGACGGACCGCCTGGCCGTCGGCGACGTCGACGGCGGGCAGCAGCACGAGGCGGTCGGCGCTGGAGTTCGATGCGGGGGTCGTCACGGGGTTCAGTGCCTCCGGTCGAAGAGAAGGGCGGCCAGGACGGGGGCCGCCACGATGGCGAGCAGCAGGGCGCCGGCGCGTACCAGCCAGTCGTCGGTCGACAGCCAGACCGCGCCCTGCGCGAGGACGAGCGCGGCGAGCAGGCCCAGCGACTGCATCCGGCGCCGGCGCGCCAACCGGCCGGTCGGCCGCCCGATGCGGGTACGCCGCGGCAGCCGGGCACGCCAGCGGTCCGCGAGGACGCGACGGCGGCGAGACCGCGCGTCGCGCAGCTCCCGCTCCTGCGCCGCGCGCGCCCGCTCGGCCTCGAGCAGCGCACGTCGACGCGCCCGCTCACCCTTGGCCGCCACGGGGACGCACCTTAACCGGCCGGGCCGCGCCTCGGCACGTCCTCGGCCCGCTGCTGCGGACGTCGGCCCGCCGATGGGTCAGGACAGCGTGCGCAGCCAGTTCTCCAGCAGCGCGGCGCCGGCGTCGCCGGACTTCTCGGGGTGGAACTGCGTGGCGCTGAGCGCGCCGTTCTCGACCGCCGCGAGGAAGGGCCGGCCGTGCTCGGCCCAGGTGAGCAGTGGCGCGGGATAGCGCTCGGACGGGGGCATGTCCATGCCGCGGACGCCGTAGGAGTGGACGAAGTAGAAGCGCTCGTCCTCGAGGCCGGCGAGGAGCGTCGTCCCCTCGGGCGCCTGCACGGTGTTCCAGCCCATGTGCGGCAGGACGGGCGCCTCGAGCCGGTCGACGACGCCCGGCCACTCGCCGCAGCCCTCGGACTCGACGCCGTGCTCGACGCCCTTCTCGAAGAGGATCTGCATGCCCACGCAGATGCCCAGCACGGGCCGTCCACCGGCCAGGCGACGGCCGATGATCTCCCCGCCGCGGACGGCCCGCAGGCCGTCCATGCAGGCGGCGAAGGCGCCCACCCCCGGAACGACGAGCCCGTCGGCCCCCTCGGCCGTGGCCCGGTCCGACGTCAGGGTCACCTCGGCCCCGACGCGCTCGAGCGCCCGCACGGCCGAGCGGAGGTTGCCGGAGCCGTAGTCGAGGACGGCGACGGAGGGCGCCGCCATCAGAGCGTGCCCTTGGTCGACGGCACGCCGACCACCCGCGGGTCGAAGGCCACGGCGTCGCGCAGCGCGCGCCCGAGCGCCTTGAACTGCGCCTCCACGAGGTGGTGCGGGTCGCGCCCCGCGAGCACGCGCACGTGCAGCGCGATGGCCGCGTTGAACGACAGGCTCTCGATGACGTGCCGGGTCAGCGAGCCGACGTAGTCACCGCCGATCACGACGTACGCCTGGCCCTCCGGCTCCCCCGTGTGGACGCAGTAGGGGCGTCCGGCGAGGTCGACGGCGACCTGGACGAGGGTCTCGTCCAGCGGGACGAGGGCGTCGCCGAAGCGGCGGATGCCGGCCTTGTCGCCGAGCGCCTGGCGCAGCGCCTCGCCGAGCGCGATGGCGGTGTCCTCGACGGTGTGGTGCGCGTCGATGTGCGTGTCGCCGGACGTCTTCACCGTCAGGTCCAGCAGCCCGTGCTTGCCCAGCTGGGCGAGCATGTGGTCGTAGAACCCGACGCCGGTCGAGACGTCGACCGTGCCGCTGCCGTCCAGGTCGACCTCGACCAGGACGGAGGACTCCTTCGTGACACGCTCGACCCGGCCGAAGCGCCGGCGCTGGCTCGTCTCGCTCACTGCTTCCCTGCTTCCTCGGCCCGCTGCGCGGCCGCCCGGTCGCCGGCCGCCTGCTGCGGGGCTGCGTCGTCCAGAGCGCGCAGGAACGCGCTCGTCTCCTCCTCCGTGCCCGCCGTCACGCGCAGCCAGCCCGCCAGGCCGACATCGCGGACGAGGACGCCCCGGTCCAACAGCGCCTGCCACACGTCGGCTTGTTCCTCGAAGCGGCCGAAGAGGACGAAGTTCGCGTCACTGTCCACGACCTGGAGGCCGCGCGCCCGTAGCTCGCGGACGATCCGGTCGCGCTGTGCCTTGACGAGGTCGACGGAGGCGAGAGTGTCGTCGGCGTGCCGGAGCGCGGCCCGCGCGGCCTCCTGCGACATCACCGACAGGTGGTAGGGCAGCCGGACGAGGCGCAGCGCGTCCACCACCGCGGGATCGGCGGCCAGGTAGCCCAGCCGCCCGCCGGCGAAGGCGAACGCCTTGGACATCGTGCGGCTCACGATCAGCCGCGGCCGCCCCGGCAGCAGCCGCAGCAGCGACGGCGCGTGGCTGAACTCGGCGTAGGCCTCGTCCACGACCACGACCCCGGCGGTGGCGGCGTAGACCTCCTCCACGACGTCGGCCTCGAGCGCCGTGCCCGTCGGGTTGTTCGGCGAGCAGAGGAAGACGACGTCGGGGTCGTGCTCGGCCACCGCCTCCACGGCGACGGCGGGGTCGATCCGGAACCCGGACTCGGCCTCGCGCGGGGCGACGACGTACGTGGTCGACGTGCCCTGGCTGATGAGGGAGTGCATCGAGTAGGTCGGCTCGAACCCGAGCGCGACGCGCCCCGGCCCGCCGAAGGCCTGCAGGATCTGCTGCAGGACCTCGTTGGACCCGTTGGCCGCCCACACCTGCTCCGCCGACAGCTGCACGCCCCCCGTGCGCGAGAGGTACGCCGCCAGCTTCCCGCGCAGCGCCAGCGCCTCCCGGTCGGGATAGCGGTTGAGCTCGGCGGCCGCAGCGGACACGGACGCGGCCAGGTCAGCGATCAGGGCCGCGCTCGGGGGGTACGGGTTCTCGTTGGTGTTGAGCCGGACCGGGACGTCGAGCTGGGGCGCGCCGTAGGGGGACTTGCCGCGCAGCTCCGGCCGGATCGGCAGCTCCTCCAGCGCGCTCACGCGTCGCCCCCGGTCCGGGCGGGGATGCGCGCGCGCACGGCCGCGACGTGCGCGACGAGGTCCTCGGTGGTGCCGAGCGCGTCGATGTGGTCGGCGACCTGCGCGAGCGCCTCCCGGGTGTAGTCGACGACGTGGATGCCGCGCAGGAAGGTCTGCACCGACAGGCCGGCGTTGAAGCGGGCGGTCCCGCCGGTGGGCAGGACGTGGTTCGAGCCGGCGAGGTAGTCCCCGAGGCTGACCGGGGACCAGGGCCCGACGAAGATCGCGCCCGCGTTGGTGACCCGGGCGGCCCACTGCGCCGCGTCGCGGGTGATGACCTCGAGGTGCTCGGCGGCCCACTCGTCGACGACGACCAGGCCGTGCTCGAGGTCGTCGACCAGGACGTACGCGGACTGGCCGCGCAGCGCCTGCCCGATCCGCTCCTGGTGCTTGGTGAGCGCGAACTGCCGCTCCAGCTCGGCCTCGACGGCGTCGACCAGCTCGACACTGGGGGTCACGAGCAGGCAGCTGGCGTTGGGGTCGTGCTCGGCCTGGGACAGCAGGTCGGCGGCCACGAACGTGGGGTCCGCGGTCTCGTCGGCGAGGATGCCGATCTCGGTCGGCCCGGCCTCGGAGTCGATCCCGATCCGCCCGCGCAGCAGCCGCTTGGCGGCCGCGACGTAGACGTTGCCCGGCCCCGTCACCATGTCGACGGGGCGGCACTCCTCGGTGCCGTACGCGAACATCGCGATCGCCTGGGCGCCGCCGACCGCATAGACCTCGTCGACCCCGAGCAGAGCGCAGGCCGCGAGGACGCTGGGGTGGGGCAGCCCGCCGTGCTCACGCTGCGGGGGCGACGCGACCGCGAGCGAGCCGACGCCGGCGACCTGGGCGGGGACGACGTTCATGATCACCGAGGACGGGTACGCGAGCAGCCCCCCCGGCGCGTAGAGGCCGACCCGGCGGACCGGCACCCAGCGCTCCGTGACCACCCCGCCGGCGGCGACCTCGACACGCTCGTCGGGCCGCAGCTGCGCGCGCGAGACGATGCGGGCACGGCGCGCGGACTCCTCGATCGCGGCCCGGACGGCCGGGTCGAGCGCGCGCACGGCGTCCTCGAGGGCCGACTGCGGGACCCGGCACGTCTCCAGGTCCACCCGGTCGAACCGGCTGGTGGCCTCGAGCACCGCGACCAGCCCGCGCTCGCGCACGTCCTCGACGACCGGGCGCACCGCCTCGACGGCGGTCTCGACGTCGAGCGCCGGACGGGGCAGGACCGCGGCGGCGAGGGCGGCGTCATGGGACCGCCCGCGCAGGTCCACCCGGGCGATGAAGCCCTCGGCGGACGAGGATGCGGGAGTGGCGCGGTCCGGGGCAGACGTCGAGGTCACGGGGCAAGTCTAGGTACCGCGCCGGACGCCCGGCACCGTCCTGACACGGGTGTGGACGGTGCTGTCCGGGCCGGGCACACCGGTGCAATACCGTGAGCGCGTGCCCGAGCGGCTGCCGCTGTTCCCCCTGGGGGCCGTGCTCTTCCCCGGCGCGACGCTCGCGCTCCACGTCTTCGAGGAGCGCTACCGCGCGCTGGTCGAGCACCTGCTCGCCCTTCCGGCCGACGCCCCGCGCGCGTTCGGCGTCGTCGCCATCCGGTCCGGCCGCGAGGTCGGGCAGGCGTTCATCGAGGACGGTGAGCCGCGCGAGCGGCTGCACGACGTGGGCTGTGTGGCCGAGATCCGCGACGTGGAGGCGTACTCGGACGGGCGCTTCGACATCGTCACCAGCGGCACGCGCCGCTTCCGCCTGCGCGGGCTGGAGGAGCCCGGCGCGTCAGGAGGGCCGTGGACGGGCGGGCTCGTCGACTGGGTGCCGGAGCCCGAGGACGGCCCCGAGGCCGGGCAGCGCGCCGTGCCGGTGGCGCGGATGCTCGCCGAGTACGTCGCCGCCCTGCCGCCGGCGGTCGCCCGCGAGCTGCCGCTGCCCGGGCCCGGCCGCGAGCTGGGGCCGACCGCGCTGTCGTACGCCGTCGCGAACGTCCTGGTCGTGCCACAGGGCGAGCGCCAGCGCCTGCTCGCGGCACCGGACGCGGCCTCTCGCCTGGCGGTGGAGGCCGCGCTGCTGCGGCGCGAGACGGCGCTCGTCTCGGCGCTGGGCGCCGTGCCGCTGCATGCCCCGGCCGCCGCGACGCCCAACTGAGGTCCGCCCGGCCGCGCTGGGCCGCGCGGCCTCCGACCCTGCGCGAATATCGCGCGCGGCGTGGCGAGGGCGCTGGGTAGCCTCCCCGCCGTGGCAAAGCGCGCAGCAGGCAGGGCCGGCGCCGGCACCCCCGCGACCGTGGCCCTGGCCGCCGCCGGGGTCGCCTTCGTCCCTCGGCCGTACGAGCACGACCCGGCCGCCAAGTCCTACGGCCTGGAGGCGGCCGAGGCGCTTGGCGTGGCTCCCGACCGGGTCTTCAAGACCCTGCTCGCCGACGTCGACGGCGCCCTCGCCGTCGGGGTGGTGCCGGTCAGCGCCCAGCTCGACCTCAAGGCGCTCGCGGCCGTGCTGGGCGCGAAGAAGGCGAGCATGGCCGACCCGGCCGCAGCGGAGCGCTCGACCGGGTACGTCGTCGGCGGCATCAGCCCCATCGGCCAGCGCAGGCGGCTGCCCACGGTGGTCGACGAGAGCGTGCTGACGCACGAGACGGTCCTCGTGTCCGGCGGGCGGCGCGGGCTGGACATCGAGCTCGCGCCGGCCGACCTGCTCCGGCTCACCGCGGGCCGGGCCGCGCCGATCGCCCGCTGACCGTGGGGGCGCCCGTCGGCCTCCGGCGGCGGTGGGCCGTCGAGCCTCGAGGTCAGGTGCCGGGGCGGCGGCCCAGCCGGCCGTGCCCTCGGCGGTGCCGCGGCGGGCTCTGCGCGGCCCGGGCCGGCTCGTCGACGCCGAAGCCGGCGGTGAGTGCGAAGTACACCACCGTGGCGGCGATCGGCCAGCACAGGAGCATGCCGTGCGCGTGCAGGTCGAGCGCGACCGTGACCCGGCTGCCCACCGGCAGCCCGTCGGCGGCCAGCGCGCTCGGGCCGAGCCGGGCACCGGCCTGCCAGGCGACGACCGACCCGAGCAGCCCGCCCGCGACGAGGCCGAGCAGCGCGTAGGCCCCGGTCCGGCCGAGCCGGACGAAGGCCAGCAGTGCGCAGAGCACCCCCGCCACGAGCGCGACGCAGCCAAACCACGCCTCGGCCCCGAACAGGGCCTGGCTGGGGTCCGGGGCGATGCCGTCGCTGGTGACGGTCCCCTCGACCCGGGGCGCGGCCCATTGCCACGCCGCTCCGGCGAGGGACCCGACCGCGACCGAGCCGGCCGTGACGACGGCCGCGGCGCGCAGCCCGGCGGCCCACCCGAGGCCCCCGTCGAGGCCCCAGTCCCGTCGGCTCATGCTGCTCCCGCGCCGCGAGCGCGGCTGGCCTCGATCACAGCGGACCACCCTACGCACCGGCCGGCCGGCCGCCCGCCATCGCGATCGCCGGGCGGTCCACCCGGACGAGGCGACGGCGGTCAGCCGAGGCAGGCGGGGCCGAGCAGTTGCTTGAGGTCGCCGAAGAGCGCGGGGGTCGGAGTGACCCGGAGGCCGTCGTCGATCCGCAGCACGGTGGTCTTGCCACGGCCCTTGAGCGCGAGGTGCACCTCGGTGATGCCGGGGTGGGCGGCGAGCACCTCGCGCAGCCGCTCGACCACGGGCGGGGTGCAGCGCTGGGTCGGCAGCGAGATGCGGACCGGCCCTCCGGTCGCCCCCTCGGTCAGGTCGGGGACCGTGAGGTCCATCGCGATCAGCTTGGGCACGTCCTCGCGCTTGTCCAGCCGGCCCTTGACCACCACGACCGCGTCCTCGGCCAGCGACATCGCGACCAGCTGGTAGGTCGCGGGGAAGAACAGGCACTCGATGGCGCCCTCGAGGTCCTCGATCGTCGCGATGGCCCAAGGGTTGCCCTGCTTGGTCAGCTTGCGCTGCAGCCCGGAGACGAGGCCGCCGATGGTGACGACCTGGCCGTCGGGGCGGTCTTCGTCGGCCATCAGCGCAGCGATGGTGCAGTCGCTCTGCGCGGCGAGGACGTGCTCCACGCCGAGCAGGGGGTGGTCGCTGACGTAGAGGCCGAGCATCTCCCGCTCGTAGGCCAGCAGGACGGACTTGTCCCACTCGCCCACGCCGAACTGCATCGCCCCGAGCGTGGCTCCCGGGCCGTCACCGTCGTCACCGAGCCCGCCGAAGAGCGAGTCCTGCCCGATCGCCTCGTTGCGCTTGACGTCGACGTGCAGGTCGACGAGCTCCTCGTGCTTGTCCAGGAGAGCCCGCCGGGTCACGCCGAGCGAGTCGAACGCCCCGGCCTTCGTGAGCGACTCGACGACCCGCTTGTTGCAGACGACGAGCGGGACCTTGGCGAAGAAGTCCTCGACGTCGGTGTAGAGCGACTTCTCCACCCGCGTCGAGCAGATGGCGTCGACCACGTTGGCCCCGACGTTGCGGATCGCCGTGAGGCCGAAGCGGATGTCCGAGCCGCGCGGGGTGAAGTTCGCGTCGGACTCGTTGACGTCGGGCGGCAGCACCTTGATGCCCATGCGCCGGCACTCGTTGAGGTAGAGCGCCGACTTGTCCTTGTCGTCGCGCACGCTGGTGAGCAGGGCCGCCATGTACTCGGCCGGGTAGTTGGCCTTGAGGAAAGCGGTCCAGTAGGAGACGAGGCCGTAGGCGGCGGAGTGCGCCTTGTTGAAGGCGTAGTCGGAGAACGGCAGCAGGATGTCCCAGAGCGTCTTGATGGCCTCCTCGGAGTAGCCACGCTCCTTCATGCCGCCCGCGAAGTTGACGTACTCCTTGTCCAGGACCTCGCGCTTCTTCTTGCCCATGGCCCGGCGGAGCAGGTCCGCCTGTCCGAGCGAGTAGCCCGCGAGCTTCTGCGCGATCGCCATGACCTGCTCTTGGTAGACGATCAGGCCGAACGTGCCGCCGAGGATGTCGGCGAGCGGCTCCTCGAGCTCGGGATGGATGGGGATCACGGGCTTGCGCTTGTTCTTGCGGTCGGCGTAGTCGTTGTGCGCGTTCGCGCCCATCGGGCCGGGCCGGTAGAGCGCGCCGACGGCGGAGATGTCCTCGAAGTTGTCCGGGCGCATCGAGCGCAGCAGGGCGCGCATCGGGCCGCCGTCGAACTGGAAGACACCGAGCGTGTCGCCGCGCGAGAGCAGCTCGTAGGTCGCGGGGTCGTCGAGGCTCAGCCCCTCGAGGTCCGGGACCTCCTTGCCGTTGACGGCGATGTTCTTCAGGCAGTCGTCGATGATCGTGAGGTTGCGCAGCCCGAGGAAGTCCATCTTCAGCAGGCCGAGCGTCTCGCAGGTCGGGTAGTCGAACTGCGTGATGATCGCCCCGTCCTGCTCGCGCTTCATGATCGGGATGTGATCGATGAGCGGCTCGCTGGACATGATGACGGCGCAGGCGTGCACGCCCCACTGGCGCTTCAGCCCCTCGAGGCCCATCGCCGTGTCGACGACCTTCTTGACCTCGACGTCGGCCTCGTAGAGCGAGCGGAACTCGCCGGCCTCCGAATAGCGCTTGTGCGAGGGGTCGAAGATCCCCTTGAGCGGGATGTCCTTGCCCATGACCGCGGGCGGCATCGCCTTGGTGATGCGGTCGCCCATGGCGAAGGGGTGGCCGAGCACACGCGCCGAGTCCTTGATGGCCTGCTTGGCCTTGATCGTGCCGTAGGTGACCACCTGCGACACGCGGTCGACGCCGTACTTCTCGGTGACGTACTGGATGACCTCCCCGCGCCGACGCTCGTCGAAGTCGATGTCGACGTCGGGCATCGACACGCGCTCGGGGTTGAGGAACCGCTCGAAGAGCAGCCCGTGCTGGAGCGGGTCGAGGTCGGTGATGCCCATGACGTACGCCGCGAGCGAGCCTGCGGCCGACCCGCGGCCGGGGCCGACGCGGATGCCCTGGGCCTTCGCCCATCCGATGAAGTCGGCGACCACGAGGAAGTAGCCCGGGAAGCCCATCTGCAGGATGACGCCGACCTCGTAGTCGGCCTGCTTGCGCACGTGGTCAGGGACGCCGCCGGGATAGCGCCGCGCCAGGCCCCGCTCGACCTCCTTGACGAACCACGTGTGCTCGGACTCGCCCTCCGGGACCGGGAAGCGCGGCGCGAGGTTGGCCCCCTCGGTGAACTCGACGTCGCACCGCTCGGCCACGAGCAGGGTGTTGTCGCAGGCCTCGGGGAACTCCGACCACAGCGAGCGCATCTCGTGCGCGGGCTTGAGGTAGAAGTCCTGGGCGTCGAACTTGAACCGGTTGGGGTCGGCGAAGGTCGAGCCGGACTGGACGCAGAGCAGGATCTCGTGCGCCGTCGCGTCCTTGGCGTAGGTGTAGTGCAGGTCGTTGGTCGCCAGGAGCGGCAGCTTGAGGTCCTTGGCGAGGCGGAAGAGCTCCTCGTGGGCGCGGCGCTCGATGCCGATGCCGTGGTCCATGAGCTCGCAGTAGAAGTTCTCGCGGCCGAAGATGTCGCGGAACTCCCCCGCCGCCTCGCGGGCCAGGTCGTACTGCCCCAGGCGCAGCCGGGTCTGGATCTCCCCTGACGGGCAGCCGGTCGTCGCGATGAGACCCTTGCCGTACTGCGACAGCAGCTCGCGGTCCATGCGCGGCTTGTAGAAGAACCCCTCGAGGCTGGCCCGCGACGAGAGCCGGAAGAGGTTGTGCATGCCCTCCGTGGTCTCGGCGAGCAACGTCATGTGGGTGTACGCGCCCGAGCCGGAGACGTCGTCCTCGCCGCCGTTGCCCCAGCGCACCCGGGTGCGGTCCCCGCGGTGGGTGTGGCCCGGCGCGAGGTATGCCTCGGTGCCGATGATCGGCTTCACGCCGTTGGCCTTGGCCTTCTTGTAGAAGTCGTAGGCACCGAAGACGTTGCCGTGGTCGGTCATGGCGACCGCCGGCATGCCCATGCGGGAGGCCTCGGCGAAGAGGTCGTCCAGCCGGGCCGCCCCGTCGAGCATGGAGTACTCGGTGTGCACGTGAAGGTGCACGAAGCTCGACTCGTTGCCTCCGTCTGACACTGGCTCGCGCCCCCTGTGCTGCTCTCCCGACCTGCCCGACGAGAGTAGGCGAGACCACCGACAAGACACGCCGAGCGAGCGTTCCTCTCGTCGTGTCGACCCGGGTCAGCCGGTCGGCTGCCGGATCACCAGCGCCGCCTCGACCGGCTCGTCCCCGACCGCGGCATACGTGTGCGGCACGTCGGTCGCGAGGGCGACGAAACCGCCGGCCGGCACCTCGACCTCGGCTCCCGCCGGCCCGACGCGCAGCGTCCCGCGGAACACGACGAGGTGCTCCTGCGTCCCGCGCGGGTGGGCGGGCGACGCCTGCACGGCCCCGGGCCGGACGTCGAGCCGGTAGAGCTCGGTCGTGGTACCCGGGTCCGCGAACGAGCCGAGCAAGGTTCCCGTGACGGCCTCCCCGGCCACGCGCGGCGCGGCCGCGGCCGCGTCCGAGCCGGGCCCGGCCAGCAGCGCGCCCAGCGGCACCTCCAGCTGGGCGGCCACGGCGTACAGGGTCTCCAGCCGGGCGTTGCGGGTGCCTGCCTCGAGCCCGGAGAGGGTGGCCTTGCCGATGCCGGCGGCGGCCGCCAGCTGCGAGAGGCTGACACCGCGCGCGAGCCGGAGCGCCCGGACGCGCGCCCCCACCGCGGCGGGCGCGCCACCCGCACCGCCACCGGCAACGGCAACGGCAACGGCACCAACATCGTCGCCCGTCGGCCGGCCGTCCATGGCTGCCATCATCTACCCTCGTTCCGAAAACGGAACGGAGGGGCGATGGGCGAGACGGTCAGCGAGCGCGGGAGCGGCACCTTCCACGTCGTGCTCGCCGGGCTGATCGCGGCCGTCGTGGGCTTCACCAGCTCGTTCGCGGTGGTGCTCACCGGCCTGCGGGCCGTCGGCGCGAGCGACACCCAGGCCGCGTCCGGGTTGGCCGCCCTGTGCCTGGCCATGGGCCTGTCCGCCCTCCTGCTCAGCACCCGGCTGCGCATGCCGGTCTCTGTCGCCTGGTCGACCCCGGGGGCAGCGCTGCTCGCGTCCACCGGGGCGCCGGCCGGCGGCTTCGCGGCAGCGGTGGGCGCGTTCCTGGTGGCGGGCGTGCTGCTCGTGGCCGCTGGGCTGTGGGGCCCGCTCGGCCGGGCCATCGCCGCCATCCCCGCGCCGCTCGCGAACGCGATGCTGGCAGGCGTCCTGCTCTCGCTCTGCCTCGCTCCTGCCCGCGCGGCGGTCGAGATCCCGCGCCTCGCCCTGCCGGTCGTCGTGGTCTGGCTCCTGCTCACCCGCTGGGCGCCGCGCTGGGCGGTCCCCGGCGCGCTCGCCGTGGCGGCCGTCGGCGTGGGGCTCGACACCCCGGCGGGGCTGGGGGACGCGCTGCGCGGCACGTCGGTGCTCGCCGCCCCGGACCCGGTCGCGCCCGAGCTGGCCCTTCCCGCGGTCATCGGCCTCGCGGTCCCGCTCTTCCTGGTGACCATGGCGTCGCAGAACATCCCCGGCATGGGGGTGCTCGCGTCGTACGGGTACCGCCCCTCGTTGCGCCCGTTGCTCGGCGTAACGGGCGCGGCCACCGTCGCCGCCGCCCCGTTCGGCGGCCACGCCGTCAACCTCGCCGCCCTCACGGCCGCGCTCGCCGCCGGGCCGTCGGCCGGCCCCGACCCGCAGCGGCGCTGGATCGCGGGCGCGACGAGCGGCATCGCGTACGTCGTGCTCGGCCTGCTGGGCGGGCTCGTCACGGCACTGGCGGGGCTCGCGCCCGTGCTGCTGCTGCAGGCCGTCGCCGGGCTGGCGCTGCTCGGGGCGCTCACCTCGGCGCTCAGGGCCGCGCTGGACGACGCGGGCATGCGGGACGCTGCCGTCGTGACCCTGGTCGTGACGGTCTCGGGCGTCTCCGTCGGCGGCGTCGGCTCAGCGTTCTGGGGGCTGGTGGCCGGGTGGGCGGTGCTGGCCCTGACCCGGCTGCCGGCCGCCGTGCACAGCGCTCCTGCGGCGCCCCGCCCACGCTGACCGACGGCTGCTCACCCGTCCGCAACCCGTCCTTCGCCAACTCCCCACCCGGCCGTCGCCGGTGCCGTACATTCCCTGCACCGGCGAGGAACAGCGGCTGATTCAGCGGCCACGAGGAGCGACTCCAGCGAGAGCGCAGCAGCGCCCAGGCCCACCGGTGCTGGCCTCTGTCGTTCCTCGTTCCCGGAGCACCCCATGCGCTCTCGCGCCGTTCCGCGCACCCTCGTCGCCCCGCGGGCCCCTCCGTCCCGCGTCAACGGGCGGCTGCACCGGCCCTCGGCCTGCCGGAGGTGCTCGCCACGGTTCGGGCGACCGCACCGCAGCTGGGGCTGACGGCCGCGGCCCTCGATGCCGCCCGGGTCGTCCAGCTCGTGTCCACCGCGGTGCTCGAGGTGCACGGGCTGGCCCTCAAGGTCTACCCGGCCGGGACCGACACGGCCCGCTTGCGCGCCCAGGCGGACGCCCTGGAGGCGGCCCCGGGACTGTGGGTCAGGCCGGTCAGCGGGCCGCTCGAGACGCCGACGGGTGTGGTCGTGGCCTTCCCCTGGGTGGACGCGGGCGCGCCGGTCGGCTGGCCCGAGGTCGGTGGGCTGCTGCGCGCCTGGCACCAGGCAGAGGTCGTCACGGCGGGGCTCCCGTCCTGGTCGCCGCTGGGCCGGCTGCCCGCCCAGGTCGCCGCGTACGCCGCGCTCCCCGCCGCCGACCCCGGGCTCGCCCGGGCCGCCCTCGCCGCGCGTGAGCGGCTGCTGAGCCAGGTGCCGCAGCTGACGACGACACTGGGCGTCGGAGCCATCCACGGGGACGTCTCCCCCTCCAACGTGCTGCGCCGGGCCGGGCGCCCGGTCCTCATCGACAGCGACTTCGTCGCCGTCGGGCCCAAGGAGTACGACCTCGTGCCGGCCGCGCAGCGCCGCGAGCGCGGTGAGATCGACGAGGCGGAGTACCTCGGCTTCTGCGCGGAGTACGGCCACGACGTGCGGTCCTGGCCGGGCATCGGCCTGGTCGAGGAGATCTGCGGCCTCGGCGCCGTCACGTTCCGGCTTCGGTGCGCCGCAGAGCGCGGGGAGGACGTGGCGTGGCTGGGCGGGGCGCTCGCCCGCTACGTCTGAGCGCCCGTCAGCGCGCGGCCAGCTCCGGGGCGGGAAGCCCCTCCACGTAGGACGCGAAGGTCGCGTTGTTGACGGCACGGGTGCGCACGGCACGCAGGTGCTCCAGGGCGGTCCGGCCGTCCACGCCGAGCAGCCGGCGCACCGCCAGCACGACCACGAGCCCGGACCGGTTCTTGCCGAAGCCGCAGTGCACGAGGACCGGGCGGTCGGCGCGGACCTCGTCCACGACGAGCGACACGAGCTCGTCGAGCTGCTCGGCAGGGGGCACCTCGGCGGCGTCGACGAGCGGGTCCTTGACGTACCGCAGGCCGGCCACGCGCTCGGCGGCATGCACCTGCCCGGCGTCGTTGACGTCGACGACGGTCTCGATGCCCGCCGCGGCGAGCCAGTCCCAGTCGATCGGCATGCCCGCCTGCCAGAGGCCGGGCAGCACCTCGGTCGGGGGCTGCACCTCGAGGGCGGCCGGGGCGGGCACGGGCTGCGCGGTCGACGTCACGAGCGTCGATCTTCCCAGCCGCGGCGCACGCCAAGCCGCCCGTACGTGTCCCGTGCCGCATCCCGTGGCGGGCCGTTCGCGGCGCGTTCAGCCGCTGTTCCTCGCCGCCGCGGCCGGTGCGGGTCAGTCGCCTCCCCCGCCGCCGCCGCCGTCCCCACCGCCCCCGTCACCGGCGCCGCCGGAGTCCCCGAAGCCGTCGCCGTGCGAGGGGACGAACGAGTCCCCGCTCGCCCCCTGTCGGCGGTACGCCCGCCGTACCGCCAGCACGACCTCGGAGGCCTCCGGCCCGAGCTGCCAGCGCAGTGCGTTGAGGTGGTCGGCCAGCCCTCTCCGCCCCACGCGGTCCGGCGGCGGCGGGCAGACCGTGCGCGCCACCCCGGACACGGCCGCCAGCACCGCGAGCGCCGCCACTCCGGGGTCGTGCCACGGCCCCGGGGTCAACCCGGCGCGGAGCCGGCGCTCGGCCTGCCACCGCGGCGCCGGGTCGCGCACGGCGTAGCCGCGACGGGCGAACACCCCGAGGACCTTGTGCTGGTGCGGCGCCAGGGCACCGGCGCCGCACAACGGCGCCGCGACCCGCGGGAGGGCCGTCCCGGCCACGTGCGCGAGCAGGGCGTCGAGCCCGCGACGGTCGCCGGCCACGACGCCGAGCGGGGCTCCGCGCAGGACGTCGTGCACGAGCATGCCGCCCGCCAGCGCGACCGCGACCGGCCCGCGGGTGCGGTAGGCGGCGCGCTCGCCCACCGCCAGCAACAGCAGGTCGCCCGGGAGATCAGCAGGAAGGGCCATCGTCAGCCCGCGCCGCCCTGGGCCGGCACGACCGCGCCCGCCCCGGGGGTGGCGAACTGCGTGCGGTAGAGCTCCTCGTAGCGCCCGCCGGCCGCCAGCAGCTGCTCGTGCGTGCCACGCTCCACGACCCGGCCGGCCTCCACCACGAGGATGAGGTCGGCCGCGCGGACGGTCGAGAGCCTGTGGGCGATCACGATCGCCGTCCGGCCGGCGAGCGCCTCACCGAGGGCGGCCTGCACGGCGGCCTCCGAGGTCGAGTCCAGGTGGGCCGTCGCCTCGTCCAGGATGACGACCCGCGGCCGGGCCAGCAGGAGCCGCGCGATGGTGAGCCGTTGGCGCTCCCCTCCGGAGAACCGGTAGCCGCGCTCTCCCACGACGGTGTCCAGGCCGTCGGGCAGCGCGGAGACCAGGTCGGCCAGCCGGGCACGGCGCAGAACGTCCCAGAGCTCGGCGTCGTGGGCCTCGGGCCGGGCGAGCGCCAGGTTGGCCCGCACCGTGTCGTGGAAGAGGTGCCCGTCCTGCGTCACCATGCCGAGCGTCTGACGGAGAGAGGCGAACGACAAGTCCCGCACGTCGACCCCGGACAGGCGGACCGCTCCCGAGTCGACGTCGTAGAGGCGCGGCAGCAGGCTCGCGATCGTGGACTTGCCCGCGCCGGAGGAGCCGACGAGCGCGACCATCTGGCCCGGCTCGGCACGGAACGACACGTTGTGCAGCACCTCGACCCCGCCGCGGGTGTCGAGCACGGCGACCTCCTCGAGTGACGCGAGCGACACCTTGTCCGCAGCGGGGTAGGCGAAGCAGACGTCGTCGAACTCGACCGAGACGGGGCCCTCGGGGACGCGCAGCGGGTCGGGCCGCTCCCGGATCAGCGGCTGCAGGTCGAGCACCTCGAACACGCGCTCGAAGCTGACGAGCGCGGTCATGACCTCCACCCGGGCGCTCGCGAGCGCGGTCAGCGGGGCGTACAGCCGGGTGAGCAGCAGCGCGAGCGTGACGACCGCGCCGGCGTCGAGATTGCCGCGCAGGGCGTAGAAGCCACCGAGCCCGTAGACCAGCGCCAGCGCCAGTGCCGACACCAGGGTGAGCGCGGTGACGAAGACCGACTGCACCATGGCGGTGCGCACGCCGATGTCGCGCACGCGGGACGCACGGGCCGCGAACTCGGCGGACTCGATGGCCGGCCGGCCGAAGAGCTTCACCAGCGTGGCCCCCGGAGCGGAGAAGCGCTCCGTCATCTGCGTGCCCATGGTCGCGTTGTGGTTGGCCGCCTCGCGCTCGAGCGCGGCCATCCGCGTCCCCATGCGCCGGGCCGGGACGACGAACACCGGCAGCAGCACCAGGGCCAGCAGCGTCACCTGCCACGACAGGCTGAGCATGACGACCAGCGTCAGGAACAGGGCGACCAGGTTGCCCACGACGCCGGAGAGCGTGTCGCTGAAGGCTCGCTGCGCGCCGATGACGTCGTTGTTGAGCCGGCTGACCAGCGCCCCGGTGCGCGTCCGCGTGAAGAAGGCGACCGGCATCTGCTGCACGTGGTCGAAGACCGTCCGCCGCAGGTCGAGGATGAGGTTCTCCCCGATGCTCGCCGACAGCCAGCGGTTGAGGATGCCCAGCGCGGCCTCCGCGACCGCCAGCCCCGCGATGATCAACGCCAGCGTGATCACGCGGGAGGTCTCCTCGCCGTCGACCATCGCGTCGACGACCTGGCCGGCGAGCACCGGAGTCGCCACGGCCAGCACGGCCAGCACGACGCTCAGCAGCAGGAACTGGACGAGCATGCGCCGGTGCGGCCGGGCGAACCGCAAAATGCGGCGCAGGGTCGCGCGCGAGAAGGGACGGCGCTCCTCCTCGGCGTTCATCGCGTGGTACATCGACATCCACGCGGTGACTTCCATGTCCATGCGTTCACGTCCTCGCTGTCGTCGGACGGGCAGTCGGCACGCTAGCGGCGGGCGCCGACAGTCGGCGGCCGTGCAGCCTCCCGGCCCTCGCGAGGTCGGACGTCCCGGCCGTCGCGAACTCGTCGCCGCCGAGCGCGGCCCCGGGCAGGTCGAGCCCCAGCATGCGTACGACCGTGCCGGCCACCCACGCCGCCTCGCGCGCGGGCGCCGTCGCTCCGGCATGGCCCGGCGATTCGCTCATGGCTCGCGAACCTAGGACCTCAACTATGGTCGAGGTCAAGCGACGGTGGGAGGGCAGTGGACGGGCGGGCAGAGCGCGGCGCGACCCTGGGCGTGGGTGACGTGGCCCGGCGTAGCGGGGTCGCGGTGTCGACGCTGCACTTCTACGAGCGCAAGGGGCTGATCTCGAGCACCCGTACGGCCGGCAACCAGCGGCGCTACGAGCGGGACGTGCTGCGCCGGGTGTCGTTCATCCGGCTCGCCCAGCGGGTCGGCATCTCGCTGCAGGAGATCGGGGATGCGCTCACGGCGCTGCCGGACGGGCGCACGCCGACGGTCGCGGACTGGGCCCGGCTGTCACGGCAGTGGCACGACGACCTGCAGGCCCGCATCGACGGGCTCACCCACCTGCGCGACGACCTGCTGCGCTGCATCGGCTGCGGCTGCCTGTCCCTGCGCAGCTGCACGCTCACCAACCCCGGCGACGAGCTCGGCCGGCGCGGGCCCGGCCCGCGTCGGTGGGTCGACGAGGACCGCACCGACGGCACCGGCACCACCCACGGCACCGACGGCACGTCTGCCGGGGGCGCCTGACCCGGGGTCAGCCCCCTGGCACGAGCTCCTTGGCCATGTCCCGGTGCGGGATGCCGGCGTCGTCGTAGACGGGGCCGTACGCCGCGTAGCCCAGCCGCTCGTAGAACCCCATCGCCCGCAGCTGGGCCGAGAGGACGACGCGGCGCAGCCCCATCGAGCGTGACTCGTCCTCCACCGCCTGGACGAGCAGCCGGCCGATCCCGCCGGTCCGCGCGCTCGCCCGGACGGCCAGCCGGCCGAGGTGGGCCTCGCCGGGCGGGTCCTCGTACATCCGGACGGTGCCGACGACCTCGCCGTCGCGGCGGGCAAGGAAGTGCACCGACGTCGCGTCGCGGTCGTCGCCCTCGAGCTCGATGGGCACCTGCTGCTCGTCGACGAAGACCTCGACGCGCACGGCGAAGGCCTGCTCGAACCCCTCCGCCGTCGTGACCCGCTCGACCGACACGGCCGCAGCGCTCACCCTTCCTCCCGCAGGATCTCCAGCGCCCGGGCCAGGTCCGGCGGGGGCGGGGAGGTGAACTCGACCCGCTCGCCCGTCGACGGGTGCTC
Organism: Motilibacter aurantiacus; assembly: GCF_011250645.1. Lineage (NCBI taxonomy): Bacteria > Bacillati > Actinomycetota > Actinomycetes > Motilibacterales > Motilibacteraceae > Motilibacter > Motilibacter aurantiacus. The sequence goes on from NZ_JAANNO010000004.1 coordinate 233,651, forward strand.
GAACCCGAGCCGCTGCGCGTGCAGCCACTGGCGCGTCAGGCCCAGCCGCTGTGCGAGCACGGGGTCCGCGCCGTAGGTCAGGTCGCCCACGCAGGGATGGCGCAGTGCGGACATGTGGACGCGGATCTGGTGGGTCCGGCCGGTCTCGAGGTGGACGTCGAGCAGGGTCGCCGCGCGGAACGCCTCCACCGTGTCGTAGTGCGTGACGCTCTCGCGGCCGCCGGCAACGACGGCCCACTTCCACTCGGAGGAGGGGTGCCGGTCGATCGGGGCGTCGATCGTGCCGCGGGAGGGGTCCGGATGCCCCTGGACGAGCGCGGCGTAGACCTTGTCGACCGTGCGCTCCTTGAACGCCAGCTTGAGCAGGGTGTAGGCGCGCTCGGACTTCGCGACGACCATGAGCCCGGTGGTGCCGACGTCGAGCCGGTGGACGACGCCCTGCCGCTCGGCGGCCCCTGAGGTCGAGATGCGGAACCCGGCCGCCGCGAGCCCGCCGATGACCGTGGTGCCGGTCCAGCCGGGGCTTGGGTGGGCGGCGACCCCGACCGGCTTGTCGACCACGATGATGTCGTCGTCATCGTACACGATGCCCATGCCCTCGACGTGCTCGGGCACGACCTCGACCGGCCCCGGCGGCGGCGGCAGCTCGACCTCGAGCTCGGAGCCGCTGACGAGCCGCTGGGACTTGTACGCCGGGGCTCCGTCGACGCGGACCAGCCCCTCCGCGACCAGCTCGGCCGCGCGGGTGCGCGAGAGCCCGAACAGCCGGGCGAGCGCGGCGTCGAGCCGCTCGCCCTCCAGGCCCTCCGGCACCGGCAGCGAGCGGACGTCAGGCATCCCGGCGCTCCGGCACGTCCTCGGCCGCCGACCGCGCGGCCGGCTCCTCGTTGGTGGGCTGCACCGGCGCGGGCTCCGGGGCAGGCTGCCCAGCCTCGGCGTGGGTGCCCGGCCGCGGCGGCGCCCCGGTGGGCTCGACGCCGCGCAGGGACAGCAGCACCAGGAGCGCGGCGGCGCTGCAGATCGCCATGTCCGCGACGTTGAACACCGGCCAGTTGGGCAGCTCGAGGAAGTCGACCACGTGACCGCGGAAGACACCGGGCGCCCGCAGCAGCCGGTCGGTCAGGTTGCCGAGCGCGCCGCCCAGGAGCAGCCCGAGCGCGATGGCCCACGGGACGCTCTGCAGCGTGCGCGCCATGCGGATGATGACCACGGCGACGACGGCGGCGACCAGGGTGAACAGCACCGTGGCCCCACCGGCGATGCCGAAGGCCGCACCGGGGTTGAGGACGAGGCGCAGCTGCAGCAGGTCGCCCGCCACCTGGACGGGCTCGCGCCCCTCGAGCTGGGACTTGGCCAGGGCCTTGGTGACCTGGTCCACGGTGTAGACGCCGAGGGCGACGAGCCCGAGCGCGAGCACGGTGGGACGGGGCCCCCGCCCGCGCGCGGGCGGCGGATTCTGCTCGTTCAGCGGCGTTCCTCGCGTTGCTTGCACGACACGCAGAGCGTGGCGCGGGGGAAGGCCTGCAGCCGGGCCTTCCCGATCGGCTGCCCACAACTCTCGCATGCGCCGTAGGTGCCGTCGTCGATGCGGGTCAGCGCCCGCTCCACCTGCAGCAGCATCCCGCGGGAGTTGTTCGCCAGGGAGAGCTCGTGCTCGCGCTCGAACGTCTTGTTGCCCGCGTCGGCCTGGTCGTCTCCGGCCCCGTCACCGGAGTCGCGCAGCAGGTCGGCGATCTCGCTCTCGGTCTCCGCGACCTCGCGGCGCAGCCGCTCGGCCTCGGCCTGCAGCTCGGCGCAGACCTCCTCCAACTCGGCGGAGGTCCACGGCTCCTCGCCGGGCCGGACTGGCAGCGAGGCGGCCCGGCCGGGCAGCGACGGGGCCTCGTCGCGCGGGGACGCCTGGCCAGGGATGGCCTGCTGAGGGGGTGAGGTGGGCACGGGCGCCTCCGGCTCGGGGGCGACGGCCACGGCGGCCGCCGGCGGAACGGGGTCGGCAGCCTTTGCCGAGGTGCGCTTGACCGGCTTCGCGGAGGGCTTCGCCGGCGTGGCAGCGCCCCCCGTGTCCGCAGGCTCGGCCACGAGCGGAGCGGCCTTGGCCCCCCGCTTGCGCGGCGCAGGGGCCGCGTCCGCCGTGGCGGCGGTCTCGGCGGTATGAGCCGCCCTGGTGGTGCCTCGTGTCGTGGCCATGGGCGGATCCCCCTTCCCCCAGCGCTCGGACAGTCTGCCGAGGATAAGCACCCCCGGTCCTAGCCCACAACGACGAAGTGGCCCGTCAGGTGCCCGTCGACGCGGGCCCGGGCCGACCGGCCGGTCAGCCGTCCGCCGCCCGGCCACCCGCGAGCAGCGCCGAGACCCGCGAAGCGAGCCCGGGGGCGGCGTCCGCGTCGACCTCGACGACCTTGTCCCGGCTGGTCGCGCCACTGACCAGACGCAGCTGGCGTCGGCGTACCCCGAGCGCATCGGCGACCGCCCGCAGCGCCGCCTCGGTCGCCCGCCCGTCCACCGCCCGCGCGGTCACCGCGACGACGAGCGCGTCTCCGCGCGCGCCCCCGACGGCCGTCCGTGAGGCCCCGGGGCGCACCCGCAGCGCGATGCGCACACCCGCCGGCCCTGCCCCCACCGCTTCGCCCTCCGCCCGCCGCCTCGCTGCGACGCTAGGCTAGGAGAGGCGTCCGAGACGGTGACGACGGGACGAGTAGCCCCGCACGCAGCCAGGAGCGACCCGGGGACGGTGGAAGCCCGGGGGCGTGCGCGGGGTGAAGATCACCCCCGAGCCGCCGGAAGAAGCCACGGGAGCGTGACCGGACCGTGGCCTAGACCCGGCCGGCGCCGTGCAGAGAGGGGCATCCCGAGGGGTGCCCAAGGAGGGTGGTACCGCGGGGCCGGCTGAACCGGCGAGCCTCGTCCCTCCGTCGAGAGCGAGACGCCGCAGACGACGGAGGAGCACGCACGCCGTGACCCAGCAGCCGCGCACCTACACCCCGCTCCCGCCGCAGGTGGACCTGCCGGCCGTCGACCGCGAGGTCCTCGAGCTGTGGCGCAGGGAGAAGACCTTCGCCCGCAGCCTGGAGCAGTCCGAGGGCCGTCCGTCCTGGGTGTTCTACGAGGGCCCTCCGACGGCGAACGGCATGCCCGGCACCCACCACGTCGAGGCCCGCGTCTTCAAGGACGTCTTCCCGCGCTTCCGCACGATGAGCGGGTTCAGCGTGCCGCGCAAGGCCGGCTGGGACTGCCACGGCCTGCCGGTCGAGCTGGCGGTCGAGAAGGAGCTCGGCTTCTCCGGCAAGAAGGACATCGAGTCCTACGGCGTCGCCGAGTTCAACGCCAGGTGCCGGGCCAGCGTCGAGCGGCACGTCGACGCGTTCGAGACGATGACCGAGCGGATGGGCTACTGGGTCGACATGTCCCAGGCCTACCGGACCATGGACCCGGAGTACGTCGACTCGGTCTGGTGGGCCCTGCAGCGCATCGCCGAGAAGGGCCTGCTCGTCGAGGACTTCCGGATCGCGCCGTACTGCCCTCGGGACCAGACGACGCTGTCCGACCACGAGCTGGGCCAGCCCGGCGGCTACGAGGACATCGTCGACCCGTCGGTGTTCGTGCGCTTCCCGCTGCTGTCCGGCCCCGAGGCGGGCAGGGCGGCGCTGCTGGTCTGGACGACCACGCCCTGGACGCTGGTCTCCAACACGGCCGTCGCCGTGCACCCTGAGGTCGAGTACGTCGTGGCGACCGACGGCACCGAGCGGCTGGTCGTCGCGCAGCCGCTGGTCGAGCAGGCCCTGGGCGAGGGGTGGACGGTCGAGGCGGCCTACCGCGGGTCCGAGCTCGAGCGCTGGCAGTACCAGCGCCCGCTGGACCTGCTCGCCTGGCCGCAGGGGCCGGAGGGGCCGCTGCCCGGCCACTTCGTCGTGCTCGGCGACTACGTGACCACGGAGAACGGCAGCGGCCTGGTGCACCAGGCGCCGGCCTACGGCGCCGACGACATGGCGGTCTGCCGCCGCTACGGCCTGCCGGTGGTGACCCCGATCGGGCGGGACGGCACGTTCGACGCCGACCTGCCCGTCGTGGGCGGGAAGCTCTTCAAGACGGCCGACCCGGACCTCATCACCGAGCTCGAGCAGCGCGGGCTGCTCTTCAAGCACGTGCCGTACGAGCACGCCTACCCGCACTGCTGGCGCTGCCACAGCGCGCTGATCTACATGGCGACGCCCTCCTGGTACATCCGCACGACGGAGCGCAAGGACGAGCTGATCGCGGAGAACGAGCGCACGCGCTGGTTCCCGGACTCGGTCAAGTGGGGCCGCTACGGCGACTGGCTCAAGAACAACGTCGACTGGGCGCTGTCCCGCAGCCGGTATTGGGGAACGCCGATGCCGGTATGGCGCTGCCCTGAAAAGCACGTGACCGTCGTCGGCTCCCGCAAGGAGCTGGGCGAGCTGGCCGGGCGCGACCTCTCCTCGCTCGACCCGCACCGGCCTTACGTCGACGAGGTCACCCTGCCCTGCCCCCAGTGCGGCGCGCAGGCGCACCGCGTCCCCGAGGTGATCGACGGCTGGTTCGACTCCGGCGCGATGCCGTTCGCGCAGTGGGGCTACCCGCACGTCCCGGGCAGCGTCGAGCAGTTCGAGCGGGCGTACCCGGCGCAGTTCATCGCGGAGGCCCAGGACCAGACGCGGGGCTGGTTCTACACCCTGATGGCGGTCAACACCCTCGTCTTCGACCGCTCGTCCTACGAGAACGTGCTCTGCCTGGGGCTCATCCTCGCCGAGGACGGGCGCAAGATGAGCAAGCACCTGGGCAACGTGCTGGCCCCTGTGCCGCTCATGGACGAGCACGGCGCCGACGCGCTGCGCTGGTTCATGTTCGCCTCGGGCTCGCCATGGTCCGCCCGCCGGGTCGGCCACACCGGCCTGCAGGAGGTCGTGCGCAAGGTCCTGCTCACGTACTGGAACACCGCCTCCTTCCTCGCGCTCTACGGCCGGGCCGCCGGCTACGACCCGGCCGCCACCGCCGCTCCCCCGCTGGCCGAGCGCAGCGTGCTCGACCGCTGGGCGCTGTCGGAGGCGCACCGGGTGGTGCGTGCGGTGACCGAGGCGATGGAGGAGTTCGACGCGCAGCGGATCGGCGCCCTGCTGGCACGCTTCGTCGACGACCTGTCCAACTGGTACGTCCGCCGCTCCCGGCGCCGGTTCTGGGACGGCGACCCGTCCGCGCTCGCGACCCTGCACGAGTGCCTGCAGTCACTGACCCTGCTGCTGGCGCCGATCGTGCCGTTCGTCACCGAGCGGGTGTGGCGCGACCTGTTCGCGGCGACGTCGGACGAGCTGCCGGCGTCCGTGCACCTCGCGGCGTGGCCGACCGTCGACGGCTCGCTCGTCGACGACACGCTGGCCGAGCAGATGTCGCTCGTCCGCCGGGTCGTCGAGCTCGGGCGCTCGGCACGTACCGAGCACAAGGTCCGCACGCGCCAGCCGCTCGCCGAGGTGGCCGTGCTGTCCAAGGACTGGGCAACCCTGCCCGAGGAGCTGCGGGCCATCGCCCGCGAGGAGCTCAACGTGCAGCGCGAGGGCGCCCTGGCCGAGGACGCCGCGCTCGTGACCCGCACGGCGAAGCCCAACTTCCGGGCTCTGGGCAAGCGGTTCGGCAAGCGCACCCCCGTGGTGGCGGCGGCGGTCTCCGCGGCGGAGGTGAGCGAGCTGCTGGCGGGCTCCGCAGTGGTCGTCGACGGTGAGCAGCTGAGCCTCGAGCCCGACGAGTTCACCGTGACCGAGACGCCCAAGGAGGGGTGGGCGGTCGCCAGCGAGCCGGGCCTGACGGTGGCGCTCGACCTCGAGCTCACCCCCGAGCTGATCCGCGCCGGCCTGGCCCGGGAGGCCGTGCGGCTCGTCCAGGACGCGCGCAAGACCAGCGGGTTCGAGGTCAGCGACCGCATCGCGCTGCGCTGGCAGGCCGAGGGCGAGCTCGCCGCCGCGCTGCAGGAGCACGCGGAGACGGTCGCGGCCGAGGTGCTCGCCACGGAGTACGCGGCCGGCGAGCCGGCCGGCGCGGCGGCCGCCGGGCGGTTCAGCGACGAGGCGCTGGGCCTGACCTTCTGGGTCGCCAAGGCCTGAGCGCGCAGCGGGCGGCGCGGAGCCGGTGCCGAGGGGCACCGGTCCGCGCCTGCCGCGCCGTGCACGCAGGGACAGACGTGCGAACGCGAGAACGGCGGGTCCCCCCCTTGGGGAGCCCGCCGTTCCGGACGTGCCTGGGCGCTCAGCCCTTGTCGAGCCCGTAGCCGCTCTCGTCGGCGCGGTGCCCGCCTCCGCTGCCGACCGGGGCGAAGCCCCGTCCCTCGCCGTTGTCGCCGCCGCCGCGGGAGTCGAGCTCCTGCAGCTGGCCGCTGATGAAGGACTTGAGCCGGGCGCGGTAGTCGCGCTCGAACGAGCGCAGGTCGTCGACCTTGCGCTCGAGGACGGAACGCTCGCTCTCCAGAGTGCCGAGCACCTGGCGCTGGCGCTCCTCGGCCTCGCGGATGAGCGCCTCGGCCCGGGTGCGGGCCTCGCTCACGATGCGGTCGGCCTGCGTACGCGCCTCGGCGACGTGCTCGTCGGCGGTGCGCTGGGCGAGGGCGAGGATGCCCGCGGCCTGCTCGGGCGCGGCGACGGGCGCCGGCGGCGCGGGCGGCGCCGGAGCCGGCTCGGGCTGAGCCTGCACCGGGGCGGGCGCGACGGCGTGCTGCCCGGTGGGGACGGCGACCGGGTGCGGGCCGGTCGGCACGGAGATCGCGTGCGGGCCGGTGGGCACGGCCACCGGGTGCGCGCCGGTCGCCGGGGCGCCCTCACCACGGGCGAGCCGGGCCTGGGCCTCGGACAGCGCCCGCTGGCACTGGGAGAGCTTGCCGCGCAGCTCCTCGTTCTCACGGCTCAGTCGCGTCAGCTCCGCCTCGACCTCGTCGAGGAAGTCATCGACCTCGGCCTCGTCGTAGCCACGTCCGAGGCGCGTGCTCGTGAACTGCTTGTTGGCGACGTCCTCGGGACTGAGAGGCATGTGGTGCTCCTCGAACGGGTCGATGGGTGGTCAGGGTGACGATCAGACGATGAAGACAGCCCTGACCACACTAGCCAAGACCTGCACGAACACGATCAGCACGAGGAACGACAGGTCGAGCGACACGTTACCCAGGCGCAGGGGCGGGATCACCTGCCGGAGGGCCCGCAGTGGCGGATCCGTGACCGAGTAGATGGCCTCGGCCAGGACCAGCACCACCCCACGCGGACGCCAGGACCGCGCGAACAGCTGGACGTAATCCAGGACGAGCCGGGCGATCAGAATGAATGTGTAGATCGTCAGGAGGACGTAGACGATCTCGCCGAAGGTGCGCACAGGCCCTAACTCTGGTTGAAGAAGCCGTTCTCGGCCATCCGCGCCCGATCTTCGGCGCTGACCGAGACGTTGGCCGGGGACAGCAGGAACACCTTGTTCGTCACGCGCTCGATCGTCCCACGAAGGCCGAAGATGAGCCCGGCGGCGAAGTCGACGAGCCGCTTGGCGTCCGCGTCGTCCATGTCGGTGAGATTCATGATGACGGGGGTCCCGCCACGGAAGCTCTCGCCGATCTGCTTGGCGTCGTTGTAGGACCGGGGGTGGATCGTGGTGATGCGGTCCAGTGCGGTCGGCTGCGGGGCCGGCGCCTGCGCCACGGGGCGCGGCACGGTGGCCAGGGACCCCTCGGTCGCGTGCGCGAGCCCGCCGCGGCCGACCGGCTCGCGGAGCCGGTGCTCACGGCCGGACAGCTCGGACACGCCGGCGTCCGGGCGGGCCGCCTCGGCGTGCAGCGTGCGCCGCGGGCGAGGGGCCGGCTCGTACGCCTCGGCCCGCTTGGGCTCGAGCTCGTCGTCGTAGTCCGCGCCATGGCCCGGGCCGTAGCCGGAGTCGTAGCCCCGCTCGTCGCCGTCGTAGTCGTCGTAGCGGTCGTAGCGGTCCGCCTCGTCCTCGACGAGGCCGAGGTAGACCGCCATCCTGCGCATCCCGCCGGCCATGTTCGTGCTGCCTCCGGTCACTTCGCACTAGTCGAGCTCCGGCGTCGCCCGGTGGGCGGGCCGGCTGCATCGGTCCTGCTATGGCTGGTCCTGCACTGGCTGTCTTGCGTGCTCGGCCTGGCCAAGCGTGGCGCCGCTTCCCGCGGCGGGGTCTTGCATACCGCGTCGGACGCTACCGGAGCGGAGGCCGCTTCCCGAGGATCGCGCTGCCGACGCGCAGGTGTGTCGCACCGGCCAGCACGGCCGCCTCGAGGTCACCGCTCATCCCCGCGCTGATCACGCTCGCGCCGGGCCGGCCCACCCGCAGCCGCTCGCTCACGGCCGCGAGCCGGTCGAACGCGGCCCGCGCGTCGGCCCCGAGCGGGGCGACCGCCATCACCCCGCGAAGCCGCAGCGAGGCCGAGCCGTCGACCGCCTCGGCAAGGCGCTCGACCTCCTGCGGAGCCGCTCCGCCCCGCGCAGCGACGGCACCCGCCGCAGCGTCCTCGTCGAGGGCCACCTGGAGAAGGCAGTCGAGCACCCGGCCCGCCTGCTCGGCCCCCCGCTGCAGGGCCGGGACGAGCCGCTCCCGGTCCACCGAGTGGACGACGTCGGCCCAGCGGGCGACGGCGCTCGCCTTGTTGGTCTGCAGCTGGCCCACGAAGTGCCAGCACAGCCCCAGCCGCGCGCACTCGGCCGCCTTCGCACCCGCCTCCTGCTCGCGGTTCTCCGCCACGTCCCTGACGCCCAGCTCGCCCAGCAGCTCCACGTCCGAGGCGGGGTAGGTCTTGGTCACGGCGATGACCGTGACCTCGGCCCGGTCGCGGCCCGCCTCCCGGCAGGCCGCGACCACCCGCTCCTCGACCGCCGAGAGGCGCTCGGCGAGCTCGTCGCGACGGCTCACTCCCGTGCCCCGGGGGCTACTTCAAGAAGTCGGGCACGTCGAGGTCGTCGGCCGCGTCGTCGAACACGATCGTGCGCGGCCGGACGGCGGGGCGGGCACCCACCGGCTCGGGGCGCTGGGCGGGCGCCGGGACGGGACGGGACACGGGGGCCGGCTCGGCAGCGCGGGCCGGGCGCGCCGCCTCGGTCGCCGCGCCGTTGGCGCCCAGCCCCGGCGGGAGCGGCACGGACGCCGGTGGGGCCGCGACCGTGCCGGGCGCCCGTCGGGCCTGCTGCTGCTCCTGTTGGCCCTGGCCGCGCCGCCGCGGCTGGCCGCCGTCGAACCCGGCGGCGATGACGGTCACCCGGACCTCGTCGCCGAGCGCGTCGTCGATGACGGCCCCGAAGATGATGTTGGCCTCGCCGTGCGCTGCTTCCGCGACGAGCTGCGCCGCCTCGTTGATCTCGAACAGCCCCAGGTCGGACCCGCCCGCGATCGAGAGGAGCACGCCGTGCGCGCCCTCGACCGAGGCCTCGAGCAGCGGCGACGCGATCGCCTGCTGGGCCGCGACGACCGCACGGTCCTCACCGCGCGCGGAGCCGATGCCCATGAGAGCCGAGCCCGCGCCGGACATGACGCTCTTGACGTCGGCGAAGTCGAGGTTGATCAGACCCGGGGTCGTGATGAGGTCGGTGATCCCGGAGACGCCCTGCAGCAGGACCTGGTCGGCCTGCTTGAAGGCGTCGAGCATGCTGATCTGGCGGTCCGAGATCGACAGCAGCCGGTCGTTCGGGATGACGATCAGCGTGTCGACCTCGTTGCGCAGCTCCTCGATGCCGCTCTCCGCGCTGGTCGCGCGCCGGCGGCCCTCGAAGGTGAACGGGCGGGTGACGACACCGATCGTCAGCGCGCCGAGCGAGCGGGCGATGCGGGCCACGACGGGCGCGCCGCCGGTGCCGGTGCCGCCCCCCTCGCCGGCGGTCACGAAGACCATGTCGGCGCCCTTGAGCACCTCCTCGATCTCCTCCTTGTGGTCCTCGGCGGCCTTGCGGCCAACCTGGGGCTCCGCCCCCGCCCCGAGGCCACGGGTGAGCTCGCGGCCCACGTCGAGCTTGACGTCGGCGTCGCTCATGAGCAGCGCCTGCGCGTCCGTGTTGATGGCGATGAACTCAACGCCCTTGAGGCCGACCTCGATCATCCGGTTGACGGCATTGACGCCGCCGCCGCCGATGCCGACGACCTTGATGACCGCCAGGTAGTTCTGCGGTGCTGCCACGTCGGTTGCCCTTCCTACTGGGCCGTTCGGCCCGGCCGGTACGAGAGGTCGAGGACGGGGAGCGGCTCGGTCGGGCCGAACCGTCAACCCTCACCCTCAAGTGGAGCTTCATAGTTATGTCAACCGCTCCATGGCCAGGGAAGCTAGCCCAGCGGGCGGTGCAATTCGGGGAGGCGCGCGGCGTGTCGGCGCGCGTGTCGTGCACCTAGCCCCGGAACCGGCACGGCGCCCGCCGGTGGCGCCCTGGCCCCGTCGCCCGCGGCCGTGGGAATCTCGCCGACGTGCGACCCTGTTGGTAGTTGCACACTCAACAGAGAGGCCGTGCCATGGAGCTGGGAATCACGACGTTCGCCGAGACGTACCCCGACCCGGCCACCGGCCGGACGGTCAGCCACCAGGAGCGCCTGGCCGAGGTCCTCGAGGAGATCGAGCTCGCCGAGCAGGTCGGCCTGGCGGTGTACGGCGTCGGCGAGCACCACCGGGCCGACTTCGCCGCCTCGGCGCCGGGGATGGTGCTGGCCGCGGCCGCGGCGCGTACCCGCTCGATCCGCCTGTCCAGCGCCGTGACCGTGCTGAGCTCGGCCGACCCCGTGCGGGTCTTCCAGGAGTACGCGACCCTGGACCTGCTCTCGAACGGCCGTGCCGAGCTGATGGCCGGCCGCGGCTCCTTCATCGAGTCGTTCCCGCTGTTCGGCTACAGCCTGTCCGACTACGACGAGCTGTTCGCCGAGAAGCTCGAGCTCCTGCTCGCGCTGCGCGACAACGAGCGCGTCACGTGGTCGGGCCGGTTCCGCCCCGCGCTCGAGGACCAGCCGGTCTACCCGCGCCCCGTCCAGCAGCCGCTGCCGGTCTGGGTGGCGGTGGGCGGCACGCCCGAGTCGGTGATCCGCGCCGGGCTGCTGGGCCTGCCCATGGCGCTCGCGATCATCGGGGGGCAGCCGGCGCGCTTCGCCCCGCTGGCCGACCTGCACCGGCGCGCCGTCGAGCAGGGCGGGCACTCGCCGCAGCCGGTCGCCGTCCACGCCCACGGCTACCTCGCCGCGACGACCGACCAGGCCGAGCGTGACTACTACCCGTCCTACGCCGGTGCGATGAGCCGGCTGGGACGTGAGCGCGGGTGGGGCGCGATGACGCCGGAGCAGTACCGGGCGCTCGCGGCGCCGGACGGCTCGCTGGTGATCGGCAGCCCGGCCCGCGTCGCGGAGAAGATCCTCGCCATGCGCGAGGCGCTGGGGATCGAGCGGTTCATGCTGCACGTCAGCGTCGGGACGCTGCCGCACAAGGACGTGCTCCGGGCGATCGAGCTGCTCGGCACGGAGGTGGCCCCGCTGGTGGCCGCCGGCTGAGGGCCGGGGGCAGAGGCAGCCACCCGGCTTCCGCCGGCCGTGCCGTGCCGCCACACTTGCTGCCGTAGCCCAGTGGAAGCGAGTGCGTCCTGCGAGCTCCGCACACAGCCGAGACGTTGTCGTCCGTCCTGCGGGGCCTCGGCCCCTTCGTCGAGCTGGCCACCGGCCCGGCCGACGACGAGTGGCTGCCCGTCGCCCGCCTGGTCGACGAGCCCGAGTTGCTCGCCGCGCGAGTACGCAGCGGCCGCACTGCCCTGGCGAGCCTGGCCGGCGCGCCGGTCGAGGCCGTCGAGGAGCGCGTCGTCACGTCGGTCGTGATGCTCGGTGTCGCAGCCCGGCTGAGCGCCCCGGCCATCGCCGCCGCGGCGATGTGCGACGCGGTCCTTCCGGTGGGCCGGCTGAGCTGGCGCGACGGGCAGCCCGGGCCGGTGCCCCTGCTGCTGCCGACCTCGGCCCACGTCCCGCCGGGGGACGCCGACGGGCTGCACGCCGCGCTCGTCGAGGACGTGCTGGCCCGGCTCGTCGACACCGCGCGCGCCCTGGCCCCGCTGGCCCCGTCGCTGCTGTGGGGGAACGCCGCGTCGGGGATCGCCGGTGCCGCCGGGGCGCTGGCCCGCGCACGCCCCAGCGTGGCGGGCGCGGCGTACGGGGTCGCCGACGCCCTGCTGGCCCGCCCTCCGCTGCGCGGCGCGGGCGCGTTCGCCCCCGGTCGGCGGTTCCGCCGGGGCACCTGCTGCCTCTACTACCGGCTGCCCGGCGGCGGCACCTGCGGCGACTGCCCGCTTCCGGCCAGGGCCTGACCGCTCCCGCTGCCACGATGCCGGTCATGGCGATCACCGAACGGCGACTGAACCGCGCCACGCTCGCCCGCCAGCTGCTGCTGGACCGGGAGGCCCTCGACGTCGTGTCGGCCGTGCAGCGCGTCGTGGCGCTGCAGGCGCAGGAGCCGGCCTCCCCATACCTCGCACTCTGGAATCGCATTGCCGGCTTCGCTCCCGCGAAGCTGGATCTGGCGTTCCGTGAAGCTCACGTCGTCAAAGCGCCGTTGATGCGCATCACGCTGCACGCGGTCACTGCCGAGGACCGGCCGGCCTTCCATGCGGCCATGCTGCCCACCCTGCGCGCCCCGCGCCTGGGCGACGAGCGGTTCACCTCGAGCGGGGTCACCGTGGAGGAGGCCGACGCGCTCGTCCCGCAGCTGCTGGCGTTCCTCGCGGTGCCCAGGACCGGGCCGGAGGTCGACGCCTGGCTGGCCGAGCAGGTCGGCCGGGACGCGGTGGCCGGGGTCTGGTGGGCGCTGCGGTCGTACGCCCCGCTGCGCCACTCCCCCACCGGCGGCCCATGGTCCTTCGGCCCGCGCAACGCGTACGCCGCGGCCGGGCACGTGCCCGCGCCCGAGGAGCGGGACGCCGGCCTGGCCGTGCTCGTGCGGCGCTACCTGGAGGGGTTCGGCCCGGCGACGCTCGCCGACGTCGCCGGCTTCTGCCTCGTGCAGAAGACCCGTGCGCGGAAGGCGGTCGCCGACCTGGGCGACCGGCTGGTGCGGCTCGAGGGCCCGGGCGGGGTCGAGCTCCTGGACGTCCCGGCAGGGGCCGTGCCGCGCGAGGACGTGCCGGCACCCGCCCGCCTCATGGCCATGTGGGACAGCGTGCTGCTCGCCTACGCCGACCGCAGCCGCGTGGTGCCCCCGGCGTACCGCAAGCTCGTGACGCGCGCCAACGGGGACGTGCTGCCCACGCTGCTCGTCGACGGGCACGTCGCGGGGGTGTGGCGCCCGGTGGAGGGCGGCATCGAGGCGACGGCCTTCCACCAACTGGCCGAGGAGGCCTGGGCGCAGCTGGAGGCGGAGGCGGGCGCCCTCCTCGAGCTGCTGGCCGACCGTGACCCCGCGGTCTACCGCCGGTACGCGCGCTGGTGGGCGTCGCTGCCCGCCGGTGAGGTGCGGGTGCTCCCGGGGTGACGCCGGCCCGCGCGCCTGGCGGGGGAAAGATCGCCGGGATAGCGTGAAGGGTGAACACTGACGGTACGAGCGCTGAACGGCACGCCCCCCGCCTGCGGGTCGGCCCGCTGCTGCGGTGGGTCGACGAGACCCGCGCGACCGTCTGGGTCGAGACCGACCGGCCCGGCCGCGTCCGCGTGCTCGACGCGGAGACCGCGACCTGGTCGGTCCACGGCCACCACTTCGCGATCGTCACCGTCGAGGGGCTGGAGCCCGGCACGGAGGCCGCGTACGACGTCCGGCTCGACGACGCGGTCGTCTGGCCGCTGCCGGACGACCCGCACCCGGCGCCGGTCATCCGCACGCTGGGCGGGACCGGCGAGAAGAGCCTGAGCATCTCCTTCGGCTCGTGCCGGGCCCTCGCGCCGTACGACGAGCGCGGCTTCCACGGGCACGGCGCGGACGCTCTCGTGGCGCTCGCCGAGGGCGTGCTGCACGGGAGGACGCCGCGGCCGGACCTGCTCGTGCTGCTCGGGGACCAGGTCTACGCCGACGAGCCCGATGCCCAGATGGTCGAGCGGCTGCAGCAACGGCCGGGGGTGGACCCCGAGGTGCAGGCGGAGATCAACAGCTTCGACGAGTACACCTGGCTCTACGAGAAGACCTGGAGCCACCCGTCGCTCCGGTGGCTGCTGTCGACCGTGCCCAGCGCGATGATCCTCGACGACCACGACCTGCGCGACGACTGGAACACCTCCGCCGCGTGGCGCGAGCACATGAGCGCGCAGCCGTGGTGGAAGGAGCGCGTGGTCGGTGCGTTCGGGTCGTACTGGGTCTACCAGCACCTCGGCAACCTCTCCCCCGACGAGCTCGAGGCCAGCCCGGTGCTGCGTGAGATCTGCGCGGCGGCGACGGAGGACGAGCGCGACCGCGTCCTGGACGAGATGGCCTGGCGCTCGGACCAGCAGCCCGACGCCCACCGCTGGAGCCACGTCCGCCAGCTCGGCCGGACCCGGCTGGTCATGATCGACTCGCGATGCTCGCGCTCGCTGCGCCCCGGCGCGCGCGGAATGGTCGACGACAACGAGTGGCAGTGGCTCGAGCAGCACCTCACCGGGGACGTCGACCACCTGCTGGTCGGCACCTCGCTGCCCTGGCTGCTCACGCCGTCGGTCCACGAGCTCGAGGGCTGGAACGAGGCGACGGCCGGCGGCGCGTGGGGCACGGCGTTCGGCAAGCTCGCCGAGCGGATCCGCTGGGCCGTCGACCTGGAGCACTGGGCGGCGTTCCGCAAGAGCTTCGACTCGCTGACGGAGGCGCTGGCGGAGGTGGCGTCGGGCAGGCGTGGCGCACCGCCCGCGAGCGTGCTGGTCCTCTCCGGCGACGTGCACCTGTCGTACGCCTCCCGCGCGCACATCGCGGCGGCGAGCGACGACGCGGCACCCGTCTGGCAGCTCGTGATGTCGCCGTTCCGCAACCCGCTCTCCCGGTCCATCCGGGCGGCGAACCGCGTCCTCATGACGCCTCCGGCCCGAGCTGCCGTGACGTGGCTGGCGCGCCGCGCAGGGGTGCCTGCGGCGCGCATCCGCTGGGGCCTGGACCACGGCCCGTGGTTCGACAACGGGGTCTCCACGCTGACCGTCCGTGGCCGCGACGTCCGGCTGCGCACCGACCTCGCCGAGCTGACGGCTGGCCGGCAGCAGGTGCTGCGCACCGTGCTCGACGAGAGCCTGGTCGACGCCCGGCGCTAGCCGTTGCTCAAGGCAGGAGAGCATCGAGCCGACGTTCCGTCCGAGAGATGCCCGGGCCGCCGGGCTGCTGAAAGGACGAGCGACACATGCCCTCCATGAGCTGGGCCCGCGACCGCGGGGTCCGGACCAAGATCCTCGCCTCCCTCGGGCTGCTGGCGGTCGTCGCGACGGTGGTCGCCGCGGCGGGCGTCTCCCAGATCCGCGCCCTGCGCGCGGGCAACGCCGCGATGAACAGCGCGACGATCCAGCCGCTGGTCGCGCTCGGCGACCTGCAGCGCGACCTGCAGAGCTGGCGCGCGCGGGTCACGGAGTACAGCAGCGCGCTGGCCGAGCGGCGCCAGGAGATCCGTGAGGAGAACCTCGAGCTGCAGCAGAAGGTCGAGCAGCGGGCCGCGGACTACCTCCCGACCGCGGCCGACCCAGCCGCCGTCGAGTCCCTGCAGCAGATGCTGACGCAGTACGCGCAGCTGACCGAGCAGGAGCTCTTCGCCGCCGTCGATGCGGGCGAGGCCGGGCAGGCGGTCACGGTCTTCCAGGAGAAGGTGCGGCCGCTGACGTCGGACCTGCTCGACGCGTACAAGACGGAGGCGGACGCGCAGGCGGCCAAGGCCGTCACGGAGGCCGAGTCGGCCGAGGCGAGCGCCGGCAGCGCCATCCGCTGGGTCGTGATCGTCCTCGTGGCCGGCCTGCTGCTCGCCCTCGCCCTGGGCTTCTGGGTCGCCGGCGGCATCGTGCGCAGCCTCGCCCGGGTGCGCGAGGCGCTCTGTGCGATGGCTCGCGGCGACCTCACGGTTGAGGCGAAGGTCGAGGGCCGGGACGAGCTGGGGCAGATGGCCGACGCCCTGGCGCAGGCCCGTGAGGGCGTACGCGGCCTGCTCGTCGCGGTCCGCGACTCCGCCACCGGGATGGAGCGCAGCTCCCGCCACCTGGCCGACGCCGCCGTGCAGGTGGCCGCGAGCGCGGCGGAGTCCTCCGGGCAGGCCGATGTCGTGGCGAACGCCTCGTCCGCCGTCTCCTCCAGCGTGCAGACGCTGGCGTCGGGCAGCGAGCAGATGGGCGCCTCGATCCGGGAGATCAGCGAGAACGCGAACCAGGCTGCACATGTCGCTTCCCAGGCCGTGGGCGTCGCGGACGCGACCAACGCGACCGTCACCGCGCTCGGCGAGTCCAGCCGGCAGATCGGCGAGGTCGTCCGGGTCATCACGTCGATCGCGGAGCAGACCAAGCTGCTCGCCCTGAACGCGACCATCGAGGCTGCCCGGGCCGGAGAAGCGGGCAAGGGCTTCGCCGTCGTCGCCAACGAGGTCAAGGAGCTCGCCTCCGAGACCGGGCGCGCCACCGGCGACATCGCGGCCCGGGTCGAGGCCATCCAGGCCGACACCGGCAGCGTGGTCTCGGCAATCGCGGAGATCGCCGGCGTCATCGGGCAGATCAACGACTTCACGACCACGATCGCGTCGGCGGTCGAGGAGCAGACCGCCACGACGGCGGAGATGTCGCGCAACGCGGTGCAGGTCGCGTCCGGCAGCGAGGAGATCGCCGGGACGATCGCGGGCGTCGCGCAGAGCGCCCACACGACGACGGCGACGGTCGCCGACGTGCAGGACGCGGCGAGCGGGCTCTCGCGGATGTCCGCCGAGCTGCAGGGGCAGCTCTCGCGCTTCACGTACTGACCGCTCCGCTGCCGAAGGCCTCGCACCGACGTGCGGGGCCTTCGGCGTCCCACCGGGCGCATCGCCGCCGCGACCACTGCTGCACCGGCCGTGCCGCCCGCGGGGGGCCGCAAGCCCCGCTCGGGGCTGCCGACCGGGCCCGTCGGCTCAGCGGCGGCGATCGGCGGGCGAGGGGTCGGTGCGAGCGCGCCTGCGTCGAGCGCTGGAAGGGCCGGCTGTTCAGAGGAAGCGCCAGTGGCCGAGCGGCCAGACCACCGCGAACGCCCTGCCGATCACCCTGTCCACGGGCACGAAGCCGCCGCCCGGCTCGCCCATGTGCTGGCGTGAGTCGGCGGAGGCGCTGCGGTGGTCCCCGAGCACCCAGAGCCGGCCCTCGGGGACGGTCACGTCGAAGGCCCGGTCGGAGGGGTTGTCGCCGGGATAGAGGTAGCTCTCCTCCTCGAGCGGCAGGCCGTCGACCGTGATCCGGCCTGCGGCGTCGCAGCAGACGACGCGGTCCCCCGGCAGCCCGATGACCCGCTTGATGAAGTCGCGCTCGTCCGGCGGCGCCAGGCCCACGACGCCGCCGAGGGCGCGAGCCCCCCTGACGAGGGGGTTGGTCGGCTCGTCCAGCTCGACCTCGGGGGTGAACGAGTCGACGCCGTTGAAGACCAGGACGTCCCCGCGCTCGATCTCGCCGAAGCGGTACGAGAGCTTCTCGACCAGGACGCGGTCGCCGATGCGCAGCGTGTTCTCCATGGACCCGGACGGGATGTAGAAGGCCTGGACGAGGAACGCCTTGACCAGCATCGCCAGGACGAGCGCGATGCCGACGAGGAGGGTCATCTCCGCCCAGGCAGGGACGCGACGTCGCCGCGTCACGGGCCGCTGCCCCCCGCCGTCCGGCTCCGTGCGTGCGCGGCTGTCCGGCGCGGCGGTGCTCACTGCGTGCCGCCGAGGGCGAGGCCCGGCACGTGCGCAGCCGCGTCGCCCGGGACGGTGGCCGTGCGCTCGATGGCAGCGGTCGGTGGGGTGGCGGACGCGGAGTTGCTCCAGACCGCGCTCCCTCCGGCGATGACGGCGAGCGCGAGTGCGCCGTACGTGACCCGACGGGCCGCGTCGCGCCGCCGCCGGCGCCGCAGCACGTCGCGGGCGAGGCCCGGGGGCACGGGCTCGGCCTCCCCCGCCGCGGACAGCGCCCGGAGGCGCTCGATCGTGTTCGTGTCGTCCATCGTCAACTCCCGGCGTTCGCAGAGGTGGGGGCGGCCGGGCCGGGCCCCAGGATGTCGCGCAGCCGGGCCAGTCCCCGGCTGGTCTGGCTCTTGACGGTCCCGACCGAGCAGCCGAGCAGGCCTGCGGTCTCCGCCTCGCTCAGTCCCTCGACGTGCCGCAGCACGACGCAGACGCGCTGGCGAGGAGGGAGCGTGGCGAGCGCCGCCGTCAGCTCGTCGCGGGTGGCCGCGGCGTCGGCGTGGTCGGGCACGCGGCCGGGCGGCAGCGACTCGGGCGCGAAGGGCCACGGCAGGCGTCTTCGCCCCCGGTCCTTCGCCAGGTTGACCAGCACCCGTCGCGTGTACGCCTCCGGGTCCTGCACGCGCCGGCCCCAGTGCCCGGTGAGGCGCAGCAGCGCGGTCTGCAGGACGTCCTCGGCCTCGTGGGCGTCGGACACGAGCAGGCGCGCCAGCCGCAGCAGCGCGGGCCCCCGCGCCGCCACGAACGCCTCGAAATCCCGCTCTTCTGCACGCCGCACAACCTCTCCCGCCTGCCGGACTGCCTCTAAGACTCCGGTGGCAGGCCGAAGGTTGAGCGAAGCACCGGGGCGTATCGGGTGCACCTGGGGGCCAGCTCCCGGCGGCGGGGTTGCCGGCTTCTCACCCGTCGCGGAGCCGGCGCAGGAGGCCCTCCAGCTGGGCCACCTCCTCGGCGCTGAGCCGGTCGTGCACGTGCCGTTGCGTGGAGTCCAGGGCCACCCGACCGAGCCTGCGGGCCTCGGCCAGCCCCGCAGGGGTCAGCACCACCAGCAGGGCACGCCTGTCGCTCGGGTGCGGTCGGCGCTCGACCAGCCCGCCGGCCTCCGCCTCGTCCAGCAGCCGGGTCGTCCTCGTGGTGGAGGTGTGCAACGCTCGGGTGATGTCCAGCGCGCGCAGCGCGTGGCCCGGCGTGCGCGCAAGGCGGAACACCAGGTCACTGATCGCAGAGCTGGCGGCCCCGGCGGCGGCCAGGTCGCCGTCGATCCGCCCGCTGAGCGCGAGATAGGCCTCGCGCAGCAGCCCGAACGCCTCCCACCGGGGGTCGGCGAAGAGGTCGTCCGGGCGGCGTGGGCGGCGCGACTCAGCCACGAGGCCTCATGCGGCTGACGCCTCCAGCAACGGCGAGCCCGCGGACTCGAAGAACACGGCGTTGGCGCGCGAGGACGCCTGGCGCAGCGCCTTCAGCGGTGCGTACTCCGGCGAGGCGTACCACTCGCGGGCGGCCCCCAGCGACGGGAACTCGATGAGCACCGGATAGGTGACCACAGCTTCCCCCTCGACGTGCACGGTCGTCCCACCCACGACGAGGTAGCGCCCGCCGTGCGCCCGCACCGTGGCGTGCACGGCGTCGACGTACGCCGTCATGCCTGCCGGGTCGGTCACCTCGACATTGTCGAACAAGCAGTACGCGGTCATCGGAAATCCCCTTCCATCGATCCAGTAGACCCATCTAGGATGGTCCCGTTCGGGACGATCGTCAAGGGAGACCTGACATGGACCATCTGCCACTGGTACCGCCTGCAGCGCTCGAGCGAGCAGCGGACGCCCTCCGGGCGTGGGCGCTGGACGAAGGGCTCAAGGCACGGGTCATGGCGCATCCGGAGCTGTCCCCGCTCGCCGCGCGCGTGGCGCGCCGCTACGTCGCCGGCGACTCGATCGAGGAGGCGCTGGCGGCCGCGAGGAGCGCGGTGCAGCGCGGGCATGCCGCCAGCATCGAGTACACCGGGGAGAGCGTCCGCGACGCGGAGCTCGCGCGCCGCGAGGCGGACGTGTTCGTCGAGCTCGCCACGGCGATCCGCGCGGCCGGGCTGCCGAGCACGGTCTCGTTCGACCTCTCGCACGTCGGGGCCGTCGTCGACGAGGGCCTCACCCTGGACAACGTGCGCCGCATGGCCACGGCCGCCGACGCCGCGGGGGCCACGCTCATGGTGTCCGCCGAGGGCTCGGGCCGCACCGATCTCGTGCTCGGCCTCTACGAACGGCTGTGCGCGGAGCAGCTGGACGTCGGCATCACACTGCAGGCACGGCTGCACCGCACCCCGCGCGACCTCGATCGCGTGCTGCGACATCCCGGCCCCGTCCGGCTGGTGAAGGGCGCCTTCCGGGAGCCGGAGTCCCTCGCCTACCCGCGCGGCAGTGCCGAGCTGACCGCGGCGTACCTCGATCTCGCCGGTCGGCTGCTGGCCGAGGGCCACCGCGTGTCGCTCGCGACGCACGACCCCGAGCTGGTGAGCGCGCTGGTTGCCGAGCACGGCGACCGGCTGCGCGAGGAGGACGTGGAGTTCGAGATGCTGCGCGGGCTCGGGACCGCGTTGCTGGACGGGCTGCGCGCGGAGGGGTACCCCACCCGTGAGTACGTGGTGTTCGGCGGCGAATGGTGGCTCTACGTGCTCAACCGCATCGCCGAGCATCCGGAGCGGGCGCTGCTAGCGCTCGCCGACCTGGCGCCGGGCCTCGAGGGCACGTGACCGTGCAACGGCCCGGCGCCCCCTCGAGCGAGCGGGCGCCGCCCGCGGGCTGCTCGTCCGGGTGCCGCGGGAACGGCGATGGAGGAAGGCATCGCCCTCAGTGCCCCGCCCACCAGCCGGGTAGCCACCGGCACGGACCGGGGGACGACGAGGTCCCGGCACCGGGGACGGTGCCGGGGCCCACGGAACGTCGATCAGGCGTTGGTGGCCTTCTCCGCCGCCTTCTGCGCGTCCTTGGCCGCCTTGGCCTCGGCCTTCTCCGCCGCCTTCATCGCCTTGATCGCGACGCGGGCCTCGGCCTTGGCCTGACGCTCGGCCGCGCGCGCCTGCTGCTTCTCGGCCTTGGACCGGGCGCGCTCGTTCGCCGGCGACGGGTCACCGCAGGCGACGCCGTTCATCTTCACGCCGGCCGGAGCGGTGTGCCCCCCCGCGACGTAGCCCAGCGTCAGCGACTTGCCCGGCTGCACCGTCCGGTTCCAGGACTGGCCGGTGACGGTGAGCGTGGTGCCCTCCTGGGACCAGGTCACGTCCTCGTCGCGCCCGTTCCACAGGTCGGCGGTGTTCTCGACGTCCCACGTCAGCGTCCAGATGACCGGGGCCTTGCCCTGGTTGTAGAACGTGACCGTGCCGCTGTGCGCGTCCGCGTACTGGCCGGTGGCCTTGACCACGACGCCGCAGGACGTCACCTCGGTCGTCGGCGCCGGCTTCTTGGCGGCCGACGCGGTCGCCGGCGCCCCCACCGCAGCTGCGAGAGCGGTGACCGCGACCGCGGCGCCCGCCCATCGGCTGATCTGCATGCTTCCTCCGTCCGCGCTCTGCCCCCGTGGCGGAGCGCGCCTCGGACCCTAGTCCGTTCGGATCATGTCAAGTGCGATCCTTGCCGCATGTTCGCCCAGCCGTGAAGCACCGGCTGGGACATCTGCGGACAGAAGGCGCACAGGTGGCGCCGCCCCGGCACCCGCCGGACACGTCCGGGGGCTGAGGCCGTCATGACGACCCTACGACCCTGATGCTCAGGAACGGGCGGCCATGCAGGAGGCGACGACGACGCGGTTGCGGCCGTCGCGCTTGGCCTCGTAGAGGCCCCGGTCGGCGGCCGCGAGGAGCCGGGTCGCGCCGCTGGCGTGGTCCGGGCTGACGGCCACCCCGGCGCTCACGGTGAGCGCGAGCCGGGCGCCCTCGACGTCCACGCGGGCACGGGCGCACGCGCTGCGCAGGGACTCGGCCCGCTGAAGGGCCTGCTCGACGCCGACGTCGGGCAGCACGAGCACGAACTCCTCTCCCCCCAGCCTCGCCACCGTGTCGCCGGCCCTGGTCTCCCGCCGCAGAGCCTCGGACAGGGTCTGCAGCGCGAGGTCGCCCGCGGCGTGCCCGTACGTGTCGTTGACCCGCTTGAAGTGGTCCACGTCGAGCAGGACCACGGCGACCGGCCGTCCGGCCCCGTGGCCCTCGGCCAGCGCGGCGTCGAGGGCGCTCATCAGGTGGCGCCGGTTGTGCAGCCCGGTGAGGGCGTCGCGTGACGCGTCCTCGGCCAGCTGGTCGCGGAGCTGCTCGATCACCGCGAGCTGCTCGGTGAGGCGTTGGTTCGCCTGCTCCAGGGCCGCCCGCTGCCTCTGGTTCTCCGAGACGTCGCGCGACACGATCAGGTAGCCGAGCACCTCGTCCCGCCGGTCGTGCAGGGTCACGGTCCGGTGCTCGATGAACAACCCTGGTCGTGCTTCCACGAGCTGCGCCCTGGGCCCGTCCTGCACCGTGCGCATGAACCCGGGCCCGATGAGCACGTCGACGCAGCCGCCGACGACCTGTTCGGGCGCCTGCGGGCGCAGGCGGCGGAGCAGCCGCAGCCCGGCCTGGTTGATGTCGACGACCCGGCCGGCCCGGTCCACCACGAGGATGGCGTCGTCCATCGTCTCGACCATGAGATCGCGCGCGATCGGGACCAGGCTGAGCAGCCCCTGGCGGAGCACGGCGTTGGCCGAGACGAGGCCGGTGACCGCGAACAGCAGCGTGGTGTGGTCCACCTGGGTCTCGAACAGCACCGTCGGCACGTTCCCGAGAGCAGGCACGAGCGCGGCGACGAGCAGGCTGGCCAGCTGCCGGCGGAACGCCGGATGCGCCTTCGGCAGCGCCCGCGCCAGCACCGTCAGCGACCCGAGCAGCAGCAGATAGCTGTACGACGCGTGCAGGGCGTACAGCACGCCGAACTGCCGGTGCAGGGTCGGCGGGAGCCCGGAGAGGTAGGCGGCCTCGTAGAACCAGTCGTGCAGCGGGTTCGTGAGCGCGGCGGCCACCGTCAGCAGGGGCTCGAGGCAGAGCAGCACCAGCAGCCTGCGCGACGGCCGCCACCCGGGGTGGGCGACGGCCCGTGACAGGCAGAAGAACCCGACGACGACCCCGCCGACGCCGGCGAAGAGCAGGGACTGGGCCACCCACTGGGCAGGGAACGGCGCACCGGTCCGGCACACGGACTCGGCCGACGCCCACCAGGCGAGGCTGAACATCGTCACGGCCAGCGCGGTCGCAGCGGTCGTCTCACCGCGGTGTCGCCAGGCGAGGACGCCGGTCGACACCGCGATGACCCCGGACAGCACGTCGAGGAAGAACCAGGGCTGGTCCAGCACGCCGATCCCCCCGTCGTCGGAACGCCCTCCTCATCGGCCGCGGCCGACGGCATCTGAGAAGTGCGGCGCGGCCACTGCGTCCGCACCAGGACGCGGCTCCTGTCGGTTCGGAAGCACCAGTGCAGGTCGGTCGCCGCTGACGACGCGGGACGCGCGGCGGACGACGACGCTCGAAGGCAGGCGGCCCCGCGCGGGCTCCCACTTCGTGTCCGGCTTCTTCTCGCTCGTTCGGAGACCAACGATGGCGACAACTCTGTATCGACTGGGCCGGTGGGCCTTTCGCCGGCGGCGGCTCGTCGCCGGCCTCTGGCTCACGGCCGTGGCGCTGGCCGTCGCGGCGGCGGCGGTGGCGCCGTCCGGGCAGGAGGAGGACCTGGCCATGCCCGGGACCGAGTCGCAGCAGGCGTTCGACCTGCTCGACGAGCGGTTCCCCGACGCGGACTCGCAGGGCGCCGACGCCCGCCTCGTGTTCCAGGCCCCGAACGGCCAGCGGGTGACGGACGAGGCGCACCGGGAGTCGGTCGAGGAGGCCCTCCGCTCCCTGGCCGGCGGTGAGCAGGTCGCGGCGGTCTCCGACCCGTACGCCGACGGCACCGTCAGCGAGGACCGGACGACCGCGTACGCCACCGTCACGTACGCCGTGAGCGCCCTGGACCTGACCGGCGCGGCGAGGCGGGCCCTCGAGGACGCGGCGGGCTACGCGCGCGACGGCGGGCTCACCGTCGAGATCGGTGGCTCCGCGCTGGAGGCGGAGGTGTCGCCGGGCGGGACGACCGAGCTCGTCGGCGTGGCTGTCGCGGCAGTGGTGCTCGTCATCACCCTCGGCTCGCTGGTCGCAGCCGGCCTGTCGCTGCTGACCGCCTTCTGCGGGGTGGCCATCGCCTTCGGCCTGGTGTCCGCGCTGGCCGTGCCCCTGGGCCTCACGTCGACGGTGGCGATCCTCGCGCTGATGCTCGGGCTGGCCGTCGGGATCGACTATGCGCTCTTCATCACCTCCCGCTACCGGGACGAGCGCGCCCAGGGCCGCAGCCCGGAGGACGCCGCAGGCCGCGCGGTGGGGACGGCGGGGTCCGCCGTCGTCTTCGCAGGAGCCACCGTCGTCATCGCGCTCGCCGGCCTCGCGGTCGTGGGCATCCCCGAGCTGACCCGGATGGGCCTGGGAGGCGCCGGGGCGGTCGGCCTCGCGGTGCTGGTCGCGCTGACGCTGGTGCCTGCGCTGCTCGGCTCCTTCGGTCGACGGGTCCTGTCCCGCTCGGCCCGCCGGGCCGCCCCGGTCGGCGGGGCGGGCGCACCGCAGCGGCACGGGCTCGGCGCCCGCTGGGCGCGGCTCGTCCTGCGCCGCCCGCGCGCCGTGCTGCTGGTCGCCGGGCTCGGCCTGGCAGCGGTCGCCGCGCCCGCGCTGGGCCTGGAGCTGGGGCTGCCCGGGGACGAGTCCAAGCCGGTGGAGACCACGCAGCGACGGGCCTACGACCTGCTCTCCGCGGGCTTCGGGCCGGGCTCCAACGGGCCGCTCACCGTGGTCGTGGACGCGTCGCGCTCGGCGGACGCGACGGGGGCCTCCGACCGCGTCGTGCAGGCCCTCGAGGAGGTGGAGGGGGTCGTCTCGGTCGACGGCCCGGTCCTCGACGCGGCCGGCGACACCGCCGTGCTGACCGTCGTGCCGGCGACGGCTCCGAGCAGCACCCGGACCAAGGAGCTGGTGCAGGAGATCCGCGACGTCATGCCCGACGTCGAGTCGGCCACCGCCACGGACGTGTACGTCACCGGCAGGACGGCGCTGAACATCGACATCTCCCAGGCGATGTCGGACGCCCTGCTCCCGTACCTCGGCGTCGTCATCGGGCTGGCGGTGCTCCTGCTCATGGGAGTCTTCCGGTCCGTCCTCGTCCCGCTGAAGGCGGCACTCGGCTTCCTGCTCTCGGTCGGCGCGGCGTTCGGGGTCCTGGTCGCGGTCTTCCAGTGGGGCTGGGGCGCCGAGCTCATCGGCATCGAGCAGACCGGCCCGGTCATGTCGTTGATGCCGATCCTCGTCATCGGGATCGTCTTCGGTCTGGCGATGGACTACGAGGTGTTCCTCTTCACCCGCGTGCGGGAGGCGTACGTCCACGGCGCGACACCGGAGGAGGCGATCGTCGCCGGCTTCCGGCACAGCGGACGCGTGGTGGCGGCGGCCGCGGTCATCATGGTCAGCGTCTTCGCCGGGTTCATCGGCGTCCACAGCCCGACCATCCAGACGATGGGCGTGGGCCTGGCCTCCGCGGTGGCCTTCGACGCCTTCGTGGTGCGCATGGCGATCGCGCCCGCGGTGCTGGCGCTGCTCGGCCACCGGGCCTGGTGGCTGCCTCGTATCCTCCAGCGTGTGCTGCCGAACGTGGACATCGAGGGCGACGCGCTGGGCCGCCTCCCGCTCCCTGTGACCGAGCCAGCGGCTCCGCGGGCTCCCGTCGGCTGACGCCGCGGACATGTCGAGCGCCGCCGGCCTCCTCCCGCGACCAGGTGCCTCCCGGTGGCGGGAGGGCGCGGTCGTCGCCACGGCCTTCGCCCTCTGCCTGCTGGGCGGCGTCCTGCGGGTGGACGACACGGTGTCGGCACCGCCGGCCGCGGCCTACGTGGTCGCCGCAGTCTCCGCCGGGGCGCTGCCGTTGCGCCACCGGTCCCCCATCGCCGCGGTGGCCGTCACGACCGGTTGCGGGATGGCCGTCGTCCCGGCCGGCCTGCTGCTCACCCCGCTTCTCGTGGCCCCGGCCGTCGTCGCCGGGTACGCGCTGGCCGTCCAGCTCGACCGGCGCCGGGCGGCCGCCGCCCTGCTCGCGTCGGCGGCCCTCCTCGTGGCCGCCACCGTCCTGGCCGGGGACCTGTCCGGCCAGGACGCGAGCCGGCTGACCATCGTGGCCGCCTTCCCACTGGTGGCGGGGGTGCTCGGGCACGCGACGCAGAACCGGCGGGCCTACCTGGCCGCCGTGGAGGAGCGGGCGCGCCGGGCCGAGCAGGACCGCGACACCGAGGCCCGCCGGCGGGTGGCCGAGGAGCGCGTGCGCATCGCCCGCGAGCTGCACGACGTGGTGGCGCACCAGATCACGCTGGCCAACGCGCAGGCCATGGTGGCCGCCCGCGTCTTCGACAGCCGCCCGGAGCAGAGCCGCCGGGCCCTGGACGACCTGGTCGGGACGACGGCCCGCGCGCTGGACGACCTGCGCGCCACGGTCGGGCTGCTGCGCGAGGCCGACGACACGTCGGCGCCCGCCGAGCCGGCCCCGGGGCTGTGCCGGCTGCCCGCGCTGGTGGAGTCCTTCGGCCGGGCCGGGCTGGAGGTGTCGGTGCACCACGACGGCACGGAACGGCCGCTCCCGCCCGGCACGGACCTCACGGCGTACCGCATCGTCCAGGAGGCCCTGACCAACGTGGCCAGGCACGCCGGGACCGGGAGCGCCCGGGTCCGCCTGACGTGGAGCCGAGACCGCGTGACCATCGCGGTCGCGGACGACGGCAGCGGCTCGCGGGCGCGCGCCACGACCGGTGCGGCCCATCAGGCCGAGCGCCCGGGCGGCTACGGGCTGATCGGGATGCGTGAGCGGGCAACGGCGGTCGGGGGCCGCCTGTCCGCCGGCCGGCGCCCGGAGGGCGGCTTCCTCGTCTCGACCGACCTGCCCCTGCCGCCCGACGGGAAGGCCTCATGACGCTACGGGTGCTGCTCGCCGACGACCAGGCCCTGCTGCGCGGGGCCTTCCGGACGCTGCTGGAGACCTGCGACGACATCACCGTCGTCGGGGAGGCCGCCGACGGCCGCGAGGCGGCCCGCATGACCCGGGCGTTGCGCCCCGACGTGGTCGTCATGGACATCCGGATGCCGGAGGTCGACGGGCTCGCCGCCGCGGCCGAGATCTGCGGCGACCCCGAGCTGGCGGCGACCCGGATCCTCGTGCTGACGACGTACGAGACGGACGAGCACGTGGCGCAGGCGCTGCGCGCGGGGGCCAGCGGCTTCGTCGGCAAGGGCATCGGCGCCGACGACCTGCTCGACGCCGTCCGCACGGTGGCGGGCGGCGACACCCTGCTCTCCCCCGCCGCCACGCGCGCCCTGGTCGCCCGCTTCCTGGCCATGCCCGAGGGCGGGGCGTTGCCCGACAAGGGCCGGCTCGACGTGCTGACCCCGCGCGAGCGGGAGATGGTGGCCCTCGTCGCGACGGGCCTGTCCAACCAGGAGATCGCCGAGCGGATGGCCCTGAGCCCGTTCACCGTCCGCGCTCACGTCCAGCGTGCGATGACCAAGCTGCAGGCCCGCGACCGGGCACAGCTGGTGGTCATCGCCTACCGCACCGGGCTGGTCCGGGCGGAACCCGGCGGGGGCTGACGGCACGTGGCCGGTGGGGCCGCCTGCAGGGACGGGACGCCGCGCCGGGCGGCGCTCAAGTCGTCCGGGTCGTCGGCGCGTCCGGAGCGCTGACGTCGTAGGTCTTCGCGTCCTTCACCGCGGTCATCAGGGCCACCAGCACCTGCGCCTTGCGCTGCGGCCGCTCGACGTCGCCCCAGACGACCGAGTGCCCGCTGCGCAGCTGCAGCGTCACGCTGTCCGGGGTGCGCGCCTCGACCCGTACGACACGCTTCTGCAGCCCCGACGGGAGCCCGCCGACGACCGCCGCAGCGGCCGTGCGCGCGTCCCCCTCGACGGCGGCGAGGACCGGGAGCGCGGTCTTCCCCCTGGCGGCCGTTGCGGGCGCCGGGGCGAACGCGACGCCTTCGGCGTCCACGTAGGTGAGCCCGCTGTCGCGCACGGACGCCACCGCGACCGCCGTCCGCTCGACGATGGACACGACGAGCGTGCGCGGGAAGCGACGCTCCACGGTCACGTCCCGGACGGCGGGGATCGCGCCCACCCGCGCCTGCACGGCCGCCGGGTCCACCCGGGCCAGCGGGAAGCCGGAGGGCACGTCCACGGCTGCGCGGACCTCGGCGGCGGAGACGTGCCCGGCACCGACGACGTCGACCGTCCGCACGCCCAGCACCGAGGTGCCGAGCGCCACCCAGGCGACCACGCCCAGCGCCGCGGCCAGGCCCGCGACGACCGCGAGCGAGCGCCGGGACAGCCGGGCACGCAGCCGCCGACGCTCGGCAGGCCTGCCACCGGCGGAAGCCTCTCCCGCGTGAGGCACCGGTCGCTGCCGTGGCATCCCCGACCGGCCGGACGCACGCCCGGGCGCCCCGGGACGGGTGCCCGCACGCCCGGCGCGGGCCGGCGGCCGGGACGGCCTCACCGCCGCGTGCCCAGCAGCTCGAGGACCTCCGGCCCGACCATCGTCACGTCGCCGGCCCCGAGGGTGAGGACCACGTCCCCGCTGCGTGCCCGCTCGGCCAGCCGCCCGGCGACCGCTGACCACGAGGGCTCGAAGCACACCTGCTCGGGCGGCAGCTGCACGGCGGCGGCCACCGACGCGCCGGTCGCACCGGGCAGGGGGTCCTCCCCCGCCGGGTAGACCTCCATCACGACTACCTCGTCGGCCAGGGCCAGCGCGGCGCCGAACTGGTCGCGGAAGGCCGCTGTGCGCGAGTAGCGGTGCGGCTGGAACGCGACGACCAGCCGGCCCCCCAGCGCCACCCCGCGCGCCGCCCGCAGCGTCGCCTCGACCTCGGTCGGGTGGTGCGCGTAGTCGTCGTAGACCCGGATCCCGGCCACCGTGCCCTTGGCCTCGAACCGGCGGCGGGTGCCGGTGAAGGCGGCCAGCCCCTCGCGCACCTCGGCGGCCGGGAAGCCGAGCCCCAGCGCGGTCGCGAGCGCCGCGGCGGAGTTCAGGGCGTTGTGCCGCCCCGGGACCCGCAGCTTGACCTCGCCGAGCCGCCGCCCGTGGTAGACCGCGGACCAGCGCGAGCCCGGCCCCGCGAGCCGGAGCTCCTCCACCCGGAGGCCCGCGTCCTCGGCCTCGCCGTACGACTGAACCCGGATGCCGGCATCCCGGGCCTGCTGTCCGAGCAGCCGCGCGCCGGGGTCGTCGGCGCAGACGACGAGCAGCCCCCCCGGCAGCACCCGGTGCGCGAACGCCTCGAAGGCCGCCGTGACCGCCTCGCCGGTGCCGTAGTGGTCCAGATGGTCCGGCTCGACGTTGGTGACGATCGCCGCCTCGGGCGAGTAGAGCAGGAACGACCCGTCGCTCTCGTCGGCCTCGGCGACGAACAGGTCCCCGGAGCCGTTGTGCGCGTTCGCGCCGGACTCGTTGAGGCTGCCTCCGATGGCGAACGACGGGTCCGCCCCGCAGTGCTGCAACGCCACCGTCAACATCGAGGTGGTCGTGGTCTTGCCGTGCGTCCCGGCGACGGCGACGGCACGACGCCCGGCCATGACGGCCACCAGCGCGGCGGCCCGCGGCAGGACGAGCAGCTCCCGGGCGCGGGCCTCCACGAGCTCGGGGTTGTCCGGGCGGATGGCGCTGGAGACGACCACCGTGTCGACACCGGCGACGTTGGAGGCGGCGTGCCCGATGTGCACCACGGCCCCGAGCGCGCGCAGGGCGGTGACCGTACGCGACTCCCGGGCGTCGCTGCCGGAGACGGCGATGCCGCGGGCGAGCAGGATGCGCGCGATGCCGGACATGCCGGCGCCGCCGATGCCGACGAAGTGCACGCGGCCCAGCGCGTCTGCCGGCGGCACCGGGTCCGGAGCCGGCACGGCGGTCACGACGCGCCCCCGGCGGCGGACAGCACGAGCGCGGCGAGCCGGTCGTCACCGTCCCTGCGCCCGAACCGCGCGGCCGCCGCGCCCATGGCCGAGAGCCGGGGCGCGTCGGCGATCAGCGGCACGAGCGTCTGCGCGACCCAGTCGGGCGTGCACCGGGCGTCGTCGACGATCAGCCCGCCCCCGGCGCTCACGACGGGCTCGGCGTTCAGCCGCTGCTCGCCGTTGCCGTGCGGCAGCGGGACGTACGCGGCGGGCAGCCCGACCGCGGCGAGCTCGGCACACGTCATGGCCCCGGCGCGGCAGAGCGCGACGTCGGCGGCGGCGTAGGCGAGGTCCATGCGGTCGAGGTACTCCAGTGCGACGTAGGGCGGGGCGGCGGACCGGGCGGCGGAGCGGGCGACGTTGCCCCTGCCCGCGGCGTGCAGGACCTGCACCCCTGCGGCGGCGAGCGCGGCGGCGCCACCCTCGACCGCGAGGTTGAGGGTGCGGGCGCCCTGCGACCCGCCGAAGACGAGCAGCGTGGGCAGCGCCGGGTCCAGGCCGAAGGCCGCGCGCGCCTGCCCCCGGACGGCGGCGCGGTCCAGGGTCGTGATCGCGCGCCGCAGCGGCATGCCGACGTAGGCGGCGTGCGGCAGCGGGGAGTCCGGCCACGCGCTGCCGACGTGCCGGGTCAGCCGGGCGCCCAGCTTGTTCGCGAGGCCGGGCCGCGCGTTCGCCTCGTGCACGACGATCGGCACGCCGAGCCGCCGGGCGGCGAGGTACGCGGGGGCGGCGACGTACCCGCCGAACCCCACCACCACGTCGGCGCGGACGCCGCGCAGCACGTCGGTCGCGGAGCGGACCGCGCCGGCCAGCCGGCCGGGGACGCGCAGCAGGCCCGGCCCGGGCTTGCGGGGCACGGGCACCGGGGGGATCAGCGCCAGGTCGTAGCCGCGCTGCGGGACCAGTCGGTTCTCGAGGCCGCGCTCGGTGCCGAGGGCGGTGACGCCGACGGACGGGTCGGCCCGACGGAGCGCGTCGGCCAGGGCGAGCGCAGGCTCGACGTGCCCGGCGGTGCCTCCGCCGGCGAGGACGACGTGCATCTCAGCGCCCTCCGGCGGTGCGGGGGGACGAGGCGCGCCGTGGCTCCGGTGCCCGGGACGCCGGCGCAGGGCGAGGCGCCGGGCGTCCGGAGGCGCGGGACACCCCGGCGGGACGGGGAGCGCGCGGCGCGCGAGGCACGTGCTCCGGCTCGGGGTCGGCGAGCGGCGCCGACGGCCGACCGGACATGCCCGCGCGGTGCGGGCGGGGCGCGGGCGGTCGCGCCGAGCGGCGGGCGCGGCGTACCTCGTCGCGGGCCAGGGCGAGCAGCAGCCCGATCGCCGCCATGGTCGTGAGCAGCGCCGACCCCCCCGCGGACACGAGCGGCAGCGGGATGCCGATGACCGGCACGACGCCGAGGACCGCGCCGATGTTGACCAGCGTCTGGAAGGCGATCCACGCCGTGACGCCGGCGGCGGCGAGGCGGACGAAGACGTCGTCGGTGCGCATCGCGACCCGCAGCCCGCCGTAGCAGAGCGCGCCGAACAGCGCGAGCACGAGCAGCGTGCCGATCAGCCCGAGCTCCTCGCCGATGATGGCGAAGATGAAGTCGTTCTGCGCCTCGGGCAGCAGGCCCGGCCACTTCTCCCGCGACCCGCCGAGCCCGACCCCGGTCCAGCCGCCCGTGCCGAGGGCGAACTTCCCGTGCAGCGCCTGGAAGTTCGTGCTCATCGGGTCCTCGCTGGGCTGGGTCCAGCTGACGATCCGCTCGACGCGGGTCGGGTGCGTGACCGCGAGCCACACGGCCCCGGCCGAGCCCGCGGCCATGACCATGGCGAAGACGCGGAACGGGGCTCCGGCGAAGAAGAGCAGCGCGAGCAGGATGGCCATGAGCACGAGCGCCGTGCCCAGGTCCTGCCCGAGCAGGACGAAGAGCAGGAAGAGCCCGCCGACGGGGAGCAGCGGCACGAGCAGGTGCTTCCACTGGTCGAGCAGCCGCCACTTGCGGGCGAGCAGGTCGGCGCCCCAGAGCACCAGCGCCAGCTTGGCGGCCTCGCTGGGCTGGA
>NZ_JAANNO010000004.1:265672-292534 GCF_011250645.1 Motilibacter aurantiacus
CCGGCGATGCGGATCCAGTTGGTGTTGCCGTTCGCGCTCTCGCCGACGAACGGCACCAGCGCGACCATCACCCCGGTGCCGATCAGCGCGGGGTACGCCAGGGCCCGCCACACCCGCACCGGCAGCCGCGAGGCCACGAAGAGCACGGGCACGCCGACGGCGAAGAACATCGCCTGCTTGCGGAAC
The DNA here is from genome assembly GCF_011250645.1 of Motilibacter aurantiacus. Taxonomy (NCBI): domain Bacteria; kingdom Bacillati; phylum Actinomycetota; class Actinomycetes; order Motilibacterales; family Motilibacteraceae; genus Motilibacter; species Motilibacter aurantiacus. The sequence goes on from NZ_JAANNO010000004.1 coordinate 265,859, forward strand.
TCGGTGAAGGAGGAGTTGGTCCGCAGGTAGGAGTCGACGCTCGAGGCCGACAGCACCATGACCAGGCCGAGCAGCATGAGCAGCCCGCCGCTGGCCAGCACGATGACGTACGACGCGGACGGCCGCGCGAGCATGGCGCGCACCGACGCCACGACGCTACGCCCGTCGTCGAGCCCGGGCGTGCCTCCGCGGCCCGCGCGCCCCACCGCTTCGCCCCGGGCAGTCACGGGGCCAGTCTCCGTGCCGGAGCGCGTTCCGGCCGGGACCTCGCCCGCGTGTCGCGCGAACGGCCGCTTCCGTGCTCCGCCCGGCCCGCCCTGGCGAGCCGCCGTCACGACCCCGAGACCCACTCCGCGTAGAACGTCCCGAGGCCGGCCGCGACGAACAGCCCGGCCACGATCCAGAACCGGATGACGATCGTGACCTCACCCCAGCCGGCCAGCTCGAAATGGTGCTGGAGCGGGGCCATCCGGAACAGCCGCCTGCCTCCGCTGAGCTTGAACCAGCCGACCTGCAGCACCACCGAGAGCGTGATGAGGACGAAGAGCCCGCCGAGCAGCACCAGGAGCAGCTCGGTGCGGGTCAGCACCGCGAGCCCGGCCAGGGCGCCGCCGAGCGCGAGCGAGCCGGTGTCCCCCATGAAGATGCGTGCCGGCGAGGCGTTCCACCAGAGGAAGCCGAAGCAGGCGCCCATGAGGGCGGCGGCGACGACCGCGAGGTCGAGCGGGTCGCGCACCTCGTAGCAGCCGGTCCCGGCGTCGGGTGCCGCGCAGTTGTTGCCGAACTGCCAGACCCCGATGAGGACGTACGAGGCGAACGTCATCACGCTGGCGCCCGTCGCCAGCCCGTCCAGGCCGTCGGTCAGGTTCACGCCGTTCGACGCGGCGGCGACCATCAGGTAGATCCACACGACCGTCAGCACCGCGCCGAGCCCGAGGCCGGTGTCACGGATGAAAGAGATCTCGGTGGACGCCGGATGCACCCCATCCACATCAGGGAAACGCAGTGCCAGGATGCCGAACGCGAGCGCGGTGGCCGTCTGTCCCGCGAGCTTGGTGCGGGCACGCAGTCCGAGGCTGCGCTGCTTGAAGATCTTGATGTAGTCGTCGAGGAAGCCGACGAACCCCAGTCCCGTCATCAAACCGAGGACCAGCAGCCCCGAGACGGTCGGCTCGCCCCCGCCCGGCGGGTCGGACAGGCCCGCGACCACGTGCGCCGCGGCGTACCCGGCGAGCACGGCCGCGATGATGACGACGCCGCCCATGGACGGCGTGCCGCGCTTGGCCTCGTGGTCCGGGTAGCCCTCGCCCACGTCGCGGATGGCCTGCGCGTAGCCCTGCTTGCGCAGGATGCGGATGAGCCAGGGGGTGCCGAACAGCGCGACCACCAGGGACACGGCGCCGGCGACGAGAATGCTGATCACGAACTGCTGCCTTCCTCGGGCGCCGCCGGCGGCACGTCGGAGAGCAGCGCCGCCGCGACGCGCTCCAGGCCGACCGCGCGCGACGCCTTGACCAACACGATGTCACCCGGGCGCAGCTGCGCCCGCAGCAGGGCCAGCGCCTCGGCTGGGTCCTCCACGAACTCCGCCTCGTTCGACCACGAGCCCTCCTGCTGCGCCCCGAGGAACAGCACGCGCGCAGGCGCCCCCGGCCCCACGGCCACGGTCTTGGAGACGTCGAGCCGCACGGCCAGCCGGCCGATGGCGTCGTGCTCGGCGACGGAGGCGTCGCCCAGCTCGCGCATCTCCCCCAGCACGGCCCACGTGCGCCGCGCCTGCCCCGACGCGCGCCCCATCGAGGCGAGCGCCTTGAGCGCGGCCCGCATCGACTCGGGGTTGGCGTTGTAGGCGTCGTTGACGACCGTCACGCCGTCGGCCCGCTCGACGACCTCCATGCGCCAGCGGCTGCGCGGGATGGCCCTCGACAGCGCGTCGGCGACCTCCTCAACGGCCAGCCCGGCCTCGAGCCCCACGGCCGCAGCCGCGAGCGCGTTGGACACGTGGTGCTCGCCGACGAGGCGGAGCGCGACTCCGGCCTCGCCCTGCGCCGCCACCAGGCGGAAGGACGCGCGGCCGTGGGCGTCGAGGCGGACGTCGACCCCCCGGACGTCCCCCGGGCCCTCGGCGAAGACCACGACGCGCGCCGAGGTGCGCCCGGCCATGGCCGAGACCAGCTGGTCGTCGCCGTTGAGCACCGCGACGCCGTCCTCGGGCGGCAGCGACTCCACCAGCTCGCCCTTCGCGCTCGCCACGGCCTCGCGCGACCCGAACTCGCCCAGGTGCGCGCTGCCCACGTTGAGCACGACCCCGATGCGGGGACGGGCGATGGCGCACAGCTCGGCGATGTGGCCGACCCTGCGGGCGCCCATCTCCAGCACCGCCCAGCGGGTGGTGGCGTCCGCGGTGAGCGCGGTGAGCGGGAGGCCGAGCTCGTTGTTGTACGACCCGGGCGGCGCGATCGTCGGGCCGCTGCGCTCCAGCACGGCGGCCAGCAGGTCCTTGGTGGAGGTCTTGCCCGACGAGCCGGTCACGCCGACGACGTCGAGCTGCGGCAGGGCGGCGAGGTGGGCGCGGGCGAGGCGGCCCAACCCGGCGGTCGCCCCGTCGGGGACGACGACGGCCGGAACGCCGACAGGACGGTCGGCGAGGACCGCAGCGGCGCCGGAGGCGACGGCCGACGCGGCGTGGTCGTGCCCGTCGGTGTGCTCGCCGGCCACGGCCACGAAGAGCGAGCCGGGAGCGGCCTGGCGCGAGTCGAGGACGACCGGGCCGGGGACCGGAAGGCCACGGCCGTCGTCCGGGGCGTCGACCACGGCGCCGCCGACGGCCAGCGCGATGTCGGCGAGGGTGCGGATGCTCATGCGCCTGTCTCCGTCCCGAGCTCGGCGAGGGCCGCCGTCAGCTCTTCCCGGTCGTCGAAGGGCGTCACCGTGCCCCCGGCGCTCTGCCCGCGCTCGTGCCCCTTGCCCAGCACGACGACGGCGTCCCCCGCAGCGGCCATGCCGACCGCCGCGCGGATGGCGCGGCGCCGGTCCCCGAGCTCGAGGACCACTGCCCGCCGGGCCAGCGGGACACCCCGTGCCCCGTCCAGGACCGCGGCCCGGATGTCGCCCGGCCGCTCCGAGCGGGGGTTGTCGTCGGTCACGACCAGCACGTCCGCGCGGCGCGCCGCGGCCTCCCCCATGAGGGGGCGCTTCTCCCGGTCGCGGTCCCCGCCCGCGCCGAGCACGACCAGCACCCGCCCGGTGACGGCCGGCCGGACCGCCGCGAGGGCGGCCGCGACCGCGTCGGGCTTGTGCGCGTAGTCGACGACGCCGACGATCCCGGTCCCGCCGTCGGGCACCCGCTCCATCCGGCCGGGCACCCGGACGTCGGCGAGCGCCGGCGCCGCGGCCTCGGGCTCCACCCCGGCGGCCGCGAGCACCGCCAGGGCGAGCAGGCCGTTCGCGACGTTGTACGCCCCGGGCAGGCCGACGGCGAGGCCGGCCTGGACGTCGGGCCCGACCGCCCGCAGCCGGCTGCCCTCGGGGCCGACCTCGACGTCGGCGGCCCGCCAGTCCGCGTCAGCGCCGCCGGTCGCGACCGTCGACACCGGGAGCCCCGCCTGCGCTGCGAGCTCCGCGAGGCGTACGCCGTGCTCGCCGTCGATGTTCACGACGGCGGCCCGCGCCCGCCGGGGCGTGAAGAGCGAGGCCTTGGCCTGGAAGTAGGACTCGAGGTCGGGGTGGAAGTCGAGGTGGTCGCGGCCGAGGTTGGTGAACGCCGCTACGTCGAACACGGTGCCGTCGACCCGGCCGAGCGACAGCGCGTGGCTCGAGACCTCCATCGCGACCGCCGTGACGCCGCGCTCGCGCATGACGGCGAAGAGCGCCTGCAGGTCCGGCGCCTCCGGCGTCGTGAGCGTGCTGGCCAGCGCCTCGTCGCCGATCCGCGTCTCGACGGTGCCGATGAGGCCCGTGACGTGCCCGGCCGCCCGCAGCCCCGCCTCGAGGAGGTACGCCGTGGTGGTCTTGCCGCTCGTCCCGGTCACCCCGAGCAGGAGCAGTCCCTCGGCCGGCTCCCCGTAGACCAGGGCGGCGGCCTCCCCGAGGACCGGCCGCGGGGCGTCCACCGCGAGGACCGGCACGCCGAGCCCCTCGAGACGGGCAGCGCCCTCGGCGTCGCTGAGCACGGCGACCGCGCCCGCCGCCACCGCGGCCTGCGCGAACTCGGCGCCGTGGTGCGCCGTGCCGGGCAGCGCGGCGTACAGGTCGCCGGGGCGGACGTCCCCCGAGCGCAGCGTCACCCCGCTGACCTCGACGTCGCCCTCGCCCTCGGGCAGCTGCGCGCCGACGCGGGCGGCGACCTCGGCGATGGGGCGGGCGGGGAGTCCGGTGGGCCGGGGGAAGGGGGCGCTGGTCGCGTCGGGCACGGGTTTGGAGGCTACCGGCCGACGTTGCCGAGGTTGAGCTTCGGCGACCGCGCGCCGGTCGGGGGCACGCCCAGCGTCTGCAGGGCGAACGACGCGACCTCCTTGAACACCGGCGCGCCGAGCACGCCGCCGAAGTGGCTGATGCGCTTCGGGTAGTGCAGCGTCACCGCCACGACCAGGCGCGGCTTGTCCGCGGGCACGACGCCGACGAACGAGGCCTGGAACTTGCCGGCGCAGTAGCCCCCGCAGCCGGCGATCTGGGCGGTGCCCGTCTTGCCGGCGACCCGGTAGCCGGGGATGGCGGCGTGGATGCCGGTGCCGCCCTCCAGGACGACCGCCTCCATCATCTTCATGACCTCCGAGGCCGTCCCCGCGCTCACCACCCGCGTGCCCTTGCCGCTGGTCTGCGGAGTCTGGGTGCCGTCGGGCCCGACCGTCGCCTTGACCACCGAGGGGGCGACGCGGACGCCGCCGTTGGCCAGCGTCTGGTAGACGCTCGCCTGCTGCAGCAGCGTGCCGGCCAGGCCCTGGCCGAACGCGACGGTGTGCCGGGTCGAGCCCGACCAGTCCTCGACGGGCGGGAAGAGGCCGTTCTCCTCCCCGGGCAGGCCGGTGCCGGGCTTGGAGCCCATGCCGAACTTGCGCAGGTAGGAGTCGAGCGTCCTGGCCGACATCCGCTCCGCGATCTGGATGGTGCCGACGTTGCTCGACTTGGCGAGGACCCCGGTGACGGTCGGCTGCCAGGTCGGGTGCGGCTCGTCGTCGTGGAACACCTCGCCGGCGCGGCCGATGTGGTCGGGGACGGTGAGCCGGGTCATCGGCTCGACCTTCCCCTCCTCGATCGCCGCCGCCACGGTCATCACCTTCGCGGTCGAGCCGGGCTCGTAGTTCGCGCTGACCGGGTAGTTGCCGAGCGCCGCGGCCGGGGCCTTGTAATAGGTGTTCGGGTTGAAGGTCGGCGCCGTCGCCATCGCGTAGACCTCGCCGGTCTTCGCGTCCATCACGACGACGCTGCCCCAGTCGGCCCTGGCCTCCTTGACCTTCGCGGCGATCGCCGACTGCGCCACCCACTGGATGTCGCGGTCGATGGTCGTGACCACGTCCCGCCCGTCCACCGGCTCCACGATGGCCGCCGCGCCGGTCGGCAGCTGCGTGCCCTTGGCCGCCTCGTACTCGGCCTTGCCGTCGGTGCCGGCGAGGACCGAGTCCATGGAGAGCTCGAGCCCGGCGCGGCCGGTGTCGCCGTCGCGCTCGACGAAGCCGACCACGTTCGCCGCGACCGAGTCCGCGGGGTACGTCCGGCGCGAGGTCTTGATGAACTCGATCCCGGCGCGCTCGGTCGGGTCGAGCTCGCGGATCGTCGCCCGCAGCTGCGGCGTGACGCGCTGCTTGAGGCGCAGGTACTTGCTCTTCTTGGCCTTGCGCTCCTCGATGTCGGCCTGCATCTTCGCCGGCTCGAGGCCGAGCAGCGGCGCCACGGCCTTCGCCGTCACCGCCGGCTCCTCGACGTTCTGCGGGTTGGCCACGACGTCGTACGCCTCGACGCTGGTCGCGAGGGCGACACCGTGCCGGTCGAGGATCTCCCCGCGTACGGCCGGGAGGACCCGCGGGTTGGTCATCCGCTTGTCCACGGCCTCGGCCGCGTACTGCGACGCCTCGACGCCCTGCAGCTGGAACAGGCGCCCGGCGAACAGCGACAAGATGAAGCCCAGCACGAGCAGGGACGCTCTGAGCCGGCGACGCCCGTCGCCGAGCGTCAGCGTGCGCGGCGCCGGCGGGCGGCGGGGCGGCGCGGGGCGGCGAGCCGGCTCGGGGCGGCGGGGCCGGCTCTCAACGTCCGCGTACGCCGCGCCGGCCGGGCGGGGGCGCGCGGGGCGCGGGCGGGGGTCGCCGTAGCCGGTGGCGGGCCGCGGCCGACGGCCGCTGTCCGGGCGCCCGGCGCGCGCCGGCCCCGTCGGAGCCGGGCTCACTGGGCCGCCCCGGCCGCGGCGGACGTCGTCGGCGCCGGCTTCGGCGTGGCGTCGGCGGTGCACTCCTGGCCGAGCGTCTTGCGCTCGGTGATCGAGAGGAAGGCGGGGCAGCTCGAGACCAGGCCGAGCTTGTCGGCCTCCTTGGCCAGCCGCTCCGGCGAGGCGAGCCGGGCCAGCTGCTGGGTCAGCTCCTGCTCCTGGTCCGCGAGCAGCGAGGACTGCCGCTCGAGATCGGCCCGGACGAAGGCACCCTGCGCGAGCACCGTGTTGAGCAGCAGCATCGTCCCCAGCCCGCCGGCCAGCAGGGCGAGGACGAGCAGCACGAAGGGCGCGCGCGGCGAGCGGGAGGCGCTGCCCCGCTCCGGGCGGGTGCGCCGCGCGGACGACGACGGGGCAGGCCGGCCGATCCGCGCGGCGGGGCCGCCGCGGGTCGCGCCGCCGCCCGGCGCGCTCTCGCGCCCGGGCGAAGCCGGGCGCGCCGGCCCGCGCCGGGGCGCGACGACCTGACCGCGCCCCGGAACCGTCGTCGTGCTCATGCAGCCTCCCGGACTCTCTCCGCGGCACGCAGCCGCACCGAGGCCGCGCGCGGGTTCGCGGCGACCTCCTGCTCGCTCGCTTGCTCCGACCCTCGGGTGAGCAGCCGCAGCTGCGGCTCCATCCCGGCCGGCACCACCGGCAGCCCCGGCGGCAGGTCCGTCGTCGACGCCGCCGTCAGCACGCGCTTGACGATGCGGTCCTCGAGCGACTGGTAGGACATGACGACGATCCGGCCGCCCACCGCCAGCGCCCCGACCGCCGCCGGGACCGCGCGCTCGAGCACGGCGAGCTCGCCGTTGACCTCGATGCGCAGGGCCTGGAAGGCCCGCTTGGCCGGATGGCCGCCGGTCCGCCGGGTGGCGGCCGGCACGGCCTCGCGCACCAGCTCCGCGAGCCGCGCGCTGGACGTCAGCGGCGCCCGCTGCCGCTCGCGGACCAGCGCGTCGGCGATGCGCCGTGCGAAGCGCTCCTCGCCGTACTCGCGGAGGACCCGGGCCAGCTCGGGCGCGGAGTAGGTGTTGACCACCTCGCCGGCGGTGATGCCGCGGGTCGGGTCCATGCGCATGTCCAGCGGCGCGTCCTGGGCGTAGGAGAACCCGCGGCGCGCCTCGTCCAGCTGCAGCGAGCTGACGCCGAGGTCGAAGAGGACGCCCTGGACCCGGCCGATGCCCAGCCTCGACAGCACCTCGGGCAGCTCGTCGTAGACCGCGTGGACGAGCGTCGTGCGGTCGGAGTACGCCGTCAGCCGCCGGCCGGACCGCTCGAGCGCCTCCGGGTCGCGGTCGAGGCCGACGAGCCGGAGCGTGCGGTGGGCCTGCAGGAGCGCCTCGCTGTGCCCGCCCATGCCGAGCGTGGCGTCGACGACCACGGGAGGCTCGGGGCGGTCGGCGAGCGCCGGGGCGAGCAGCTCGAGGCAGCGCTCGAGCAGGACGGGGACGTGGGCCGGCTGCTCGGCCGCAGCGCCGCGCGCGCTGTCCTCCACTCCGCTCCACCCCCTCGCTCCGCTGCGCTCCACCCCGGTCGCTCCACCGCGCTCCACCTGCGGCTCGCCCGTCGCCCCGACCTCCCACGAGCCCGTACACCCCGGTCCCCAACCGCCCGTCCCGCCCTCGCGCCCTGGCACCGGGGAAGTGATGCCAGGAAGGCGAGGAGAAGGGCGGGTGGAGACCGCAGCGCACGGGCCCGCTCACAGCAGGCCGGGCAGCACCTCCTCGGCGAGCCGCTCGAACGACTCGGCCTCCTGCTCCTGGAACTGCTGCCAGCGGGCGCTGTCCCAGATCTCGACCCGCTTGTTCATGCCGACCACGACGACGTCGCGGTCGAGGCCCGCGTGCTGGCGCAGCACCGGGGGGACGGTGACGCGTCCCTGCTTGTCCGGGACGTCGTCGACCGCGTCGGAGAGGAAGAGCCGCTGCAGCACCCGGGACTCGCGGTCGGTGAAGGGGCGCGCCGCCATCGCGTCGGCGACGCGGCGGAACTGCTCCACCGGCCACACCGTGACGCAGCCCTCCTGGCCCTTGGTCATCACCAGGCCCTCCGCGAGGCCATCGCGGAACTTGGCCGGGAGGAAGAGCCGGCCCTTCTCGTCGAGGCGCGGGGTGTGCGTGCCGAGGAAGAGCGGCTCCACGCCTCCCCCTCCCCGACCGGAGCGGCCGAGGAAGCGGATCCGCTCCCCTGTCGCCCTCTCATCGCTCCCCGTGCCTCCATGATGCTCCACCCTACTCCACATAGCTCCCCCAAAGCCACCTCCCTCCCCTGCGCTCCCCGGCGCGTCGGGCGGTCCGCGGGCGGTCCGCGGGCGGTCCGCGGGTGGTCTGCGGGTGGTCTGCGGGCGGCTGGTTGTGGTGCGGAAGCACCCCGGCGCAGCCCTCCGGACGTACGCTGGGAACCGCTGCCGGCAGGCGCGGGAGAAGGCTGTGCCTCTCGTCCGTTGCACCGGCGGTGCGGGGGCGACCGACGCCCGCCGGCGCGAGGCCCGGGCGGAAGGCACGCTTCCGGCCGGGGAAGCTGGAGGCGGGCCCTGCCCTCCCCCTGTGACGAGGCTTCGATGGCCGAGGAGGGCTTGTTCGTGACCGCTGTTGCTCCGCTGGGCCGTGGGCCTGCCGGCCCGGGCGAGGCCCCGATGACGCTCTCGGACGTGGCCACGGTGGTCGGCCGCATCCGCGGCGCCGTGCAGGGCGTCATCGAGGGCAAGGGCGACGTGGTCAAGGTCGCGGTCGCGACCCTGCTGGCCCAGGGGCACCTGCTGATCGAGGACGTGCCCGGGGTGGGCAAGACGATGCTGGCCAAGGCGCTCGCCCGGTCCCTCGACTGCAGCGTCTCCCGCATCCAGTTCACGCCCGACCTGCTGCCGAGCGACATCACCGGTGTCTCGGTCTTCGACCAGGAGCGGCGCGAGTTCGAGTTCAAGCCGGGCGCGATCTTCGCCAACATCGTGGTCGGCGACGAGATCAACCGCGCCTCGCCCAAGACCCAGTCGGCCCTGCTCGAGTGCATGGAGGAGCAGCAGGTCACGGTCGACGGGCGCAGCTGGCCGCTCGAGACGCCGTTCATGGTGATCGCGACCCAGAACCCGGTCGAGATGGACGGCACCTACCCGTTGCCGGAGGCCCAGCGCGACCGCTTCATGGCCCAGGTGTCGATGGGCTACCCCGCCGCCGAGGCCGAGCTCGCGATGCTCGACAGCCACAGCGCGGCGTCCCCGCTGGAGGAGATCTCGGCCGTGGCCGACGCCTCGGAGGTGGCCGCGCTCACCGTCGCGGTGCGCTCGGTGCACGTCTCCCCCGAGGTCAAGCGTTACGTCGTCGACTTGGTGACCGCGACGCGCAACTCCCCCGAGCTCCGGCTCGGGGCGTCCCCCCGCGCATCGCTGCAGCTGGTCCGCATGGCCCGCGCCTGGGCCGCGCTCGACTTCCGCGACTTCGTGCTGCCCGACGACATCCAGGCGCTCGCGGTCCCGGTCCTGGCGCACCGGCTGCTGCCGACCGCCGAGGCGCAGATGGCGCGCCGGACCTCGGACCGCATCGTCTCCGAGCTCGTGGCCCGCGTGCCGCTGCCGGCGGGGCGGTAGGCCTGTGCCGGGGCGTCGCCCCTTCGCCCAGTTGCGTGGCGGCCTGGCCGGGCTGACCACGCGCGGGCGCAGCTTCCTGGCCGCGGGCATCGCGGCCAGCGTGCTGGCGTACGTCCTCGACCAGCACGACGTGCTGCGGGTCGGGGTGCTGCTCGCCGCTGTGCCGCTCGTGTCCGCGCTCGTCGTGACGCGCAGCCAGTACCGCATCGCGTGCACCCGCCGGCTGGACCCGCCACGGGTCGGCGCCGGCGAGCAGGCGATCGTGCACCTCCGGCTCGACAACGTCTCCCGGCTGCCCACCGGCCTGCTGCTGGCCGAGGACCGCGTCCCGTACGTCCTGGGCTCGCGCCCGCGCTTCGTCCTCGACCGCGTGGAGCCGCAGGGCTCGCGGGCCGTCAGCTACCCGGTCCGCTCGGACGTGCGCGGCCGCTTCACCCTCGGGCCGCTCGGCGTGCGCCTCACCGACCCCTTCGGCATGTGCGAGCTGCACCGCTCCTTCACCGCGACCGACACCCTCGTCGTCACCCCCGCGATCACCCCGCTGCCCGGCGGGGTCCTCGGGGGCGCGCTGGCCGGCACCGGCACCAGCCGGTCCCGCTCGGTCGCAGCGGCCGGCGAGGACGACGTCTCCACGCGCGAGTACCGCCACGGCGACGCGCTGCACCGGGTGCACTGGCGCTCCACCGCCCGGCGCGGTGAGCTCATGGTGCGCCGGGAGGAGCAGCCCTGGCAGAGCCGGGCCACGATCCTGCTCGACACCAGGGTCAACGCTCACCGCGGCGAGGGGCCGGCGTCCTCCTTCGAGCAGGCCGTCGCCATCGCGGCCAGCGTCGGCGCGCACCTCACCGACCGGCGCTACCTCGTCCGCCTCGTGCTCGCCGACGGCTCGATGCCCGCCGGCCCGGGCAGCGAGGCCTGGCACCCGGCCGACACCCGCGTGGCGCTGCTCGACGCGCTCGCTGTCGTGGGGCCGTCGGGCGCGAGCGCCCTGCGGGCTGCGGGCCCGTCCCTGCGGCGGGGCGGGGAGAGCCTGCTGGTCGCCGTGCTCGGCGCCCTCGACCCGCAGGAGGCCCAGGCGTTCGCCGGGCACGCCGGGCCGGGGCGTACCGCCGTCGCTCTGCTCCTGGACTCCGCGACCTGGGCACCGACCCCCGCTGCCCGGCAGGCGGAGGCGGCCCGCACCGCGTCCGCCGCGGCACTGCTGCGCGCGGCCGGATGGCGCGTAGCCGTCGTCGGCGCGGGCGAGCCCATCGACACCGTCTGGAGCGGGCTGGCCGGGGCCGCGCCCGGCCGCGGCCCCTCCGGCAGCACCACGGACGCGGCGACGCCGGGCGCCGCCGCCGCGCACGCAGCACGACCGAAGGGAATGGCATGACGAACCGGCTCCGGCTGGTCATCGCGGAGGCAGTGGCCGTCCTGCTGGCGGCCAGCTCCCTCTGGCCGGTGTTCGAGGACAGGCGCTGGCTGCTCCCGGTCGTCGTCGCGGTCGTCGTCCCGATCGCGGCGTGCGAGCTGCTCCGGCGGGTCGGTCTGCCGCGGGTGCTCGTCCCGCTCGGCGGCCTCGCGGCCCTGCTCCTGCTGCTCGTCGTCACCCGCGCCCGCGATGTCGCGCCGTTCGGCATCGTGCCCAGCCCGGCCGCCATGGACCGGCTGCAGGCTCTGGTCGACGAGGGGTTCAGCGCGATCCAGGCCTTCGCGACGCCGGTCCCGACCCTCGGGCCGCTCGTGCTGCTCGCGGTCGGCGGGCTCGGCCTGCTCGCCGTTCTCGTCGACACGCTGGTCGTGACGTTGCGCAAGCCGGCTCTGGCCGGGCTGCCGCTGCTCGCGCTGTACGGCGTGCCCGCGGCCGTCGTGCCCGAGGGCGTGCCGTGGCTCGCCTTCGCGCTCGGCGCTGCCGGCTACCTCGCGGTGCTGCTGGCCGAGTCCCGCGAGCGCGTCGGGCGCTGGGGGCGCACCCTCGGCGCCGGCCGGCGGAGGCCCGGCACGGTGGAGTCCAGCCCGCTGTCGGCCCTGGGCCGCCGGGTCGGCGCCAGCGCGGTGGGCATCGCGGTGCTCGTGCCGGCCGTGGTGCCCGCGCTCGACCTCGGGCTGCTCGGGGAGGGCGCGGGCGCCGACGGGTCGGGCGACGGGGGCGGCAGCGGGTCCGGCAACGGCGACCCGCTGCTCAGCCTGCGCAACGACCTCAACCAGAAGACCACGTTCGACGTGCTGAGCTACACCGTCCGGCGCACCCCGGACACCAGCCCCGAGGCCCCGCTCAACCCGCCCTACCTGCGCACGCTCGTCTACGAGAAGTTCGACGGCAACCGCTGGGAGGCGGCGCCGACGGACGCCGGCACCCCGGTCCTCGACGGCTCGGACCTGACGACGCAGCCGACGGTGAGCGGCCAGGACCGCGAGCTCGACGTGGACGTCGAACGGCTCAACTCGCGCTACCTCCCGCTGCCCTACCAGGCCGGCCGGGTCAACGGGCTGGACGGGGACTGGACGTTCTTCCCGCGCGTCCGGGAGGTCGTGTCGCAGGAGCCCCGGGGCGCCGACGACCAGACCTACTCACTGGTGTGGACCGAGCCGAACGCCTCCGCCGCCGACCTGCTCGACGCCGGCGTGCCGCTGCCCGAGCAGCTGCCGAACGGGGACGCCCTCGTCTCCCAGCGCGGCTCCGACGACGTCGTCAACCAGCGCGGCTCCCGGGTCATCAACCAGGCGGTCACCGAGGCGCTGCAGGAGGCGGGGGTCGGCCGGGACGAGGACACCCCGCCGTACGAGCAGGCGTTCGCCCTGCAGCTCTGGCTCCGGCAGGAGGGCGGGTTCACGTACGCGGAGGACGCGCCCCAGCCCCCGAACGGGACCGAGCTCATCGAGCAGTTCCTGACCGAGCGGCGCGGCTTCTGCACGCACTTCGCGACGGCGATGGTGGTCATGGCGCGTGCCCTCGGGATCCCGGCGCGGCTGGCGGTCGGCTACCTGCCCGGCCAGGAGCGCGAGGCCGACGGCGACTACTACCGCTACACGGTGACCAACCGCCAGGCGCACGCCTGGCCCGAGCTCTACTTCCAGGACTACGGCTGGCTCCGCTTCGAGCCGACGCCGAGCCAGGAGGGCACCGCGCCGCCGGGATACTCGTCGGCCACCTCGCTCGAGGCCCTGCGCGGAGCCGCGACCCCCTCGCCCGCCGCCTCGACGAGCACCACGGCCGAGCCGTCGGCCGCTCCGTCCGAGCGGGCCGGCGGGCGCGACGAGAACTCCGACACGAACGCCGACGAGGCGGCCGCCGGGACGTCGGGCAGCGGGCCGGACGTGCCGTGGGCGCCCGTCGTGCTGACCCCGCTGGTGGTGGGGCTGCTGCTCGTGCCCGCCCTGTTGCGGCGCTCGCTGCGCGGGCGCCGGCTGCGGCCGGGGCAGCCCTGGCGAGCACGGGTGCAGGGTGCGTGGGACGAGCTGCGCGACGCGGCCCTCGACCTGGGAATGCGCGGGAGCGGGCCGCAGACCCCGCGGCAGTTCGCCGAGCGGCTGGCCGGGACGTACCCGCTCGACCCGGCCGGCAGCGCGGCGCTCGCGCGGTTGGTGCAGGCGTACGAGCGGGCGCGGTACGCCCGTGACGACGCAAGTGCCGGAACCGCCGAGGCCGCCGACGCGGTCGCGGCCGACGAGGCTGCCGTCCGAGCACAGCTGCGCGCCGCCTCGTCGCGGACGGCGCGGGCCCGCGCGCTGCTGGTCCCGCGGTCCACCCTCCTCACGCTGGTGGACGGCGGACGGGACCGCAGGAGCGCGCTCGGCGAGCGCTTCGAAGGGCTGCTGCGCGGCGTCCGGGTGCGGTTGAGGCCGCGGCGCGGCTGAAGGCTCGCGGGCCTCTCCGGGCTCTCGGGCTCTCGGGCCTCGCAGGGGCGCGCACGGTGGGTCAGGCCCGCCGCGCGCCGCCCGGCGTCGTCGCGGCCCGGCTTGCCGGGCCGCGCGGACGGTGCGGCTACGGCACACGGGCCTGGTACGGGGGGCTGGTCCGCTGACAGCGCGGCCGGTTGGGGACGAGACCGTGAGTCGGGACGGGACCGCCGGCAGGGACGGCACCGCCGGTCGGCGCGACCACGAGGCGAGGTGCCCCGGCTCTCGCAGGTGCGCTGCCGCGGAACCCTGCTGCCTGCGGTCACGGCTCGCGCCGCGGGCGGCCTGGCCCTCGCGGTGGCGGGCACGAGAAGGACCGCGGCGCCCGTCACCGACGGGCGCCGCGGGAGAGCGTTGCAGGCGGGTGTAGGAGCGGGCTAGCGCCCGTCGTCCTCGCGACGACGGTTCCACCGCTCCTCGACGCGGTCCATGAAGCGCCGGCCGCCCTGCTGACGGCGGGCCGGCCGGGGACCGGAGCGGCCCGGGGCGTTGGCCGCGTCAGGTGAGGGGAGCTGGCGCCAACTGTGCACCGCCAGCAGCGCGGACGCGATCATGACAACCGCGCCGAACACGCCGAGTGGGATGAGCGGAGTGATGACGCCGGCCAGGAGGAGCCCGATGCCAACGAGGAAGCCGGCCCCTGCCTTCACCACCCGACGGCGGTGCAGCACTCGCAGGTCACTGCCACGCAGGGAAGAAGCGAACTTCGGATCCTCGGCGTAGAGCGCCCGCTCCATCTGCTCGAGCAGTCTTTGCTCGTGCTCGGAGAGCGGCACGGTGTCCTCCTCCACGGACGTTCCTCCGCCAGAGGCGGTGAGTACCAAGGATAGGTGGGCTTACGGCCTTGGGAAACCGCATCTCCCACATCAACCCGTTCCCGGGCTACCCAGAGCGGCAGATCACCGAACGTGACTGGCACATCATCATATCCGGACATCACATCCCGCGGTCGTGATGCATAGAGGAAGACGCCTGGCGTAGCCCTGTCGTTCCGCAGAACGAGGAGTCGTACGCCTCATTCGCGGTCCGCGTGGCCGGCCGGCGCCCGGGTAGGGCATGACTCCGTTCGGCGGGGCCCGGCCGCCGAGCCGCCGACGTCCGGGGCGCCTACGTCTTAGCCGCCGACGTCCGCGTCGGCTAGGCCCCGCCGACGTCCGGGGCGCCTATGTCTTCGCCGCTCCTCAGCCGCCGACGTTCGGGGGCATCGACGAGCGGACCGTCTACGCCCCAGCCGCCGACGTCCGGGCTGCCCCCGGCCCGGCACGCCCCACCTGCTGCCCGCTTCGGGGCTCGCTTCGGGACTCGCTTCGGGACTCGCTCCGGGGCTCGCTCCGGGGCTCGCTCCGGGGCTCCGGCTTGTGGGCAGCCGCCGCGCCGCCCACGAGCGAGGCCGGGCGTACCGCGTCCGACCCGAAGCGCAGCGCAGCCCGGTCCGCCGCCTGCTCGGCGTCGCGCCATCCAGCGGGCCGTTCGTCGAGCGCCAGCTGACGCGGGGCGCTCTCGGAGTCGACGAGCCCCTCGACGCGCACGCCGACCAGGCGGATCCGAGCCCGCTGCAGGCCCAGCGCCTCGTAGAGGCCCCGGGCCGTCGTGTAGATCACCTGGGCGACGTCGGTCGTCTCCCGCAAGGTCTTCGAGCGGGTGATCGTCGTGAAGTCGGCGAACCGGACCTTGAGGACGACGGTCCGGCCGGCGTGGCCCGCCGCCCGCAACCGGGACGCCGTACGGGTGGAGAGCCGCAGCAGCTCACGGTGGATCACGACGGGGTCGTCGACGTCCCGGGCGAACGTCTCCTCCGCGCCGGTGCTCCGCTCGGGCTCGGCGGCGACGACCCGGCGGTCGTCGAGGCCCCAGGCGAGGGCGTGCAGGTGCGGCCCGGCGGTCGGCCCGAGCGCGCGGCGCAGCGTCTCGACCGGGACCGCCGCGAGGTCGCCGACCGTGTGCAGCCCCAGCCGGGTGAGGGCTTCCTCGGTCTTCTCCCCCACTCCCCACAACGCCCCGACCGGCAGCGGGTGCAGGAACGCGACGACCTGGTCGCGCGGGACGACGAGCAGCCCGTCCGGCTTGCACGAGGTCGACGCGAGCTTCGCCACGAACTTCGTCGAGGCGATCCCGACCGAGCAGGTGATGCCTTGCTCGTCCGCGACACGGTCGCGCAGCAACTGGGCGATCACCGCTGGGGAGCCAAGCCTGCGCACGGCTCCGGAGACATCGAGGAACGCCTCGTCGAGCGACAGCGGCTCGACCACGGGCGTGATCGAGCGGAAGAGCTCCATCACCCCGGCCGAGACCCGCGTGTAGTCCTCGAAACGGGGCGACAGGAACGTCGCCTGCGGGCAGAGCCGGCGCGCCCGGGAGCTCGGCATGGCCGAGCGGACCCCGTAGGCGCGCGCCTCGTAGGTCGCCGACAGCACCACCCCGCGCGTGCCGTTGCCTCCCACGACGACCGGCGTCCCGCGCAGGTCCGGCCGGTCGAGCAGGGCGACCGAGGCGTAGAACGCGTCCATGTCGACGTGCAGGATCGTGCACCCGTCGTCGGACGCCGGTGCTCCTCCCGGCCCCAGGCCCGTGATCCGCTCCCCGCGTGGCCCCCGGCTCACCGGGCACCGCCGGGCGGGAGGGACTCGCGGGCGAGGTCAGCTGCGGGTGGCGAGCAGGTGGAGCTGGGTCGCGACGGCGCGGAACGCCGGGTGCTCGGCTGCGGCGGACTCCAGGGCGAGCAGGGCGTCCAGCGCTCCGGGCTCGCCGTCGACGAGCGCGCCCGGCACGAGGTCGGCGAAGACCCGGATGCCGTGAACGGCCTCGACGACCAGCCCGGCCTCGGTGAGCAACTGCTCGATCTCGGCGTCGCTGAAGCGGCGCGGCATCGGGTCGCGGTCACCCCACCGGCCGGCCGGGTCGCCCAGCGCCCGGCGGGCCTCGGCGAAGTGGCCGGTGACCGCCCGGGAGAGCACGGCGGCGTGCCGGTTGGCCACGAGCAGGCTGAGCGTGCCCCCGGGGCGCAGGCACCCGGCGACGGCCGCCACCGCGGAGGCGGCGTCGTCGACGTGCTCGAGCACACCGTGGCAGAGCACGAGGTCGACGCTGGCCGGCGCCACGACCTCGAGCAGGCCGGCGGCGTCGCCCTGGACCGCGGACACCCGGTCGGCCACACCGGCCTCGGCCACCCGCCGCTCGAGCGAGGCGAGCGCGTCGGGGCTTGGGTCGACGACGGTGACGTTGTGGCCGCGCTCGGCCAGCGGGACGGCGAACCCACCCGTGCCGCCTCCGGCGTCGAGCACGTCGAGCGGGCGGCGCGCGGCAGCGCCGTCCGCACCGGCAGAGCCATCCACACCGGCGGCGCCTTCGGCCCGCTCGAGCACCGAGCGCAGGACGTCCCACACCACGCCGGTGCGGACACGGCTGCGGTCGGCACGGACGCGCGTGGGGAAGTCGGCCACAGCAGGGACCCTAACCGCCGGCCCTGACGCGGGTGCGGCGTCATCGGCCCGAGCTCCCAGGACTGGAGTGCCAGAGCTTGCGCGGAGCCGACTTGGCGTCGCCTCCAGCCGGCGCGATGTCGGCGTAAGGCGACTGGCGGAACCCGCTCGGATGCACCAGGACGCGCGTCGTCAGCCGGTCCGGCCCGGCAGCAGCAGGCTCGCCGTCGACCGCAGCCGCAGGGACGGCCGCCGGCGCACCCCCCGGCACCACGCTCCCCGGATGCCCGGCTCCCAGCGGGCTCCGCCCGCGCATCCCCCCGGCCCCGGAGCCGGCGTCGCTCTCGCGCGGCTCGTAGATGCCCACGCTGGAGCCGACGGGCGGGCGGACCAGGACCGGCCGGCTCGACCGGCTCGCGGCCGCGCCCGCGACGGCCCGCTCCAGCGCCGCCTGCCCGACCGCCGCCGGGTCGGCGCTCATCAGCTCCTCCACCGCGGCCATCCCCTCGGCCTCCCACGCCGCGTAGAGCCGGGGCAGCTCCCAGCAGCCGGTCGCCCGCAGTGAGATGCCGCGTGGCCCGGTGCGCCGGGTGACGCCCCGGATGACGAGCAGCCAGGAGTGGAACAGGGTCGACGCGTAGCCGATCTGGGCGTCCTCGAAGAAGGTCGCGTCCACCGGGCCGGTCGAGTCGTCGAGGGTCACGAAGACGACCCGCTTGCCCGAGCGGATCGGCGGGGTCTGGGTGGCGACCTTGACCCCGGCGACGAGCACCTCCGAGGCCGAGCGCCGCGACAGCAGCCCGGTCGACCGGGTGACCCCGAGCGCGTCGAGCATCGGGGTGTAGAAGTCGACCACGTGCCGGCTCACGTCCAGCCCGAGGACCTCGAGCTCGGCGCGGACGCGCTCGGCGCTCGTCATCTCCGGCAGCCCGCTGCCGCGTACGGCGTCCGGGGCGTCCCCGAGGTCGAGCGCGAGCTGCATGGGCTGCTCCACCACGGGGGCCGCCGCCTGGGACTGCCGGGCCGCACGCTCCCGCACGTCGAGGGCACGGCTCCCGGCGCCTGCGGCGGGACGCGTGGTGCCCGCGTCCTCGACCGGGCGGGCCGTCCGGGCGCGGCTGCGGCCGCCGGCCCCGCGGGCACCGGCCCGGGACCACCGGTCGAGCTCCAGGACCTGCAGCAGCAGGTCCCGCCGGGTGATGGCGCCGCGGCGGCGGACCGGCACGGGCGAGCCGATGCCGTAGATCGAGTCGAACGCGCCGGCCACGACGAGCCGCTCCACCACCGGACGGGAGACCCGCGCCCGGTGCCAGAAGTCGGCGAGCGAGCCGTAGGGGCGGCCGCCGACGATGCGGGCCGTCTCCGCCTCGGAGATTCCCTTGACGTCGGCCAGCCCGAGCCGGATGCCGTACGCCCGCCCGTCGGGCAGCCCTTCCTCCGGCCGCGCGCGAGGCGGGGACTCCAGGATCGTCGGCGGCGGCTCGTCGAGGACGCCGACCCGCTCGACGCGGTACTCCGCGTCGGAGGAGTTGACGTCGAGCGGGAGGACGGCGATGCCGAACTGGCGGGCGTCGTCGAGGATCAGCCGCTTGGGGTACATCCCCGGGTCGTGGGTCAGCACCCCGGCGAGGAACGCCGCCGGGTGGTGCGCCTTGAGCCACGCCGACTGGTAGGTCGGCAACGCGAAAGCGGCGGCGTGGGCCTTGCAGAAGCCGAAGGACGCGAACGCCTCGAGGACCTCCCACACCCGCTGCACGAGCTCGGGCTCGTAGCCGCGCTCGATCGCACGGGGGAAGAAGACCTGCTTGAACTCCTCCTTGCCGACGGCGTCGCCCAGCGCGCGCCGGGCCTCGTCGGCCTGCGCGAGGCTGCAGCCGGTGAACGTCGCGACGATCTCCAGGACCTGCTCGTGGAAGACGACGACCCCGCTCGTCCCCTCCAGCACCGGGCGCAGGTCGTCGTGCAGGTAGACCGCCTCGCTCCACCCCTGCCGGGCCTGCAGGAACGGGGTGACCATGTCGCTCTTGACCGGCCCGGGGCGGAACAGCGAGATGTCGATGATGAGGTCGGCGAAGGTCTCGGGGGCGAACTTGCCGACCAGCTCACGCTGACCCGGGGACTCGATCTGGAAGCAGCCCAGGGTGCGCGAGGACTGGATGAGGCGGAACGTCGCCGGGTCGTCGAGCGGCACCTGGGCCTGGTCGTCGACGTCCACCTGGACGCCGTCCACCCGTGCGACCTCACCCATCGCGTGGGACATCGCGGACTGCATGCGGATACCGAGGACGTCGAGCTTGAGCAGGCCGAGGTCCTCGACGTCGTCCTTGTCGAACTGGCTCATCGGGAAGCCCAGCCAGCTGGCCTCGACGGGCGTGCGGTCGAGCAGCGTCGCGTCCGACAGCAGCACCCCGCACGGATGGAGCGCGACGTGCCGGGGCAGCCCGTCGAGCCGCTCGACCAGGCCGAGCAGGAGGTCCAGCCGGGAGGCGTCGATCCCGCTGGCCCGCAGCTCCGGCAGCTCGCGCAGCGCGACGCGGGCGTCGCGGGCCCGGATGTGCGGGAACGCCTTGGCCAAGGTGTCGATCTCGGTCGGCGGAAGCCCGAGCGCTCCCCCGACGTCGCGGATCGCGTGGCGTACGCGATAGGTGTCCATCATCGACACGCACGCCACCCGCTCGCCCCCGAAGCGCTCCAGGACGCGCTCGTAGACCTCGGTGCGCCGGGCGGACTCGACGTCGAGGTCGATGTCCGGCAGCTGGGCGCGCAGCGGGGAGAGGAAGCGCTCCATGAGCAGCCCGTGGCGCATGGGGTCGACCCCGGAGACGCCCAGCAGGTAGTTGACCAGGCTTCCGGCACCCGACCCGCGCGCGGCGCAGCGGACGCCCATGTCGCGGACGAGGTCCACGACGTCGGCGACGGTGAGGAAGTACGAGGCGAAGCCGAGCCCGGCGATGACCCCGAGCTCGGCGGAGAGCCGGTCCAGCACCTCCTTCGTCGGGGCCACCCCACGCAGCCCGATCCCCGCCTCGCACCGGGCGCGCAGGACCGAGTCGGCCGTCCGCCCCCCGCTCACCGCCGCGGGGTCGAGGACGTCCAGCTCGGGCAGGTGGGCCCGGCCGAGCCCGAGGTCCTCGACCGGGTCGAGGGCGCACCGGTCGGCGACACCACGCGTCGTCGCGAGCAGCCGGGAGAGCGCCTGCTCGCCCAGCCCGGCGAGCCGCACGACCTCCTCGGCGACGAGCACCATCTCCTTGCCGCTCTTGAGGCACCCCTCGGCGTTGGTCCGGTCGACGGCCCGCTCGCTGAGCGGCACCAGACGGCGAGCCGCGTCGAGCACGTCGGCGACGGGTGCGTCCGACCGGTCGGCGAAGCGCACGGCGTTGGCGAGGACGGCCCCGACGCCCTCCTCGGTGGCGAGCCCCAGCATCCGGGCGGCGGCCGTGCTGTCGCCGCGCCCGCGGTGCGAGAGGACCTCGACGTAGAGGCTGCCCGCGGGGAGCAGGGCCCGCCAGCGGCGCAGCAGCGCCCGGGCGCGGTCCTCCCGACGGGCGGCCAGGGCGCGGCCGACGTCCGAGGCCGGCCCGACCATCACGAGCAGGCCGCCATCTGCGGCGTGCTCGGCGATCAGGTCGAGCGTGGTCACCGGCCGCCCGCGCTCCCCGCGCAGGTGGGTCGCGGACACCAGCCGGCACAGCGATGCCCAGCCCCGGGCCCCCTCGGCGAGCAGCACGACGCGGGGATGGCGCGGGTCCACCTCGGCACCGCCGCGGGCCGGGGTACGCCGGCCCGCCGGTGTCATCCCCGTCATCCCCGTCATCCCCGTCATCCCCGGTGTCATTTCCGGTGTCACGCCTGGCGGCATCCCCGCCTCGGCACGGAGCTCGGCGGACGCGGCGAGCGCAGGCACGGCACCCTTCCGGACCCGCAGCCCCTCGAGCTCGCGCTGTAGCGCGACGGTGCTCGGCGGGACGGCCGGGTCGACCGCGAGGTCGACGCCGAGGACCGGCCGGAGCCCCGCTTTCATGCAGGACTTCACGAACCGGATCGCGCCGTAGACGCCGTCCCGGTCGGTCAGGGCGAGAGCGTCCATCCCGTGCTCCGCCGCCCGCTCGACGAGGACGCGCGGGTGGGACGCGCCATGACGCAACGAGTAGCCGGACGCGACGTGCAGGTGGACGAAGGGGTCTCCGGTCATCGCACGATGCCCGGAACGCGGTCGAGAAGCATGAGGAAGCCTTGCCAGAGCGGAGAAGCCGGAGCCGTCCGAAGACGGCTTCAGGAAATGAGCTGCACCCGACCGGAGAGCCGGCCGACAGGAGCCGCCCGGTCAGGCGAGCAGGCCGAGGGCTGACTCGACGACGGAGAGGAAGGTCTGGGAGTCGCGCAGCAGGTCGTCGGCGTCGCGCTCGGACACGGCCCGGCGCAGCCCGGCCTCCGCCGCGGCCCGCTTGGACGCCCCGGCCGCGAAGAACGACGCCCACTCCTGCATCTCCGGAGCCACCCGGGCGAGCAGGTCCCACGCGGTACGGACGCGCCGGCGCCCGTCCGGCCGGGCGCGGACGGCGAGGATCGCCGCAGCGGCGTGGAGCGCAGCCCGGTGCGACGCGGCGTAGCGATCGGCCGGCACGGTGGCTGCCGCGGCATTCGCGAGGTCACGCCGTGCGGCGTCGAGCAGGTCGAGCGTGTTCCCCGGCACCGGCGCGGGGTACGGCGCCCGGCGCGTCGAGGTCAATGTCCCCGTCGTCATGTCTCCTCCTCCTGCCTTGCTGCTGTCCGGACCTCCGTCGGGCCTGCTGTCGGTCCCGTCCTGACCGGTCAGGGCTCAGTCCAGGGCCGTCGTGAGCCGCCAACCGCCCACGGCCCAGTCGAACGCCAGGTCGAAGACGCCGCTGCCCGCGGCACGGCCCGCGCTCGCCTCGACGCGCCACATCTCCCGCTCGCCCGCCTCCTGCAGCGCAAGGGTGGACGAGCCCGCGGCTTCTGCCGGGTGCCCGGAGACAGGCCCGCCGGCACCGGTGGGCACGGGCGGCTCGTCGGTGCCGTGGACGAGATGGGCGGACGGCGCCCTCCACCACGCCCCGGTCTCCACCCAGTGGGCCAGGACGTCGCGGACGACGTAGAGCTTGCCGCGCCAGAGGAACTGCTCAGGGGCGTCGTCGCGGCGACGGACGTCCACCGGGTCGTCGTACCGTCTCATCGGTCTTCTCCTTCACTGCGCACGCCGAGGCGAGCGAGTGCCGGGGGAAGGCGACACGCGCAGGACCGGCACGGCGGCCTCGGACGGCTCGGACGGGCGGAGGCGCTTCCCCACGCTCCGGCCGTCGAGCCGCCCGCTGCCGCCTCACCGGCACGGGGGGTCGAGGTCCCGTGCCGGCGAGCCGGACCATTCGAACGTCTGTTCGAACACCTGGAAGGCTAGCCCCTGGGCCCGACAGCCCGCAACGTCGGCCCCACTCCCCGTTCGAGGGACCGGGCGAGCCCCGAGGCACCCGCCGGCGTGGCACCCATGCGCGGCATTCAGGGGCACGGCACCAGGCGCCGCCCCGGCGGCTTGCTACCCCCAGGCAACGAAGCTCCTACCCGATAAGTAACTCGTTGTTGGCTAGGACCAACACCGGTTAGCCTGCCGAAGGCAGCAGGAACCGGCACGAGGGGGAACCCAATGACGGAGCTGGCCATCGAGACCGCCGGCCTGGTCAAGACCTTCGGCGACACCCGGGCGGTCGACGGCGTGGACCTGCAGGTGCGCCGGGGCCGCATCCACGGGTTCCTCGGCCCCAACGGCGCGGGCAAGACCACGACGATCCGGATGCTGGCCACCCTGTTGCGGCCCGACGAGGGCAGTGCCCGCGTCTTCGGCCACGACGTCGTCCACGAGGCCGACGAGGTACGCAGCCGGATCAGCCTGACCGGGCAGTTCGCCTCCCTGGACGAGGACCTCACCGGCACGGAGAACCTCGTGCTGCTGTCCCGCCTGCTCGGCTACTCACGTCCCGCTGCCCGCGCCCGCGCCGAGGAACTGCTCACGGCCTTCGGCCTCACGGAGGCGGCGTCCCGGCAGGTGAAGAAGTACTCCGGCGGCATGCGCCGACGCATCGACATCGCCGCGAGCATCGTCGTGACACCTGAGCTCATCTTCCTGGACGAGCCGACGACGGGCTTGGACCCACGCAGCCGGAATCAGGTATGGGACATCGTCCGTGCACTCGTCGCGGGTGGAACCACGGTCCTGCTCACGACGCAGTACCTCGACGAGGCGGACCAGCTCGCCGAGCAGATCTCGGTGATCGACAACGGCCGGGTGATCGCCGAGGGCACGCCCGGGGAGCTGAAGGCGTCGGTCGGCTCGGGCGCCCTGCTCGTGCGCGTCCAGCGCCCGGACCAGCGGCCCGCCGCCCGCCGACTGCTCGAGCGCGTGCTCACCACGGACGTACGCGAGGAGTCCGACCCGCACGCGCTGACCACGACGCTCGGGGACCCGGGGCCGGTGGCCCACGCGCTCACCGAGCTCGACCGGGCCGGCATCGGGCTCGCGCAGTTCTCCCTCGGGCAGCCGAGCCTGGACGAGGTGTTCCTCGCGCTGACCGGCCGTGCCGCGACCAGACCCGACGACAACGAGTCCCCCGACCTGGAGGAGAGCTCCCGGTGACCGCGACCGACGCCCGTCAGCAGGCTCCCGCCCCCGCCCGGCCCCTGCAGGAGATCTCCGGAGAGGCGCTCCAGTCGGTGCTCCTCGCCGGCACCCGCCCGCCCCGGCCCGGCCCGCTCTCGGTGTCGGCGACCTTCGGCTGGCGCGCGATGCTGCGCATCAAGCACGTGCCCGAGCAGCTGTTCGACGTGACGGCGTTCCCGGTCCTGATGACGCTGATGTTCACCTACCTCTTCGGTGGTGCGCTCGCCGGGTCGGTCGACCGGTACGTGCAGTTCTTCCTGCCCGGGATCCTCGTGCAGACGGTCGTGATGATCACGATGTACACCGGCGTCGCCCTCAACACCGACATCACCAAGGGCGTCTTCGACCGCATCAAGTCCCTGCCGATCTGGCGGCCCTCGGCGCTGGTGGGCGCGCTGCTCGGCGACGTCGTCCGCTTCAGCATCGCCTCGGTGATCGTGATCGCCCTGGGCCTCGCGCTCGGCTTCCGGCCCGACGGAGGCGTGCTCGGGGTCGTGGCCGCGGTGGCCCTGCTGCTGGTGTTCTCCTTCAGCCTGGGCTGGCTCTGGACGTTGCTCGGGCTGGTCCTGCGCACCCCGAACTCCGTCATGAACACGAGCATGATGGCGCTCTTCCCGCTGACCTTCGCGAGCAACATCTACGTCGACCCGGAGACGATGCCGGGCTGGCTGCAGGCCGTCGTGGACGTCAACCCGGTCGCCCACCTGGTGACGGCCATCCGCGGCCTGATGCAAGGGGCCGCCGACATGGGAGACATCGGCCTCGTGCTCGCCGAGTCCGCCGTGCTCGTGGCCGTCTTCGGCACCCTCACGATGCGGCGCTACAACAGGCGCAGCTGACGTACGAGGCCGCCATCGCTGCGGAAGGTGCGGACGCAACAGGAGCGGGTAGCCCCACTCGGTGAGCCGGCCCAGCCGGCAGCAGCGGCCGTTGCCGCCCGGCCGCCGCGCCGGGCAGCTCGCGGGGCTGCTGCTCCTGGTCGGAGCCGCGTAGTCGGTGGTCACCGTCAGCGTGTGGCGGGGCGAGTCGGACCTGCGCGGCCTCTCCGGGCTGGACCGGGCGACAGCCTCGGTGCAGGACGTCCGCGACCAGCGGCGCGGGGGGGGGGCGTGCCGCAGCCGGCTCCGCAGGGACAGACACCCGAGGCACGCGCACCGAGAGGCCCGCGCCGACGATCCCACCTACGATCGAGCCGACATGACCGAGCCCTACGTCACGCTGCACCTCTGGGGCGTCCCGTCCCGCCGCATCCCGGCAGCGGCGGCCCGCATGGCCCTCGACCGCCGGCCCGTCCACGGCGCCGCCGGGCTGCGGTTCGCCAAGCTGCTCGGCACCGGCTCCGGACGCACCTTCCGCACCCGGGACGCCGACCTCCGCCACTGGGGCCTGCTCGCGGTGTGGGACGACGAGGGCGCGGCCGCGGCGTTCGAGCGCGACGGCACGGTGCACCGCGGCTGGGAGCGACGGGCCGAGGAGCGGCTGAGGGTCGCGCTGCGCCCGCTCGCCAGCCGCGGCCTCTGGTCCGGCCGGCAGCCCTTCGGGGACCCGGCCCCCCGCCGGCACGACGGGCCCGTCGCAGCGCTGACCAGGGCGCGGATCCGGACGGCCCGCACCGTGACGTTCTGGCGCGCCGTGCCGCCGGTGTCGGCCGAGCTGCACCGCTCCCCCGGCGTCCGCCTGGCGGTCGGCGTCGGAGAGGCGCCTGTCGGCCTGCAGGGGACGTTCTCGCTGTGGGACTCGGCGCGCAGCCTGGTCGACTTCGCGCACCGCAGCCCGCAGCACGTGGAGGCCGTCCGGCGCACGGCCGAGACCGGGTGGTACTCCGAGGAGCTCTTCGCGCGGTTCGAGGTGCTCGGCGTCGAGGGGACGTACGGCGGGCGCCCGGTCTGACTCAGGCCAGCCGGAGGAAGCGCGCGATCACGTCCCGCATCACGGCGAGCTCGGCATCGGTGTCGAGCGACTCGTCGCCCGACAGCCGGATGTAGAGCAGGTCCGTCAACGACTGCAGCCACGACGCGGTGACCGCGGCGTCGTGGCCACTGTCGATCGCCCCGGCCTCCGAGCACCGTCGGATCAGGGTCGCCAATGCCTCCCGGGCCGCCGCGTCGGTCCGCTCGAGCAACGCGACGAGGTCGGGGTCCCGCGTCGACTGCTGAATGACGACGTTGACGAGGCCGAGGTACTCGCGCTGCCGGACGTCGGCGACCAGGCCGTCGACGACGTGCCACAAGCCGACGAGCGGGTCGCCGGCTGCCAGCGCCTCCCGGGCCCGCTCCGCCTTCTCCGCCTCGTCCAGCTCGAACAACGCGTGCAGCAGGCGACGCTTGCTGCCGAAGTAGTGGAACAACGTGCCGGAGCCGACACCCGCCTCGGCACAGATGTCGGCGGTCGTCGTGGCGTCGAACCCCTTGCGGGCGAAGCAGCGGCCGGCCGCGCCCAGGATGTGCATGCGCCGGGCCTCGTGCTTCTCGGGGTCAACGGTCCGCGCCACGCGCGCCATTGTCTCCTCCTGGCGCCGGGGCCCCGCCCGCGTACGCCGCCTCCCGCTCGGCGCGGCCGCGCTCCTTCGCCCGCCGGCGCCGGACCTCGCCGACCGCCGCCCCGACGGCGATCACGACCGGCATCCAGTACTTCACCGAGTCGAGGACCGCCGACACCCACCCGGGCAGCGCCAGGTCGGGCAGGTCCGGCAGGTCGGGCAGGTCCGGCAGGT
>NZ_JAANNO010000004.1:292561-328775 GCF_011250645.1 Motilibacter aurantiacus
CACCCGGGGCAGCGGGAGGCTCGGCAGGTCGAACGTCGGCAGGTCGAACGGCAGCCGGAGGCGGGGCAGGTCCAGGTGCGGGAGCAGATGGGACAGGAGCAGCCGGAGCCCGAGCAGGGCGGCCGCGACCTCGGCGAGGGCGGCCACCACGTGGCGCGCCGCGTAGACCCGCGGATGCTCACGCTTGAAGCGCGCGAGCCGGGCTGCGCGCGTCCCGTCCGGCGGGTCCAGCGGGGTCCGCTCCTCACGCGCGGCGGGCAGGGCGGCCTCCGCGAGCATCTCGACCAGGTCGCAGCGGTGGACCCGGTTGCGCAGGTCCCACCCGACGTCGATCCGGGTGCCCCCGTGCGTCAGCCGGGCGTGCTCCAGGTAGCCCGCCTGCTGCTCGTCGACCTCGATCCCGTCCGCGAGCAGCCGCGCCGTGCGGGCCCGGCCGGGCACGGGCGCCTCCACCTCGTACGCCACCCCGCGGTGGCGGATGCGATACGCCGTCTCGGTAGCCACGGCACCATTGTTGGAGCAGATGCTCCAACAATGCAAGCCCCCTTCGAGCGGCGACCCCGCCCGCCGCCGCGTACGCTCCCCGGATGTCCACGAGCAGGGCCGCGGCCACGCCGCGGGCGCTCCCCCGACAGCTGCCCGCAGTCCTGGCCGCCGCGGCGATCGGCTGCCAGATCGCCTACCCGTTGGTCGAGGGGACGGCCCGCAACCGGCTGACGGTCGTCACCGTCGTCGTCTTCCTGGCCGCCGTCCTCGCCCACGCCGCCGCGACCCGTGGTCCCGCATGGGCCGGCGCGTACTTCGCGGTCGCCGCCGGGACCGGGCTGAGCGCGGAGGCGCTGGGCGTCGCGACCGGGTTCCCCTTCGGCGAGTACGACTACAGAGGCACCCTCGGCGCGAAGCTGCTCGGGGTCCCGGTCGTCATCCCGCTCGCCTGGGCGATGTTCACCTACCCCGCCCTCCTCGTGGGCCGCCGGCTCTCCGCGGGCAGGGCCTGGGCCGCCGTGGGAATCGGCGCGCTCGCCCTGGCGAGCTGGGACCTCTTCCTCGACCCGCAGATGGTCGACGCCGGGCACTGGCGCTGGGCCGACCCCGACCCCGCGCTGCCCGGCATACCTGAGATTCCCGTTTCCAACTTCGCCGGCTGGCTGCTCGTCGCCCTCGTGCTGATGACGCTGCTCCGGCTGCTCCTGCCGGACCGGCCGGGCCCGGAGGGCGTCCCTGCCACGCTCTACCTCTGGACCTACGCGTCCTCGGTCCTCGCGGCCGCAGCCTTCTTCGGCCGGCCGACCGTCGCTCTCGTCGGCGGGATCGGCATGGGCGTCGTCGCCGTCCCGTACGCCCACGCCCTGCTGAGAGACCGGTGAAGCTCGCTTCCCTCCTCGTAGGCGTCGGCGCGGCGCTGTCCGCCGCCGGGACCGCACACGCGGCGTACAACGCGACGCGGCTGCGCGTCCCACCTGCCGCGCCACCGCCGCTCGCCGAGCAGGTCTCGGTGCTGCTCCCGCTGCGGGACGAGGCCGACCGGGTCGCGCCGTGCCTTCGGAGCCTGCTCGGGGCGCTCGACGAATCCACCGAGCTCGTCGTCCTCGACGACCGCTCCTCGGACGGGACGCCCGAGGTCGTGCGCAGGCTGGCGGGCGGCCGCGCCCGGCTCGTGCACGGCGAGCCGCCTCCCTCCGGCTGGCTCGGCAAGCCCTGGGCCTGCGCTCAGCTGGCGAAGGCAGCTTCCCCGAACAGCACCGCGTATGTCTTCGTGGATGCCGACGTGGTGGTCGCGCCGCACGCCGTCCGCTCGGCCGTCGCCCTGCTGAGGGCGTCCGGGCTCGACCTCGTCTCGCCGTACCCGCGCCAGGTGACCGGGACCAGCGCCGAGCGGCTCGTCCAGCCGTTGTTGCAGTGGTCCTGGCTGACCACGCTGCCGCTCGGCCTCGTCGAGCGGTCGGCCCGCCCCTCGCTGTCGGCCGCCAACGGCCAGCTGCTCTGCGTGGACGCGGCGGCGTACGGCAGGGCCGGTGGCCACGCCGCGGTGCGCAGCGAGGTCGTCGAGGACGTCGCGCTGCTGCGCGCGTTCAAGCGGGCGGGGGCTCGCGGGACGGTCGTCGACGGCACTGCCCTTGCGACCTGCCGGATGTACGAGGGCTGGCCCGAGCTGCGCGACGGCTACTCCAAGTCGCTCTGGTCCGCCTTCGGCCCGCCACCGGCGGCGGCCGCGCTCCTCGGGCTGCTCGGGCTGGCGTACGTCGTGCCACCGCTCGCCGCACTGCGTGGCTCGCGCGCCGGGCTGCTGGGGTACGCCGCCGCCGTGGCCGGGCGGGTCCTCGTGGCCCGCCGGACCGGAGGCCGTGCCCTGCCGGATGCGCTCGCCCACCCGGTGTCGATCACCGCCCTCGGCTGGCTGACGGCACGCTCGCACCGGCTGCACCGGCAGGGGCGCCTGCAGTGGCGCGGGCGCCCGGTGACGGGCGCGTAGGCTCCCCCGACGTGGCACGTGTGGTCGTCGTCGGGGCAGGAATGGGCGGGCTCGCAGCCGCGGCCCGGCTGGGCGCGCTGCGCCACGAGGTGACGGTGCTGGAGCAGGCCCCGGTCGTCGGCGGGAAGCTGGGGCGGTTCGAGCGCGACGGCTTCGCCTTCGACACCGGCCCCTCGCTGCTGACGCTGCCGGCGGTCTACCGCGACACCTTCTACAAGACCGGCGCCCCGCTCGAGGAGGTTCTCGAGCTGGTCCCGGTCGACCCGGCCTTCCACTACCGCTTCGCCGACGGAACGGAGGTCGACGTGCCCAACGCCTCGCGCTCGAGGGCCCGCCAGGCCTTCGACGACGCCTTCGGCGACGGTGCCGGCGCCGACTGGGAGCGCTTCCTCGACGTCGCGCACCGGATCTGGCAGGTCACACGCGGCCCGTTCCTCGAGTCCCCGCTGGACCGGGGGGACCTGCTGCGCCTCTCCCGGCGCGTCGGCGACCTGCGGACCGTGGCGCCCTGGCGCACGCTGCGCGGGCTCGGCCGCCGCCATCTGCGGGACCCGCGGCTGCGCATGCTGCTCGACCGCTACGCCACCTACACCGGCTCGGACCCGCGCCGCGCGCCGGCGGCCCTCGCCGTCGTGCCCTACGTCGAGCAGGCCTTCGGCGCCTGGTACGTCCCGGGCGGGCTGCGCCGGCTCGGCGACGCCCTGCACGAGCGGGCCCGCGCCACCGGGGCCACCGTGCGCACCGGCGCCGACGTGGCCGAGGTGCTCGTCGAGGGCGGGAAGGCCGTCGGGGTGCGTCTCGCCGACGGCGAACGGGTGCGGGCCGACGTCGTCGTGGCGAACGCGGACGCGTCCCACCTCTACGCCGACCTGCTGCAGGGCCCCGTCGCGCAGCGCGAGCTGCGCTCGCTGCGACGGGCGACCCCGTCGCTGTCCGGCTTCGTGCTGCTGCTCGCGCTGCGCGGGCGCACGCCCGGGCTGGCCCACCACACGGTGCTGTTCCCCGAGCGCTACGACGAGGAGTTCGACGCGGTCTTCGGCGGGCGGCCCCCGGACGACCCGACGGTCTACGTCTCGGCGCCCGACGACCCGGCGCTGCGGCCGGACGACGAGCACGAAGCGTGGTTCGTCCTCGTGAACGCCCCGCGCCACGAGCCGGGGCGCGGGATGGACTGGGCCTGGCCCGGGCTCGCCGACGCGTACGCCGACCGGGTCCTCGAGATCATGGCCGAACGCGGCCTCGACGTGCGCGACCGCGTCCTGTGGCGTCAGGTGCGTACCCCGGCCGACCTCGAGCGCGAGACGCGCTCCCCCGGCGGGTCGATCTACGGCACGTCGTCGAACGGTGCCCGGGCAGCGTTCCTCCGCCCGGCCAACAGCTCGCCCGTGCCCGGGCTCTTCCTCGTCGGCGGGTCGTCCCATCCGGGGGGCGGCCTGCCGCTGGTCGGGCTGTCCGCGGCGATCGTCGCCGAGCTCGTGGGGAAGGCCTGACGACCATGTCCTACGCCTCGATCGCGCTCCTCACCCTCGCGGCCGTGCTGCTCGCCTGGGTGGTGCTGCGCGGGCGGCGGCGGCGGCACTAGTGCGGCACTGGTGCGGCACTGGTGCAGTACCGGTTCGGTGCCGGTGCAGCAGCGGCTCGAGCGCCGGGCCGCACGCCGCCCGCGCGACGGCTCAGGGAGCGGTGCGGAAGTCCTCGCCGGTCACCAGCGGCGGGGGCTCGACCGGCTCCACCAGGTCGCCTACGGGCGGCGCGGGCTCGGCCGGGACGACCGTGACCTCACCCACCGGCTCCACGGGGGCGGCTGCCGGGGCGTCCTCGCCGCCCGTCTTCTTGGCCGCTGCCGCGGCGGCAACCCCTGCGCCCACGACCGCGGCAGCCCCTGTGATCACGGCCTTCGCCGACACGCCGGCCTTGCCCGAGTCCCCCTGGGTGTCGGCCGCGGCGTCGATCCCCACGTCCCCGACGTCCATGGTCTCGTTCACCGAGCCGCGCCAGCCCTCCGACGCGCCCTTCTCCTCGATGTAGGACTTGAACTTCTCCAGGTCCGAGACGGCCTGCCGCTCGACGATGTTGAGCTTGTCCCCGACCGCCTCGATCAGGCCCTCGGGCTCGTACTCCAGGTGCAGCGTGACCCGGGTCTTCGCCGGCCCGATGGGCGTGAAGGTCACCTGACCGGCGTTGGTCGCGCCCTCGGTCGCAGCCCAGGCGACCTTCTCGTCGGGCAGCTGCTGCAGGATCTCCGCCTGCCACTCGCGCTTCACGCCCGCGATCTCCGCGACCCAGCTGAGCCGCCGGTCGTCCAGCTGCTGCACCGAGGTGACCCCGCCCATGAACTGCGGGAAGTCTTCGAACCGGGTCCAGGCGTTGTACGCGGTGCGGATCGGCACTGCCACCTCGATCGACTTCTCCACGGTGGTGGACATGTCTCTCCTCCTGTGCTGCGGCTACGTCAAGGCCTCGATACCCCCCTGCCCCGTGCCGACTCCGGGTCACGGGAAATGCGTGGACTCTGTACCTACTCGTATGTACGGTACCGGCGTCCACCGCTCGACCCCGGCGCGCCCGCCTGCGGCCGCTGCCCCTGGAGGTGCTCGTGCTCGCCATGCACTACGACATCCGGCTGCCCCGCGGCTACGACATGCGGGTCGTCCGCGAGCGCGTCGCGTCCCGCGGGCATGCCCTCGACGACCTCCCGGGGCTGGGGCTCAAGGCGTACCTCGTGCGTGACGTCGCCGCCGGGGACGCGGTCAACGCCTACGCGCCCTTCTACCTCTGGACCGACGAGGCGGCCGCGGCGCGGTTCCTCTGGAGGGGTGGCGGGTTCCAGGGCATCGTGCGCGACTTCGGGCGGCCGCCCGCGCGCACGTGGATCGCCGGCGGGTGCCGGCGTGGCGCGGCCGACGAGGCGCCGTACGCCGTCACGGCGACCCTTCGCCTGCCGCCCGAGGCCGACCCTCAGCACGTGGCAACCCGCGCGGACGACGTCCTGCGCGAGCTCGACGCCCGCTCCCTGCACACCGCGGCGTGGGCGGTCGACCCCGCGTCCTGGGAGCTCGTCGTGTTCCTGCTGCAGGGCACCCCCGACGCGCCGACGGCGGTCAAGGCGGTGTCCGAGACCTGCGTGACCTTCTCCGTCCTGCACGTGTCCGCGCCCGAGCTCGCGCTCCTGGCATGACCGCGGCGACGAGGTGCACCGGGCCGGCCGCCGGACGGCCCGGCCCCTGGAGCGCCGCAGCCCTGTCACTGCACCTGGCGATGTTCGTCGTCCTCCTGGACGGGAGCGCGCTCAATCTCGCGCTGCCTCGGATCGCGGACGACCTGGGAGCCTCCACGGCGGGGATGGAGTGGGTCGCGAACGCCTACCTGCTCCCGTTGGCGAGCCTGCTGCTGCTCGCCGGGGGCCTTGCCGACCGCCTGGGCGCGAAGCACGTCCTCGTGGCGGGCCTGCTCGCCTTCGCCGCCGGGTCGGCCCTCTGCGCCTCGAGCCCCTCGCTCACGGTCCTGCTGGCCGCCCGGGCGCTCCAGGGCATCGCCGGCGCGGCCGTGCTGCCGGCACTCCTGTCCCTCGTCGTCCACGTCTTCGCCAGCGGGCAGGACCGGTCCCGGGCGCTGAACGTCATGTCGGTCTTCGGCAGCGGCGCCCTGCTCGCCGGCCCCTTCCTCGGGGCCGCTCTCACCCAGGCGCTGGGCTGGCGCGCGGTCTTCTGGGCCATGGCCCCCGTCGCGCTGGGGGCCGCGGCCCTCGCCGCGACCCGCCTGCCGCGGCCCGCCCCGGCCGCTCGCCGACGCCTGGACGTCCCGGGGCAGCTCGCCGGCACGCTGGCCCTGGCGCTGACCGTCGGCGGCCTCGTCGAGCTGAGCGACCGCGGCGTCACGTCCCCGCTCGTCCTGGCGATGCTGGCCACCGGCGCGTCCGTCGGCGCCGGGCTGCTCGTCTGGGACCGGCGTGCTGATGAACCTCTGATCCCTCTGGAGCTGTTCGACCGGCCGGCGTTCCGCGCGGCCGTGCTGGGGGGCTACGCCTTCGCGCTGAACGTGTTCGGGCTGCAGTTCCTGTTCGCGATCCACCTGCAGCAGCGCTGGGGCTACTCGCCCATGGAGGCCGGCCTCGCGCTCCTGCCGTTCTCCGTCACGACCGTCGTCACCACGACGGTGGTCAATCCGCTCCTGCTGCATCGTGGGCTCCGCTTCATGCTGCTCACGGGGATGCCGATCGCCCTGGCGGGAACGGCCGTGGCTCTGGCGGTCACGTCACCCGGCTCCTGGGTCTTCCTCACGGTGGCGGGCTCTCTCATCGGCGCGGGCAGCAGCATCTACTCGCCGAGCCTCAACCAGCTCGCGGTCCGGGACGCCGGCTCCGACCGGGCGGGGGCCGCATCCGCCGTCTACTTCACCGCCCGACAGGTCGGGATGGCGTCCGGAGTCGCCGTCCTGGGGGCACTGACGGCCCTCGAGAGCCCCCTCGCCGGGCTGCGCATCGGGATCCTGATCACCGGCCTGCTGCTCGGCGTGGCACTGCTGCAGCTCGCGCGCGCGACCACAGCGCCCCCGGCACCCGAGCCGGGTCAGCAGGAGGAGCAGCAGGCGGTGCGCGGCCGCGCCGAGCCCTCGCCGCACCCGAGCTGACGCGGACGCGCAGGGCCGAGGTGGCGCCCGGCGGCACGCCCGGTCCTTCCGCGGTAGCGTTCGCCCACCGCCGGCGGAGGGAGCGGCCATGGACGGGCCTGGGGGCACGCTTCTCGCGGACGCCTCCGAGGAGGAGTGGGCCGCGGTGTTCACCCACGCCCACCTGCTGCGCTACGCCCCTGGCGAGGTGATCGCCGATGTCGGCGAGGACGACGAGTCGGTGTACGTCGTCGTCCAGGGGGACGTCGAGGTCCTCGTCCCGGCCGAGGGCACGCAGGGGCTGACCCTCGTCGACGAGCTCGAGGCCGGCAACGTGTTCGGCGAGGTCAGCTTCCTGGACGGGGAGCCGCGCAGCGCGCAGGTGCGCGCCGCCTCCGACGTGGTGCTGGCCGGCCTGGACCACGAGGGGTTCGACCGGCTGTCGGCGGCCCACCCGGCGCTGGCGATCCGCCTGCTGCTCGACCTCGGCCGCATCCTCGCCGGCCGGCTGCGCGCGGCCGAGCGACGGCCGGGCTGACGGCGCTACAGGCCGCGCTGGTACTCGTAGGTGGTGTGCGTCGGGGCGTAGCCCAGCTCGGCGTTGATCCGCATCATGGGCGCGTTGCTGTCGGCGGTGTCGGTGAGCAGGCCCTCCAGGCGCGGGTACCGGTCCCGGGCGATGCGGATGGAGGCCGCCTTGAGCCACCGGCCGAGGCCGTTGCCCCGGTGCTCGCGGACCACCGCCGTGCCGTAGTGCTGGGCGTCCCCGGCCCCGTCGCCGGGGACGACGAGCTCGGTGAACCCGGCGACGGAGCCGTCGGCCTCGGACACCGCGGCGACGGTGTGGAGCACGTCGCCGCGCCGCTCGATGGCGGCGGCCGCGGCGCGTACGCCCTCGACGTCCCAGCTGACGGTCCCGAAGTCCGCTTCACTGGTGGGCATGTCGTCCATCGCCGGCCGGGCGGCGGTGAACGCGACGGCGAGGTTATCGGGGACGGCGCCCTCCCACCAGACCAGCCGGTAGCCCGCGTGCGGGCGGCCGGCGAGCGCGTCGACGAGGCCGACGTCGGCTTCGGCCATCGCCAGCCGGGCGTAGACGAGGGTCAGCACCCGCCGGAAGCCGTGCGCCGCACAGAAGGCGTCCCCCGCCGACCCGGCGTCGGCCTGCGCGAGCAGCGAGCCGCGCCCCTCCGCCCGGGCGGCCTCCACCGCCACGCCGAGCAGCCGGGTGCCCACCCCACGGCGGCGCTCGGCCGGATGGACCGTCATGGTCAGCTCCGCCAGATGGTCCTGACCCGGCCGGTCGAAGAGCCGGAGGAACGCCGTGCCCAGCGGCACCCCGTCCGCGTCGGCCACCCAGGCCACACGGCGGGACAGCGCGCCGGCGTGCGGGTCGGCGAGCACGGTCAGGCGGACGGGCATCGGGCTCCTCCACGGGCTGGGAATGGGCGGCAGCAGTCTGCCGTGCGGGCACCCCCGGCACGCAACGCACAGCCAGGCCCGGTGCGTCTGACAGGTATCGTCGAAACGGCGACCCGCACGAGCCCGCTGCATCGGAAGGACCCGCTCCGTCTATGCGCCTCCCCCGGCTGCCCAAGGCCTCGTCGCTCCGCCTCCCCTCCCTGCGCCGGCCCACGCTGCCGGGCAAGCGGTCCACGCAGGCCGTGGTCGCGGGCGGGGTCGCGGTGCTGCTCGCGGCGGGGACCGTGGTCACGGTCGGCCTGACCAGCGGGTCGGGCTCGGACGCCGTCGGCATGGAGTCGCCGGTCACCCTCACCCCCGGCTGGCTGACCGACCCGGAGACCGGGTTGCTCAAGGGCGCGACGAGCCTGCCGGAGTACCCGATCCCCACGGTGCCGCCGCCGCCCGTCGTCGCGACGCCGAGCCTCCCCGCGCTGCCGACGACCGGGCTCCCCGGGGTCCCCGCCGTCCCCACGCCGCCCGCGGCCCCGCCGGTCGCACCCTCGACCCGGCCGCCCGCGACGGGTGGCGGCAGCGCCGGCGGAGGCGGCGGCCCCACGCCGACGGCGACGCCGCCGCTGCCCGCCTCCGACGAGGTGTCCCCGCCCCTCGCGACCGGGCGGACGCTGCCGACCTCCCTGTTCGGCCTGCACGCGGCGGGCATCGGGGACGGCAAGGCGCCTCGCACGGAGTACGGCGCCGTGCGGCTGTGGGACAGCGGCACGACCTGGCGGCAGATCGAGCCGGCCAACGACAAGTGGTCCTGGGAGCGGCTCGACGCCGCTGTCGCCACCGCCCGGCGCGACGGCGCCCGGCCGCTGCTCGTGCTCGGGCAGACCCCGGAGTGGGCGGCGAGCGACCCGAGCGCGCCCGGCTACAACGGCCCCGGGGCCAGCTCCCCGCCGCGCAACAACGGCGAGTGGGTCGAGTACGTCCGCGAGGTCGCGACCCGCTACAAGGGCAAGATCACCGAGTACGAGATCTGGAACGAGCCGAACGTCACCGACTTCTGGCGTGGCTCGGAGGCGCAGCTGGTGACCCTGGCCAGGCTCGCGAACGACACCATCAAGGCGATCGACCCGGGCGCGACCGTGACGACGCCCAGCTTCGTCGTCCGCCGTCCCGCCCAGCAGGCCTGGCTGACCCGCTACCTCGTCGCGGGCGGCGCCGAGCACGCCGACGTCGTCAACGTGCACATCTACCCGGACGCGACCGGCACCCCGGAGACGATGCTCACCGTCTACAACGAGGTGCGCAACCGGCTCGACCGCCGGGACGTGAAGCTGCCGGTCTGGAACACCGAGGTCAACTACGGCCTGCCGACGGGCGGGACGGTCGCGCCGCTGCAGCTGCCGGAGGCCACGGCCGCGGGGTACGTCGCCCGTACCTACCTGCTCACGGCTTCGCTCGGCATCTCCCGCGCGTACTGGTACATGTGGGACAACACCCAGGTCGGCGTCCTCATGACGAGCGACGGGTCGAAGCTCACCGCGGCCGGCCGCGCGTACGCCGTGGTCCGCGGGTGGCTCGCGGGGCGCTCGTTCCGCGGCTGTGCCCCCGCGCTCGACGGCACCTGGACGTGCTGGGTGGGCAGGGACCGCATCGTGTGGAACCCGTCCAAGGCGGTCAAGGTGATCGTCCCGAGCGGCACGTCGGGTGCGGTCGGCATCAACGGCAGGGCGGTCGCCGCCAAGCCCGGCTCGTCACTGACGGTCGGGGTGGCGCCCGTGCTGCTGCGCGACGCCGGCTGACGGCCCTGCGCCGCGTCCGGCCTCAGCCGCGCAGCCGGCGCCGGGCCACGACGGCCAGCTGGGCCAGCCCGACGACGGCCAGGCCCGTGCCGGCCGCTGCGAGCAGCGTCGCCCACTCGTCGGCGCGGCTGGGGTCGAGCCCGGCGGCCAGGCAGCCGACAGCCGTCACGGCAACCCGGCTCGGCCGCTCCCACACGGTCACGACGCCGATGTCGGCCATGCCGCCGGCCGCCGCTCGGGCCCGCAGGTACTCCGACGTGTAGGTCAGCAGGGCTGCCGCGACGGCCAAGGGCCAGGGCGCCCCGAGCAGGCCGAGCGACAGCAGGAACGCGCAGTCGGTCAGCCGGTCGGCCACGCTGTCGAGCACGTGCCCCCAGCGGGTCGCCCGGTCGGTGAGCACGGCGACGGCCCCGTCCAGCCCGTCGACCACGGCCACCAGGAGCACCACGACGGCTGCGAGCGCGGGCCAGTGCCCGCCCACGCTCGCACCCAGCGGCACGCCGAGCCCGATGGCGGCCCCGCCGAGGGTCACTGCGTCCGGAGGCACCCGGGCCAGCGCGAGCGGCCGGGCCAGCAGGTACGTCAGCGAGAGCCAGCCGCGGACCAGCCGTGAGCGGCCGGGGTCGTAGCCGCCGTGCAGGGCGGACCACCGCTCGAGGTAGCCCGCTCTCGTGGGCAGCCCCTGCGCCCGCCGGCTCTCCCCCACGGGTGCCGCTAGCGGCCGGCCAGCCCGAGCGCGGAGTAGACCTCGCGGGTCGCCGTCGACCGGTTCAGGGTGTAGAAGTGCAGCCCCGGGGCGCCGCCGTCGAGCAGCTCGCGGCCGAGCTCGGTGAGGATCTCGACGCCCACGGCGCGCACGGCGTCGGGGTCGTCCTCCACGGCGTGCAGCCGGTCGGCGAGCGCGGCCGGGAAGGCGGCACCGGACATGACGCTCATCCGCTCGATCTGCTTGACGTTGGTCACCGGCATGAGGCCGGGGATGATCGGGAGGTCCGCGCCCAGCGCCCGGACGCGCTCGACCAGGCCGAAGTAGTCGGCGGCGTCGAAGAAGAACTGCGTGACCGCGAACTCCGCCCCGGCCGCGGCCTTCGCCGCGAGGACCCGGGCGTCGGCGTCGAGGTCGACCGCCTCCGGGTGCTTCTCGGGGAAGGCCGCGACACCGACGGAGAAGTCGCCCAGCTCCCGCAGCAGCGCGACGAGCTCGGTCGCGTAGACCATGCCCTCCGGGTGCGGCTCCCACGCGGTGCCGGCCCCGGTAGGCGGGTCCCCGCGCAGGGCCAGCACGTTGCGGATGCCCGCGTCGGCGTACTGCCCGATGACCGAGCGCACCTCGGCACGGGAAGCGCCGACGCAGGTCAGGTGGGCCATCGGCAGCAGGGTGGTCTGCTCGGCGATGCGCCGGGTGATGCGGACCGTGCGGTCGCGCGTCGAGCCGCCGGCGCCGTACGTGACCGACACGAACGTGGGCCGCAGCGGCTCCAGCTCGCGGATCGCGGTGAAGAGCTGGCGCTCCCCCTCGTCCGTCTTCGGCGGGAAGAACTCGAACGAGAAGGACGGCACCCCGGAGCGCAGCAGCGCGCCGATCCGGCGCTCGGCGCGGCCGATCACGGCAGGCGGCCGGGTCGCCCCCGTCAACGGCTCGGCGGCGGGCGTCGGCATCGGGAGGGAGGACTGCCCAGCGGGCACGGCAGGGGTTCCAGCAGCCACGGTGGGAGGTTACCGGCGCCATGACCTGCCGACCCGGCATCACTCGCTTAGGCTCGTCGGAACCCGACGGACCGTCGGGCCGTCGGCGCACGTCCCCACGCGCGGCCGACGGGCACCGGACGACCGCCCGAGGGCGGGGACAGCAGGAGGCCCTGTGGCGACAACGGCGCCGGAGTCGACGCCACTCGGCTCGCCGGCAGCCGGCGGCGACGGCACGAGCCCGCTCGACGTCGACCGGCTGCGGACGCGGGTGGGCGTGGCCCTCACGTCCTTCTTCGATGCCCAGGCCGAGTGCCTGGACGAGGTGGGGGCCGACCTTGCGCCGGTGCTCGGCGCTGCGCGCGGCTTCCTCGAGACCGGCAAGCGGCTGCGTCCGGCCTTCGCCTACTGGGGTTGGCGCGGCGCCGGCGGCCCGGACGGCGACGCGATCGTGGCCGCGGCCTCGTCACTGGAGCTGCTGCACGCCTGCGCGCTGATCCACGACGACGTGATGGACGACAGCGACACCCGGCGCGGCCAGCCGTCCGTGCACAAGCGCTTCGCCGCCGAGCACGGCGCGGCGGGCTGGCACGGGACGCCGGACGGGTTCGGGCTCGCCTCCGCGGTCCTGCTCGGCGACATGTGCCTGGTCTGGGCCGACCAGATGCTGTGGACCAGCGGGCTCGGCCAGGAGGCGGTGCAGCGCGCGCAGCCGCTCTACGACCGCATGCGCATCCAGCTCATGGCCGGCCAGTACCTCGACGTCCTCGAGCAGGCCCGCGGGTCCCAGTCGGTCGAGAGCTCGCTGCGGGTCGCGCGGTTCAAGAGCGCGAAGTACACCGTCGAGGGGCCGCTGCTGCTCGGGGCGGCGCTGGCGGGGGCGGGCCAGGCGACGATGGCCGCCTACACCGCGTACGGAGTGCCGATCGGCGAGGCCTTCCAGCTGCGCGACGACGTGCTGGGGGTGTTCGGCGACCCCGCCGAGACCGGCAAGCCGGCCGGCGACGACCTGCGCGAGGGCAAGCGGACCGTGCTCGTGGCCGAGGCGGTCGCCCAGGCGACGCCGGGCCAGCGCGCCCTCGTCGAGCGGCTGCTCGGCGACCCCGAGCTCGACGCCGCCGGGGTCACCGCCCTGCGCGAGGTGATCGTCGACACCGGCGCGCTGGCCCGCACCGAGCAGCTGATCGCCGAGCGCCGGGACACCGCGCTCGCGGCCCTGGGCACCGCCGAGGAGTCCGGGCTCATCGCCCGGCCGGCCGCCCGCGTGCTGCGCGACCTCGCCGTGGCCGCCACGGCCCGCCGGGTCTGAGGGGCGCGCGTGCGACACGTATCCGGCCACACCGACCGCGTCGTCGTGGTCGGCGCCGGCCTCGCCGGCCTGTCCGCGGCGCTCCGTCTCGTCGGGGCGGGCCGCCAGGTCACCGTGGTGGAGCGCGAGGCCGTCCCCGGCGGCCGGGCGGGGCTGCTCACCGACGGCGGCTACGCCTTCGACACCGGCCCCACCGTGCTCACCATGCCGGACCTGCTCGCCGACGCGCTCGACTGCGTGGGCGAGCGGCTCGAGGACTGGCTGGAGCTCACGCCCGTCGCGCCGCTCTACCGCGCGACCTACGCCGACGGCTCCACGCTCGA
This sequence comes from Motilibacter aurantiacus, assembly GCF_011250645.1. Taxonomy (NCBI): domain Bacteria; kingdom Bacillati; phylum Actinomycetota; class Actinomycetes; order Motilibacterales; family Motilibacteraceae; genus Motilibacter; species Motilibacter aurantiacus. The sequence goes on from NZ_JAANNO010000004.1 coordinate 306,173, forward strand.
CGTCCACGCCGATGTCGACGCCATGGCCGCCGAGATCGATGCTGTCTGCGGGCCCGCCGAGGCAGCCGGCTACCGGCGCTACGTCGACTTCGTCTCGAAGCTCTACCGCTACGAGATGCGCGACTTCATCGACCGCAACATCGACTCGCCCTTCACGCTGCTGACGCCCTCGCTGGCCAAGCTCGCGGCGATGGGCGGGTTCCGCAAGCTGGCGCCGAAGGTCGAGCAGTACCTCAAGGACGAGCGCACCCAGCGCGTCTTCTCCTTCCAGGCGATGTACGCCGGCCTGTCCCCCTACGACGCGCTCTCGATCTACGCGGTGATCGCCTACATGGACTCCGTCGCCGGGGTCTTCTTCCCGCGCGGCGGCATGCACGCGGTGCCGCGCGCGCTGGCCGCCGCGGCCGAGAAGCACGGCGTGCAGTTCCGCTGGTCGACCGAGGCCACCCGGGTCGAGCTGAACGGCGACCGGGCCGTCGCCGTCCACACCGCTGACGGGGAGCGCATCCCCTGCGACGCCGTGGTGCTCAACCCCGACCTCCCGGTCGCCTACCGCGACCTGCTCGGCCGCAGCCCGCTGAGCCTGCGCCGGCTGAAGTACTCGCCGTCGTGCTTCGTGCTGCACGCCGGCTCGACCGCGAGGTACGACGCGATGGCCCACCACAACATCTCGTTCGGCCGGGAGTGGAAGGGCGTGTTCCGCGAGGTCATCGACGACGGCCGGCTGATGAGCGACCCCTCGTACCTCGTCACCCGGCCCACGGCCTCGGACCCGACGCTGGCGCCCGCCGGCCGCGAGTCCTACTACGTGCTGTTCCCGACGCCGAACCTCGACGCCCCCATCGACTGGCGGGTCGAGGGCCCGCGCTACCGCGACCGGGTCGTCGCCACCCTCGAGGAGCGCGGGCTGGACGGCTTCGGGGCGGGCATCGAGGTCGAGCACGTGACGACCCCGCTGGACTGGCAGGCCCGCGGCATGGAGCGCGGAGCCCCCTTCGCGGCGGCCCACACGTTCTTCCAGACCGGCCCCTTCCGGCCGCGCAACACCTGGGGGCAGAACGTCGTCTTCGCCGGGAGCGGCACCCAGCCCGGCGTCGGGGTGCCGATGGTGCTGATCAGCGGAAGACTGGCGGCCGAGCGGATCACCGGGCGAGACAGGACGTACCGGTCCCGCGCTCTCCTGTGAGGGGTGCGATGAGCGAGCGGGACCTCGACGCCGCGGGGATCACCGACCCGGCGCTGCGCGCCTGCTACGAGCAGTGCCGGCGGCTCAACGCCGAGCACGGCAAGACCTACTACCTCGCCACGCTCCTGCTGCCGGCGGCCAAGCGCCCGCACGTGCACGCGCTCTACGGCTTCGCGCGCTACGCCGACGAGTTCGTCGACTCGCTGGTGGACCCGCACCCGGAGGCGCTGACCCCGTGGGGCGAGCGCTTCCTGGCCGACCTCGACGGCGGGGACAGCGCCGACCCGGTCTGCCGGGCGGTCATCCACACCATCCGCACGTGGGACATCCCGCCCCCGCTGTTCAAGGCCTTCCTCGACTCGATGGCGATGGACCTGACGGTCAGCGAGTACGCCACCTTCGAGGACCTGCGCGGCTACATGTACGGCTCGGCAGCCGTGATCGGGCTGCAGATGCTGCCGATCCTCGAGCCGCTCGACGACCGGGCGTACGCCCCGGCGCAGGCGCTCGGGGAGGCGTTCCAGCTCACGAACTTCATCCGCGACGTGGCCGAGGACCTCGAGCGCGGCCGGGTCTACCTGCCGCTGGAGGACCTGGAGCAGTTCGGCGTGACCCGCGAGCAGCTCGCCGCCGAGGCACGCGCGGGCGCCAGCAGCCCGGCGGTGCGCGACCTGGTCCGCTTCGAGGTCGACCGCTGCCGGGAGCTCTACGCGGCAGCCGCGCCGGGCCCGCTCCTGCTGGACCCGACGAGCCGCGACTGCATCCGCACGGCGGCCGCCCTGTACGGCGGGATCCTCGACGAGATCGAGGACGCCGGCTACGAGGTGCTGGCCGAGCGCCGGTCCGTGCCGCTCCCGCGGCGGCTGCGCGTCGCCGTGCCCGGGCTGGCGCGTGCCGCGCTCGCGCGGCGGGAGCAGGCGTCCTGGCGGCGGCTCTCCCCCGTCCGCTGAGCCGGCCGGACGCTCGTACCGGAGGACGCGCACGGCCGCCGCTGACCTCGCCCGGCGCCCCTCGCCGTGCAGGCGCCTGCCTCCGGCGCGAGCGCCCTGTGTGAATGCCCGCGACCGCCCGGGGTAGGCGAACGGCATGGCCAACGACGGGAACCAGACGCCGAACACGCCGGGGCTGAGCGAGACCGAGCTGCGCGCGATGAAGGTCGACGAGCTGCGCGAGCTCGCCCGCACGGAAGGGGTCGAGGACGCGGGCGACCTGCACAAGGAGGACCTGGTCAAGGCGGTCAGCGCCACGTACCGGGAGCGCGGCCGCTGGGGCGACGAGGGTGCGGGCGGTGACTCCGCGGGCGGCGCGCCGGAGGACTCCGGTGGGGGCATCCGGCACGGGTCCGACGAGTCCAAGTCGCTGAAGTACTCCCAGGAGATCACCTCCCCCGACGACGACCCGGAGCGCCCGGGCCGCAGCCTCGTGACCACGCACCACGACGTGATCCGGCAGTGGGCCGAGGACCGGGGCGCCACCCCGTCGACCGTGCCGGGCACTGAGCACGACGGGCATCTGGGGGTGCTGCGCTTCGACTTCCCGGGCTACGGCGGCGACTCGCTGGAGCACGTGTCGTGGGACAAGTGGTTCGAGGCGTTCGACGCGCGCAAGCTCAACTTCATCTACCAGGAGGAGCGGGCCAACGGCTCGCAGAGCAACTTCTTCCGGTTGGAGAACCCCGAGCGCGAGGACGCCTAGCCACGGGGCGCACCCGACCGACGGAGGCCCCGCCGGTCGGGTGATCTTCCGGAGCCCCCGCTCAGGTCCCGCCCGGGCCGCCGATGGGCGGATGCCGCCGGCCGTCCGCGCCGCGGCGGCTGGGGGGCCGGAGCGTGAGAGGGCGCAGGGCAGGCGTGCCGGCCTTGCTGGCTGCCCTGCTCGTCGCCGCCCCGATCGCCCCCGCGGACGCCGACACCGGCCGGCCGCGGCTGGCCACCGACGCCGTCGGCCCGCTCTTCGCGCTGCCCGGGCTGGTCCCCGGGCGGGAGCAGGCCGCCTGCGTGCAGGTCTCGTACGCCGGGCTGCCCGAGGGCTCCGGGCTCGGGCTGTTCGCGGCTGCCTCGGGCACCGGCCTGGCTGACCACCTCGAGCTGCGGGTCGAGCGTGGCACGGGCGGCCGCTACGGCGACTGCACCGGCTTCACCGGCATCCCCGTCTTCAGCGGCACGCTCGCCGGGCTGGCGACAGCCCACGGGACCGCCGCGACCGCGGCAGGGGGCGGCGGCGCCGTCGCCGGCACGGGGGCCGCGACGTACCGCATCACTCTCGCGCTTCGCGACGACGACCGCGCGCAGGGGCGCAGCGCGGACGCGACGTTCGCCTGGGCGACCCTGCTCGCCCCGGCTGCCCCGGCTGCCCCGGCCGCGCCGCCTCCTGCCGCGGGGGTCCCGGCGCCTGCTCCGGCTGTGCCGGGAACAGGGCCGGCACCCGGGTCTGCGCCAGGGTCGGCACCAGCGCCGGCGACAGGGCCGGGGCCGGTTCCCGGGCCGCCCGGCAGTACCCCGCCCGCCGCGGGCTCCCTCCGGCCGACGGCGAGCCCGTCCGTGCCCGGCGGTGACGACCAGCCGACCACTGCCCCGACCGCTCCCACGAGTACCACTGCCCCGAGTGCCGGTGCCCCGGCCACGCCCCGGACCGCGCCCCCGAGGGCGGCCGCCGCGCCTCGGGCGCCCGAGCCGCGGGTGCAGGCCCTTCCGGGCGGCCCGGCCGTGACGGTCCCGCTCGTCGGCGCCGCGGCCGGCTCGGCACCGGCCGTTCCTCCCGCACCCGGCGGGCCGGTGGGCCTCCTGCAACGGGCGGCGGCGGCGCTCGACCGGGCAGTGGGCGCGACGGTCTCGGCCGCCCACCGGGTGTCCGGCCCGGCCGCGACCGGAGCCGCCGTGGGGATCGGGACGCTCCCGCTGCTCGGTGGCTTCCTGCTCGTCCAGCGCAGGCTGGACGCCCGCGACCCCAAGCTCGCGCTGGCCCCGCTGGCCGCAGCGCCCGACCTGCCGTTCGACGACCGGATCCGGGGGAACGACGAGTGAGCCGTCAGCAGCCATCCAGCGCCGAGCCGGCCCGCACCGCCACCTCAGGCCCCGGGCTGGTCCCGCTGGCGGACCGGCTGTTCTGGATGCAGGCGGTCCGAATGGCGCTCGCGACCGCGGTGCTGGCCGGGACGCCGGTGCTCGGGGGCGAGGTCGCAGCGGGGCTCTGGGCCGCGACCGCCGGCTACCTCGCGGTCTCGTTGCTGCCCGCCCGGGCCGCCCGGCGCGGGACGACGCGAGCCGTGGGCCTGCTCGGGATCACGCTGCTGCTGGACGGGGTCTACCTCGCCCTGACGACCTACGGGGCGGCCGGCGTGGGCACGCCGCTGCAGTACCTCGTGGTGGTCCACCTCGTGGCGGCCACGCTGCTCGGCAGCTTCCGCACCGGGCTCAAGCTCGCGCTCTGGCACGCGATGCTGGCGGCGACCGCCTGGCAGCTCGAGCGGGACGCGCCCGCCCGCGAGCTGCTGGCCCTGCTTCTCGTCGCCTTCGGCGTGACCGCCGCGACGGCCACGCTCGCGGCGGTCAACGAGCGGGAGCTGCGGCGCCGCACGTACGACCTGTCCGCGCTCGCCGCCCTGGGCCTGCGGCTCGAGCGCAGCGTGTCGGCCGCGCTGGCAGGTCAGGCGCTGGTCGACGAGGTGGTCGGGACGTTCGGCTTCCCCCGCGCCGTGCTGCTCGCGGCCCCGCAGGGTGACCTCGTCCCGCTGGCCGTGCACGGCTCGGACGAGGCCGTCGACACCTGCGGCCGCCCGGACGACGACCGGCTGGTGGCCCGGGCGCTGCGCGAGCGCCGCACACTGCGCGTCGCCGCGCTGGACGGGCGGGAGGAGCCCTGGCTCGCGCAGGTGCTGGACGGCGCGCGCAACGTGCTCGCCTTCCCGCTCGTCGCCGACGACAGCCCGCTGGGCGTCCTCGTCGTGGAGCAGGCCGGGCTGCGCTCCCCCGGCGGACGGCCCCGCCCCGGCGGCCGGGTGGAGCGCCGCGTGGTCGACATGGTCGAGCGGTTCGCCGCGACGGCCGCGCTCGCGCTCTCCGGGGCATGGCTGCTCGAGCGGGTGACCGCCTTGGCGACCACGGACGCCCTGACGGGGGTGGCGAACCGGCGCAGCTTCGACGAGGCGCTCGAGCGCGAGCTGTCCCGGTCGTCCCGGTCCGGCGCACCGCTGTCGCTCGCGCTGCTGGACATCGACTTCTTCAAGCGGCTCAACGACACCTACGGCCACCAGACGGGCGACGTCGCGCTGCAGCGAGTGGCCGCAGCGGTGGCGCAGGCGGTCCGCGGTGAGGACATCGTGGCGAGGTACGGCGGCGAGGAGTTCGCGCTCGTGATGCCGGGGACCGCGCTCGCGGACGCCGCTGCGGTCGCCGAGCGGGTACGCGCGGCGGTGCAGGACATCGCCGTGGAGCCGCGCGTGACGGTCAGCGTCGGGGTGGCGGCTCACCCGCAGGCGGGCCAGGAGCCCGCGGGCCTGGTGGCCGCCGCCGACGCGGCGCTCTACGCGTCGAAGGAGGCCGGGCGCAACCGGGTCACCGTGTCCGGGGCCGATGCTCCCGCGCCCGTCCCGATGGTCGCCTGAGCGGGCGGCGGAGCGTCAGAACGCGAGAGCCTGGGCCCGCCGCTTGACCTCGGTGCCGCGGTTCTCGGTGAGCGCCTGGACGGGGGTCCCGGGCAGGCTGTCGTCGGCCGTGAACAGCCATCGCAGCGACTCGGTGTCGTTGTAGCGGGCGTCCGCGAGCAGCGTCAGCAGCCCGGGCAGGCCCTTGAGGACCTTGCCGTCGGAGACGAACGCGGCCGGGATCGAGAGGACGTTGCGCTCGCCGCGGCGCACGGCGAGCAGGTGCCGGTCCTTGAGCAGGGACCGCACGCGTACGACGTCGAGCCCCAGCTGCTCCGCGGCCTCGGGAACGGTCAGCCACGCCGGGACCAGGCTCTCGACGTCGTCGACGGCGGCGGAACCGAGTGCGTCAGTCACCGACTTAGCGTGCCACGGAGGGCGGGGCGGACCGGAAGCCCCTGCCCCTCGCGCCCTCCTGAGCGGCGCCCGAGCCGTGGGGTCGGGCGATTCCGCGGGCCACAGGATCCAGACAAAAAGGGCACAGGTCGGCAACGAGTCAACCTGGTCACAAGGACCCCACTTGTCACAGTCGTCACAAGGCTATTACCGTCTTCCGGACGAGAGCCGTAGCGACACGCCGAGTTCTTCCAGCACGGGGGCTGGCGCGGCAGCGGCACACCGACGCGAGGAGCCCCAGTGACCCCGTACGCGCAGCCCGCCAACGGGCTGGACGAGCCTGTGGAGCCGAGCGGCCCGACGGCAGCAGCGACCGGGCAGGCCCCCGGCCGGGAGGCGGGCGCCGGCGCTCGCCGTCGCCGTTCGCCGCGCGGCCGCTGGAAGCGGGCCCTCGTGGCCGGCGGCGCGCCGCTCCTCCTCGCCGGCCTGGTCACCGCGGGCGCCCCCGGCTGGGGCGCCTACACGGTGCGCAGCGGTGACACGCTCAGCGAGATCGCCGTGCGCTACCACACCTCGGTGGCAGCGCTCGTCCGGGCGAACGACCTGCCGGGCAACGGCAACCTCATCCGCATCGGCCAGCGGCTGAGCGTCCCGTCCCGGTCGTCGGCGAGCCGCAGCGCGCCGCGCACGAGCAAGAGCAAGGTCGTCGTCACGCACCGCGTCGTCCCCGGCGACACCATGGGCGAGCTGGCAGCGCGCTACGGCACCAAGGCCTCCGTGATCCGCAAGGCCAACGGCATCCGTCACTCCGCCGTGATCCGCATCGGGCAGGTGCTGCGCATCCCGGTCACCCGCAGGACCACGAGCGGCGGGTCGACCGGCTCCTCCTCGGGCGCGTCGAGCCCGTCGCCGTCGTACTCCGGCAACTCGTTCGCCGGGCGGACGTACCCGAACGAGACGGTCGCCCGGGCGGCCCGGAACCGCGCGATCCTCGCCTCCCGCTCGATGCCGTCGCGCGACAGCATCCGCGCCCTCGTCGCCTCCACCGCCCGCCGGCACGGGGTGGACCCCTCGCTCGCGCTCGCCGTGGCGTACCAGGAGTCCGGGTTCAACCCGCGCGTCGTGTCCGTCGCGAACGCGATCGGGACCATGCAGGTCATCCCGACCAGCGGTGACTGGGCCTCCTCGATCCTCGGGCGCCGTCTCGACCTGCTCGACCCGCGCGACAACATCACCGCCGGGGTCGTCCTGCTGCGCGTCCTGCTGCGCTCGGCCGGATCGACCGAGCGGGCCGTGGCCGGCTACTACCAGGGCCTCGCCTCCGTCCGACGCAACGGGATGTACACCGACACCAAGCGGTACGTCGCGAACATCCTGGCTCTGCGGGCCCGGTTCCGCTGACTCGCACGGGAACGGCCCCGGATGCTGCGTGCCTGCCGGGGCAGCCGACCTCCCGCTCGTACACTCCGACCGTGGACACGACCGTTCTCGACCCGCTCCTGGGGCAGGTCGTCGACGGCCGCTACCGGGTCGTGCGCCGGGTCGCGGCGGGCGGGATGGCCGTCGTCTACGAGGCCGTGGACGAGCGGCTCGACCGCACGATCGCGCTCAAGGTCATGCACCCCTGGCTCGCCGCGGAGGACGAGGCGGTCAACCGGTTCATCCGGGAGGCCAAGTCGGCCGCGCGGTTGTCGCACCCCGGCGTCGTGTCCGTGCACGACCAGGGGCGCGACGGGGACCGGGTGTGGATCGCCATGGAGTACGTCGACGGCCGCAACCTGCGCGCGGAGATCCGCGACCGCGGGCGGCTCGGGGCCGCGGAGGCGCTCGACCTGATCGCGGACGTGCTGGCGGCCCTCGCGGCCGCCCACCGCGCCGGCCTCGTGCACCGGGACATGAAGCCGGAGAACGTCCTGCTCGGCGACGACGGCCGGGTCAAGGTCGCGGACTTCGGGCTGGCCCGGGCTGCGACGGCGGCGAGCTCGACCCGCACCGACGCGATCCTCGGCTCCGTGAGCTATCTGGCGCCGGAGCTGCTCGAGCGCGGCGTCGCCGACCAGCGGGCCGACGTCTACGCCGTCGGCATCCTGCTCTTCGAGTGCCTCACGGGGGGCCGCCCGTTCGACGGGGAGACCCCCATCCAGGTCGCGTACCGTCACGTCCATGAGGACGTCCCGCCGCCGTCGTCGCGGGTGCCGGGCATCCCGCCGGCGCTCGACGCGCTCGTCGCCCGTGCCACCGACCGAAACCCGGACGGCCGCCCGGACGACGCCGGCGCCCTGCTCGCCGGGCTCGAGGCGGTGCGCGCCGCCCTCGGGCCCGCCGACCAGCCCACCGAGCTCGTCGCGCGCGGCGGGCCCTCGCGAACCCCTCCGCCGCCCCGGCCCGGCCCGGCGCACCTGCGCAGCGAGCACACCACCCGGCAGGGCGGCCGTCCGGTGCCAGCCCGGCGCAGGCGGGCCGTGCGCCGCCGCCGCGCGGTGCTCGCCGCGCTCGTGCTGGCCGCGCTCGTCGCCGGGGGCGTGTTCTGGTACGCCGGGCCGATCCGCTGGACCACCGCGCCCGCCCTCGCGGGCGTGACCGAGGCGGTCGCGACCCAGCGGGCCGAGCGCGCCGGGCTCGCCCTGGACGTCCGCCACGAGTGGTCCGAGACGGTCGCGGCCGGCGAGGTCGTGAAGGCATCCCCCGGGACGGGCGAGCGCGTGCTGCGCGACGGCACCGTGACGATCGTGGTCTCGCGCGGGCCCGAGATGATCCCGGTGCCCGTCGTGAGCGGCAAGGCTCCGGCCGACGCGACGGCGGCCATCGAGCGGGCCAGGCTCGTCGTCGGGCGCTCGGTCAACCGGTACGACGAGCAGGTCCAGCAGGGCCGGGTGCTCGGCACCGAGCCGGCGGCCGGGCGGGCGCTGCGGGTCAATCGGCCGGTCACGCTCGTCGTGAGCCGCGGGCCCAAGCCGATCCCCGTGCCGGAGCTCGAGGGCAAGCCGTCCGCGGAGGCCACCGAGCTGCTCACCGCGGCGGGGCTCAAGGCCAGCACGACGGAGGAGTACTCCGAGTCGGTGGCCAAGGGCGACGTCGTCTCCCAGTCCGTCGCTCCCGGCAAGGGGCTGAAGCGCGGCAGCACGGTCGAGCTCGTCGTCTCGCTCGGCCCGCCGCTGGTGCAGGTGCCCGACGTGATCGACGACAAGGTCTCCGACGCCGTCGAGAAGCTCGAGGCCGCCGGCTTCGAGGTGGAGCGCCGCGGGACCGACATCCTGGGCCGCGTCCTCGGGCAGAACCCCGACCGCGGCTCCAGCGCGCCCAAGGGCTCCACCGTCACCATCATCACGGTCTGACCCATCCGTCGTGCCGCCTCGCGAGACCTCGCTCGTCGGCGCCCACGTGCCCACCACCGGAGGGCTCGCCAGGGGCGCCTTCGGCTACGCGGACAAGGTCGGCGCCGAGGCCGTGCAGGTGTTCGTCGGCAACCCGCGCGGCTGGGCGGCCAGCGCCGGTGACCCGAAGCAGGATTCGCTCTTCCGCGATCGGTGCAGCGAGCTTCAGGTACCCGCGTTCGTGCACGCGCCGTACCTCATCAACTTCGGCTCCCCCACGGTGGAGACGTCCGAGCGCAGCGCCGACGCCCTCCGGCACGTGCTGCGGCGCGGCGCCGCGATCGGGGCGCGCGGCGTGGTCGTGCACACCGGCTCCACCGTCGACTCGGCGGGCCGCGAGGTCGGGCTCGCCCGGACGCGCGAGGGCCTGCTGCCGCTGCTGGACGAGCTCGAAGCGCTGGAGGACGCGCCCGCGCTGCTGCTGGAGCCGACCGCCGGCCAGGGGCAGTCGCTCTGCTCCACGATGGACGAGCTGGGCCCGTACCTCGACGCGCTCGACGGGCACCCCCGGCTCGGCGTCTGCCTCGACACCTGCCACGCCTTCGCCGCCGGGCACGACCTGGCCCAGCCGGGCGGCGTGAAGAAGACGCTCGACCGCCTGGTCGAGGTCGCCGGCAAGGGGCGGCTGCAGCTGGTGCACGCCAACGACTGCAAGGACGTCGTCGGGTCGTCCAAGGACCGCCACGAGAACATCGGGGCCGGGCACATCGGCCCGGACGCCTTCGCCGAGCTGTTCCGCCACCCGGCCGTGCGCGGCGTGCCGCTCGTCATCGAGACACCGGGCAAGGCCGACGGGGAGAAGCACGCAGCCGACATCGCGCTGCTCAAGCAGCTGCGCGACGCCGGCTAGCTAGAACCTCTCGGGCACGTCGGGTGCCACCTCCAGGTCGTAGAACATGCCGAGGAAGACCAGGAGCACCATCCCGGCCACCGCGAGCACCGAGCCGAGCGCCAGCGGCCGCGCCCATGACGTGCGCCCCGCGTCGCTGCGCACGGCGAGCAGCCCGAGCAGCATGGCCAGCAGCCCCGGCGCCCAGAGGCCGGCGGCCGCCCACACGGACGAGCCCCAGCTCGGGCCCTCGTCGAACGTGGAGTAGAGCCGCAGCGTCGAGTAGAACTCGACCCTGCCCATGACGGCGGCGAGCGCGAGCACGGCGGCGGCGACCGCGAGCGCCTCTGCTCCGACGGTGCGGCGCCGCGCGGCCGCGGGCCCTGCGTCCTCGTCGGCCTCGGCGTCCTCGTTTGCGTCAGCCGGGTCGAGGCCGAGCAGCTCGTCCTCGCTCAACACCTCCTCCGGAGGAGCCGCCTTCGGCCTGCCGTTCGGCCGCGGCTCGTCGGGCCTGCCGTCCCCCAGGATCTCCATGCCAGGACGCTAGCCGAGTTCGCGCTCCGGGGTAGGAGCCGCGAAGAACGCCACCGGGAGCGCATCGAGGGAGGAGCCATGGCGTTGGCGCGGACGTACCCGCACGGCGTGCCCAGCTGGGTCGACATCGAGCGGCCCGACCCGCACGGGGCGGCGGAGTTCTACGCGGGGCTGTTCGGCCGGGCGTTCCAGGACGCCCTGCCGACGGGCGCGCCGGAGGCGTCCCTCATCGCCTCGCTCGACGGCAGGGATGTGGCTGCGATCGGGTCCGGTAGCGCGAGCAGCCCGTGGCGGACGTACGTCGCGGTGGACGACGCCGGCGCGGCGGCGCGGGCGGTGACCAGGGCGGGAGGGACGTGACCGAGCCGCCGTGGGACGCCGGCCCGGGCGGCCGGGCCGCGGCCGGCGAGGACCCGCACGGCGCGGCGTTCCGGCTGTGGCAGGCGCGACGGCGGCTCGGGGTGCAGGTCGCGAACGTGCCGGGTGCCTGGAACGTCAGCATCCTGCACTCGCCGGACCCTGCGGCGTCGCTCGCGTTCTACGGGCAGGCCTTCGGCTGGTCCTCGCTCCCCGGCGACCCCGCACCGGGTTGGGCGATGGTCACGCTGCCGGGCTACGGCGCGCACCTCGCCTCGACCGTCGACCCCGGGATCTTCGAGCGGCAGAAGCTCGCGCCCGAGGGCTTCGCCGACGTCGTCGCCGGGATCGCGCGGGCGCGGGGCGGCGAGGCGCCGCGCTGGCACGTGCAGCTCACGGTGGCGGACCGCGACCGGTCGGCCGCGCACGTGCAGCAGCTGGGTGGGACGGTCGTCTCGACCACGAGACGCCGTCGACCGTCTAGGCCGTCGTGACCGACCCGGAGGGAGGCCGGCTCACGCTGAGCCAGCTCGTGCCGCAGGGGTGACGCGGCGGGTTCGCCAGAACCCGCTTTCCCCGCGGATGCGGTGGGGTTAAGCTGCGTCCGTGGGTTTCCGGTTCTTTAGCTATGGCGACGCGCCCGAGGCAGCTCGGGCGGGGCGCCCGGCAGCTGCTGCCTGAGCCGCACCCGCACCGACAAACATCAGCCCCGGGCCGTCTGGCCCGGGGCTTTCTCGTTGCCGCACAACCCCTGTCGCAGTCCAGGAAGGAACGTCCGATGGTCGTCGTCATGGCCCCCGAGGCCGCCGAGGAGCACATCCAGGCGGTCGTCGACCGCGTCGAGTCCGCGGGCGGGCGCGCGTTCGTGAGCCGCGGCGTCAGCCGCACGATCATCGGCCTCGTCGGCGACGTCACGCTCTTCGGCGGGTTCGAGCTCGACGCCATGCCCGGGGTCAGCGACGTCGTCCGGGTCAGCACGCCGTACAAGCTGGTCAGCCGCGAGCACCACCCGGCGATGACGACGGTCGAGGTCGGCGGGGTGCCGATCGGGCCCGGGACGTTCACGCTCGTCGCCGGCCCGTGCGCGGTCGAGACGCCCGAGCAGACGCTGGGCGCGGCGCAGATGGCCAAGGCAGCAGGGGCGACGCTGCTGCGCGGCGGGGCGTACAAGCCGCGCACGTCGCCGTACGCGTTCCAGGGGCTGGGCGAGCGCGGGCTGAAGATCCTGGCCGAGGTGCGCGAGGAGACCGGGCTGCCGGTGGTGACCGAGGTGGTCGACGCCCACGACGTGGAGCTCGTGGCGTCCTACGCGGACATGCTGCAGATCGGCACCCGCAACGCGGCGAACTTCGGCCTCCTGCAGGCGGTCGGAGCGGCCGGCAAGCCGGTGCTCCTCAAGCGCGGGATGTCCGCGACGATCGAGGAGTGGCTGATGGCCGCCGAGTACATCGCCCAGCGCGGCAACCTCGACATCGTGCTGTGCGAGCGCGGCATCCGCACCTTCGAGACCGCGACCCGCAACACCCTGGACATCAGCGCGGTGCCGGTCGTCAACGCGCTCTCGCATCTGCCGGTCATGATCGACCCCTCGCACTCGGGCGGGCGGCGAGACCTGGTCCTGCCGCTCTCGCGCGCCGCGATCGCGGTCGGCGCCGACGGGATCCTCGTCGACGTGCACCCGCATCCGGAGACGGCGCTGTGCGACGGGCCGCAGGCGCTGGTCGACTCGGACCTGCGCGCGCTCGCCGCGGTCGTACGCCAGCTGCCGCCGCTGCTCGGGCGCGCTCCGGCTCCGGCGGCCCCGGTGGCGGTGGGGTGACCGCGGCACGGCCTGGTGCCGGACGGCGTGGCTGAGACGCACCTGGCGGGGTATGCGCCGTTCGCCCCGACAGCGAGAGCAGTGCTCGCTGGCAACGGAATTCGAGGAGCAACGATGCCCGAGGTCGCGCAGCCGTTCAACGACGACTCGATCAAGGTCCGCCAGCTCAGTCACTACCAGTTCAGCTGGGTGGCGGGCGAGCCGGCGCAGAAGGGGACGTTCACCCTGCAGCTCGTGCTGGACCAGGGTGCCTGGGAAGAGGTCCTGACGCTCGACGCGGACGACGCCGACGTCCTGCAGGACCTGCTGGTCAACACCAAGACGGTGCACTACGACGTCAGCCGGCGGACGCTGATGTTCGGGGTCACGCCGACCGGGAGCTGAGCCGTCCGCTCGGACCAGGGGCGCCGCCACGGCGGCGCCCCCTGGTCCCGTTCCGGCTCGACGCCCCATGCGGGGAAAGCGGCTCGGCTGCTGCGCCCGCCGCCGATGAGAACCTCCCCCTCGCCAGGTCGACAGGTCGGAGATCGACGAAGGGGAACGCATGCGCAGGATGGTGGCCTAGGAGCTCATGTCGCTCGACGGTGTCGGCGAAGAGCCGGGCGACTGGATGTTCGACGTCGACGAGGCGGTCTTCGTCAACCTCGCGGAGGTCATCGGCACGCAGGACAGCATGCTGCTCCGGCGCGGGACGTACGACTACTGGGCGGGGTACTGGCCGACCTCGGGCGTCGAGCCCTTCGCGAGCTTCATCAACCGGCTCCGAAGCACGTCTTCACGTCGACCCCGCTCTCCGTGCCGTGGCAGGGCTCCGTCGTCGTGTCCGAGCCGATGGTCGGGTACGTCCGGGCGCTGAAGGAGGCCGAGGGCGGCGACATCGGGGTGCACGCGAGCCTGACGCTGCTCCACGCGCTGCTGGCCGAGGGCCTCGTCGACGAGCTGCGCCTCGTGGTCCCGCCGACGCTGGCCGGGCGGGGCCGGCCGCTCTTCGAGGGAGGGGCGCTGCGCCGGCTCACGCTGCTCGACGTGGCCCGGACGGACGGCGGGGCGTTGCTGCTGCACGACACGATGCGCTGACCGGCAAGCTCCGCTCGGGGCGCTCGTCCGTTCGGCGGGAGCAGCCGGAGAAAGTTCTCGCCGGGGCAATGGACACACAATCCGGTTCCGGAGAATGCCGTACGCCCTCGATGCGTGGAAAACTCCGGAAGTGCCGTCGTCCGACGGCCTGGGCAGCGTCGCCCATCCCACACCGGAGGACGCCCGTGAGACGGCAGATGCTCTCGTTGACAGCGGCCCTGGCTGCCGCGGCCTCCCTCGCCCTGCCGACAGCGGCCGCGGACGCGGCGCCGTCGCCGGCGGTGGCCGACGTACCGGTCGTCGTCCCTGCGAGCAGCCCGGACGTGCTCCACCTCGGACGCTGGGACCGCTCCGCGGCAGCGTCGACCACGGTGAGCTCCGGCTCACGCATGATCCTCCGATTCACCGGAGCGCACATCGCCCTGTTGCTCGACCAGAGCGGCATCACGCTTCCGCCGCAGGTGTACGCCGCGATCGACGGGGCGCCCCCCGTCCTCGTCAGCGCCAACAGCAACCGCATCGACCTCACCCCCGCGGCGCTGCCCGCAGGCGCACACGAGCTGGTGCTAGCCGTCAAGGACGTCGACGAGGGCGGCAACCGCTGGAACCCGCCACTGCGCTCGGCCTTGAGGGTCACCGGCTTCGAGATCGACCCCGGCGCGACCTCGACGCCGTCGCCGGCGCCCACGGGACCGCGCATCGAGTTCCTCGGGGACTCGATCACGCAGGGCGTGCGCGCGCTGAACACGCAGCCAGGCGTCACAGGGTCCGACGCGACCAAGGGCTTCGCCTGGCTGACCGGCAACGCCTTCGGGGGCAATTTCCGCCAGGTCGGCTTCGGCGCCCAGGGCCTCACCCGGCCGGGCAACGGAAACGTCCCCGTCGTGTCAGCGAGCCTGACGTCCAACTACCGCGGGTCGCCGATCGACCCGACGTACGTCCCGGACGCCGTCGTCATCAACCAGGGCGCCAACGACGCGCTCGCCAACACCAACCCCACCACGTTCCGCACCGCGTACGAGGCCTACCTCCGGCAGGTCCGGGCGCTCTGGCCGAACGCATGGATCTTCGCCATGCGCCCGTTCGGTGGCCACATGGCGGCGTCCGTCGCGGCGGCGGTCCCCGCCGTCGGGGACCCGCGCATCGTCTACGTGGACACCACCGGGTGGGTCCCCCGCCTGCAGACGACCGACGACCTCCACCCCAGCGTCGTGGGGCACCAGAACGCGGCGCGCCGGCTCGTCAAGGTCATCGAGCGTCGCACCGGCTGGCAGGCCGCGGACATCGACCGCGCCAGGGCCGGGCTGCTCGCGCTCGGCGGGCCGCGCGGGTTCGAGGGCTCAGGCGCGGTGACATGGCAGGCGGGGCAGAACGTGAGCGCTGCCGCGCCGGGCACCCCGGCGTACGAGGGCTCGACCGCGCTGCAGGTGACGTCCGCGGCCGCGCCCCTCGGCGAGTGGCGGACCATCGACCTGACCGCCCGGGCCCACCTGTCCACCAAGGCCCAGGAGATCTTCGCCTTCGTCCGCCCGGTCCCGGCCCGGGCCCTCGACGTGCGGCTGCGCGTCGTGCGGGGCGGCCGGGTCTACGAGAGCGCCGTCTCGGCGCTGCCGAACCTCGCCGCCTTCATCCCGTGGAACCGGGTCGCGGTCGCGGTGCTGGGCCAGGGCCGGGTCACGGACGTCTCCGTGAGCGTTCGCGCGGCCGGGGGCACCAGCACCACGCCCGGACTGGTGTCCTTCGTGGTCGACGACCTCGGGTGGACCGACACGGCGACGGCGCTGACGTCGATCCCCGTGCCGGGCTGAGCGACGCTCGTAGCGGGGCAGGGCGCTGCAGCCGTATCACGCGCAGCGCCGACCCGCGGACGCGCCTCCGACCTGCCCGGTAGGAGGCGCGTCCGCGGGACGTCCCTGCGCCTCAGAGCTCGACGACCTCGTTCTCCGCGCCCTCGATCCGCTCCCCCTTGACCTTCGCCTTGGCGAAGCTGAGCAGCGTCATCACCTTGCCGCCCGGGGTGTCCCAGTACTCCGCGCTGTCCGCGTGGATCTTCACCAGGACGAGCCCGGGGGTCTCGGGGCCGTCCGGGAACCACGCCTCGAGCCCGGCGTTCCACAGCTCCTTGGCCTTGGCGACGTCGCGCACGATCTCGGCGTTGCCGGCAACGGAGACCCAGGAGCTGCCGGAGGAGAACGCGACGTTCACCGCGTGCCCGTGCCGGATCTGGCCCACCTTGCGCGAGTCCTCGTCCGAGGCGAACCACAGGTCGCCGTCGAACTCGACCTGCTGCACCGCCATCGGGCGGCTGACCAGATGGCCGTCGTCGTCGAGCGTCGTCAGCATGCAGGTCTTGATGTCCTTGATGAGCTCGGCGACCTTCTTGACGCCGTCCTCGTTGGCCATGAGCGTCCTCGTCCTCTTCGCGGTTGGCTTCGCGCCGGAGCCTCCCCAAGCCCCGCCGCGGGCACACCCGCACGTCCCGGGTCGCGGGCGGCCCCTCAGGCCCGCAGACTTGCGCGGTGACGCGACGGTGGCTGTTCGCGGACCAGCTCGGGCCGCACTTCCTCGATGACCCCGCCCAGCCGGTGCTCCTCGTGGAGTCGCGTGCCGTCCTGGCACGCCACCGGTTCCACCGGCAGAAGGCGCACCTCGTGCTCTCGGCGCTCCGCCACCGGGCGCGAGAGCTCGGCGACCAGGCGGTCTTCGTGCAGGCGCGGACCTACGCCGAGGCGCGCTCGCACGTGGCCGAGCCGCTGTCCGTGTGCGCCCCGACCTCACGCGGCGCCCTCGACCTGGTACGCCGGCTGCCCGACGTGCAGGTGCTGCCCGAGCGGGGGTTCGCCAGCTCGCGCGCCGACTTCGAGCGGTGGGCGACCGACCGCCGGCGGCTCGTGATGGAGGACTTCTACCGCGACGCCCGGCGCCGCCTCGGGCTGCTGCTCGAGCCCGACGGCGGCCCGGTGGGCGGGCACTGGAACTACGACACCGAGAACCGCGAGCCTCCTCCGCGGGCACCGCGTGGCACCGACGCGCCGGCGGTGCTGGACGTACCCGAGCCGTGGTGGCCGGAGGAGGACGACATCGACGGGGAGGTGCGGGCCGACCTCGACCGGTGGGAAGCGTCGGGCGAAGTCACCTTCGTGGGACGGGACGGCCCCCGGCGCTTCGCGGTCACGCACACCGAGGCCCGGTACGCGCTCCACACGTTCTTGCGGAAGCGACTGCCGGCGTTCGGCCCCGTCGAGGACGCGATGCTGCACGCCGACTGGACGATGGCGCACTCGCTGCTCTCCCCCAGCATGAACCTCGGCCTGCTCGACCCGTTGGAGTGCGCCCGGGCGGCCGAAGCGGAGTTCCGGAACGGCCGGGCTCCGCTGGCGAGCGTGGAGGGCTACGTCCGCCAGCTCATCGGCTGGCGGGACTACATGTTCCACGTCTACTGGCACTTCGGCCCGGACTACGGCAAGCACAACTACATGGCGGCACGGCGGAAGCTCCCCCGCTGGTTCGCAGACCTCGACGCGGACGCCGTCGAGGCCGCGTGCCTGTCCGACGTGCTAGCCGGCGTGCGCGATCGCGCCTGGGTGCACCACATCCCGCGGCTCATGGTGCTCGGCAACTACGCGCTGCAGCGCGGCTGGAGCCCCCAGGAGCTGCGCGACTGGTTCCACTACTCGTTCCTCGACGGCTACGAGTGGGTCATGGCGGCGAACGTGATCGGCATGTCGCAGCACGCGGACGGCGGGCTCATGGCCACCAAGCCGTACGCGGCCGGCGGGGCGTACATCGACCGCATGAGCGACTACTGCGGCGGCTGCCGGTACGACCCCAAGCACCGGCGCGGCGACGACGCCTGCCCCTACACCGCGGGCTACTGGGCGTTCCTCGCGCGCAACCGCGAGCGGCTCGAGGGGAACCGGCGCATGGTGCAGCCGTTGCGCGGGCTGGGCAGGCTGGCGGACCTGGACGAGGTGGTGGAGCAGGAGAAGGCGCGGGCGTCGAAGGCCCCGTGAGCGTCCGGTAGTCGCTGCGGCCCGGGCGCCAGCCGGCGAGGGACGCTCGGCGCTCCTGGCGTGCCGCTCTCGCTCCTCGGCGCAGCGAGGGCCTCGACAGCTCCGCGTCCGGGTGAAGCGTGACGGATGACCGCGGACGACGGCGTCTCCCGGAGCGCCGGATCACCGAGGACGACGTGGCGGCGCTGACGGAACGATGCAGCGAGGCAGCCGACGCCTACATACGGGGCGACGTCTGGCGCTACCTCTCGCTCTCCGACCACCCGTCGGACTACACGCTGATGCCACCGTACGGCGGCCCGACCTCTGTGGGCCTCGAGTACACCGAGGAGGCGGCGCAGGAGACCAGCCGCCTCTTCGCGTCCGGGGAGGCGACGCCGGTGGTGGTGGAGACGTACGTCTCGGGAGACCTCGTCGTGCTCGCGGGCGTCGAGCGCCAACACGCCGAGGTGGGCGGCCTGCCGGACCAGGACTGGTCGCTGCGGCTCACCATCGAGTTCCGGCGTCGCGGCTTCCGGTGGCAGATCGTCCTCCGGCACGCCGACCCGTTGGTGCGGGCCATCTCCATCGAGCACTGCGCCGGGCTGGCGCGCGGCTCGGACGGCTAGGGCTCGACCCGCGGTGTGCGCCGTGCCCAGCCGCGCCGTCGGACGTCGTCGGCGTTCCGACACCGAGCAACTGCTCCGGCTTCCGGGGCAGGCCGGCCTCTGTTCGGGCCCCGCAGCTGCACCTCCGGGGCCCTGCAGGGCTCCAGAGGTGGAGCTCAGGGACCCGAGGTGGTGAGACAGCGGCCCCGGATCGACGACGCCCGGAGCTCAGCCCTTCAGCGCGCGCCCCAGCACGTCGACCGCCCGCTCGACGCCCGTGGAGTCGACGTCCAGGTGCGTCACGGCCCGGAGCGTGCGCGGGCCGAGCGTGCTGACGAGCACGCCGTCCTCGGCGGCGGCCGCGGCGAGCGCAGGGGCATCGGGTACGTCCGCCACGACGATGTTCGTGTCCACCGTTGCCGGGTCCACCCCGAGCACGTCGGCCAGCCGACGGGCGTGCGCGTGGTCGTCGGCCAGCCGCTCGACGTGGTGGTCCAGCGCATGGAGCCCGGCCGCCGCGAGGATCCCCGCCTGCCGCATGCCGCCGCCGAGCCGCTTGCGCTGCTGCCGGGCGAGCGCGACCCGCTCCGCCGACGCGACGAGCAGCGAGCCGACCGGCGCGCCCAGCCCCTTGGACAGGGCCACCATCACGGTATCGGCACAGGCGCCGTACTCCTGAAGCGAGGTTCCGGAAGACACGTGCGCGTTCCAGAGCCGCGCGCCGTCCAGGTGGACGGAGACACCGGCAGCCTCCGCACCGGCGCGCAGCTTCTGCAGCTCGGCGAGCGGCTGCACCGTCCCACCACCGAAGTTGTGTGTGTTCTCCACCGCGATCGCGGCGGTGTGCACGAAGTACGGCCCGGCCTTGGGCGCGACGAGCCCGAGCACCGCGTCGGCGTCGAGCAGGCCGCGGTCCGACGGCCAGGTGCGCGTGGTGACGCCGTGGACGGCGGCGTGCGCGCCGAGCTCGGCCCGCACGACGTGGGCCTGCACGTCGCAGAGCAGCTCCTGCCCCGGCTGGACGAGCAGCGCGACGCCGAGCAGGTTGGCCAGCGAGCCGGTCGCCGTGAAGAGCGCCGCCTCGTGGCCGAGCAGCCCCGCCACCCGCTCCTCGAGCGCGCGGACGGTGGGGTCCTCGCCGTACACGTCGTCGCCGACCTCCGCTGCGGCGATCGCCTCCCGCATGCCGCGGGTCGGCTTGGTGACCGTGTCGCTGCGCAGGTCGACGAGCCCGCTCGTCACCGGTCGGCCAGCAGCTCGGCGACCTGGAAGGCGAGCTCCAGCGACTGCTGGTGGTTCAGCCGCGGGTCGCACGCGGTCTCGTAGCGGAACGTCAGGTCCGGCTCGGAGAGGCCGCCCGCGCCGCCGATGCACTCGGTCACGTCGTCACCGGTGAGCTCCACGTGGACGCCGCCCGGCACGGTGCCCAGCGAGCGGTGCACCTCGAAGAAGCCGCGGACCTCCTCCATGACGTCCTCGAAGCGACGAGTCTTGACGCCGCCGAGGTCGATCGTGTTGCCGTGCATCGGGTCGCAGACCCAGAGCACCTCGCGCCCGCTCGCGGAGAGCTTCTCGACCAGCGGGGGGAGCGCCTGACGGATCTTCGCGGCGCCCATGCGGGTAATGAAGGTGAGCCGCCCCGGCTCGCGGTCCGGGTCGAGCTTGTCCATCAGCGCCAGCGCGTCGTCCGGGGAGGTCGTCGGGCCGAGCTTGACGCCGATGGGGTTGCGCACGCGCGCGGCGAGGTCGACGTGTGCGCCGTCGATCTGCCGGGTCCGCTCGCCGATCCACACGAAGTGCGCCGAGGTGTTGTAGGGCGTCCCGGTCCGCGAGTCGATGCGGGTGAGGGCGCGCTCGTACTCGATGAGCAGCTGCTCGTGGCTCGTCCAGAGGTCGACCCGGTGCAGCGTCTCCGACTCCGCGCCGACGGCGTGCAGGAACGAGATCGCCCGGTCGATGTCGCGGGCCATCGACTCGTAGCGAGCGGTCGCGCCGCCGCTGCGCAGAAAGCCCTTGTTCCACTCGTGGACCTGGCGCAGGTCGGCGAAGCCGCCCTGGGTGTGGGCACGCAGCAGGTTCAGCGTCGCCGCCGAGGTGTTGTAGACCTGCAGGAGCCGGCGCGGGTCCGGGATGCGGGCCTCGGGCGTGAAGGCGATGTCGTTGACAGCGTCGCCGCGGTAGCTCGGCAGGCTCACCCCGTCGCGGGTCTCCATGCCCGACGAGCGCGGCTTGGCGAACTGGCCGGCGATGCGGCCCACCTTGACGACCGGGACGCTCGCGCCGTACGTCAGCACGACCGCCATCTGCAGCAGCGTCTTGAGCTTGCCGCGGATCGCGTCGGCGGTGGCGCCGGCGAACGTCTCGGCGCAGTCACCGCCCTGCAGCCAGAACGCCTCGCCCCGGGCGGCGGCGGCCACCCGCTCCTTGAGCGCGTCGCACTCGGCGGCGAAGACCAGCGGTGGCTGTCCGGCGAGCTGGCGCTCGACCTCGGCGAGGGCCTCCCGGTCGGGCCACTCGGGCTGCTGGGCGGCGGGAAGGCTCGCGGTCCCGGAGGACTGGTCAGCGCTCACGGGGGGTAAGGCTACCCTTCACGCCCCCGCCCGACGGGCGCGCTTCACCCGGCCGTGCGAGGCTCCCCCGCGTGAGCCTGACCCTGCTCGACTGGCGGCGCCGGACGCACGCGATGTACGCCGCCGTCCGCCGCTCTCCCGACCCCCAGGACGCGTGGCTGGGCTGGCGGGCCGCCCGCGACCGGCTCTTCCGCACGCATCCGGACACCCCGCTGCTGGAGCCGGCGAGCCACCGTGAGCTGCCGTTCGCGCCGTACGACCCGGCGCTGCGCTTCGTGGCGCCGGTGCTGCCCGCCGAGCCGGCCGTGCACGCGGTGCCGGTCAGTGAGGGGACGGTCGACCTCACCCGCATCGGGCGGGTCGAGCTGCCGGTCGGCCCGCTCGACGTCTGGTGGCTGGGCGGCTACGCGGGCGGGCTGTTCGTCCCGTTCGCGGACGCGACCAACCGGGACACCACGTACGGCGGCGGGCGCTACCTGCTCGACACGGTCAAGGGCGCGGACCTCGGCGGCGGCGAGGGCGGGCTGCTCCTCGACTTCAACTTCGCCTACCACCCGTCGTGCCGCTACAACCCGCGCTGGAGCTGCCCGCTCGCGCCCGCCGGCAACCGGCTCGACGTGCCGATCGTGGCCGGCGAGCTGCTCTGACCGGTCAGCCGCGGGCGCTCGTCGTGAACAGCGCCTTGCGCACGGCGACCTCCTCCAGCTTCTCCCGGCGGTCCCCGACCTGGACCGTCCAGACGCGCGAGGACCGGTCGATGCCGCCGGTCGGCGAGTCGGGCGCGGCCCAGACCTCGCCGCGGCTGCACGAGTAGTAGCCCACCCACGTCGGGTGCTGGTCAAGCGCGCCCCAGGCACCGCCGACGCGCATCCGGCAGCGGCGGCCGTCCGCGAGGACGAGCCCGATCGGCAGGGGCCGCTGGAGGGGCTCGACGCCCACGACCGGGTCGCGGTCCAGGAGGTACTCGGTCAGGGTGCGTGACCAGGGGTCGACGAGGCACAGCACGCGCTTGCGCGTGCCCTCCCGCCAGCACGTGTCCGCGCTCGCGGCCGACGGTGAGCACGAGTAGATGTTCGCCGTCACCGCGGACGGCGCCGGGAAGACGACACCGCGGGACCCGCAGTCGACGGAGCTGCGCGCCCGCACCGGGGACCGGTCGACGTGCCACCCCTTCACCGGGGCACTCGTGACCGTGACCGGCGCCAGCCGGACCTGCTGCGTCGGTGCCGCGGCCGACCGAGCGGCCGCGGCGGTCGGAGCGGCCGCGGCGGTCGGAGCG
>NZ_JAANNO010000004.1:328783-351985 GCF_011250645.1 Motilibacter aurantiacus
GCGCCGCCTCGACCGTCGTCACACCGGACGCCAGGGCGGCGGCGAGCGCCAGGACGCCTGCGCCCGACCGCACGGCTCGGCCCGTCGACGAGCGCCGGCTCACGATCACTGTCCCCCGATGGTGTCCGAGTGCAGGGCTGGACGCTACCTGTCCTCGTCCAGCCCCTGCTCCAGCGCGTACCGCACGAGCTGGGCCCGGTTGTGCATCTGCAGCTTGCCCAGGGTGTTCTGCACGTGGTTCTGCACGGTCCGGTGCGAGAGCACCAGCCGCTCGGCGATCTGCTTGTAGCTGAGCCCCTTCGCGACGAGCCGGAGCACCTCGGTCTCGCGGGGCGTGAGCACCGGCGCGTCGGGGGCGGGCGCGGTCGAGAGGCGGCGGTACTCCCCGAGCACCAGGCCCGCGAGGCCGGGCGTGAACACCGGCTCGCCCTCGGCCGTGCGCCGGACGGCGTCGAGCAGCTCCTCGCGCGACGCGGACTTCGTCAGGTAGCCGGTGGCGCCCGCGGCCATGGCGTCGAGCACGTCCTGCTGCTCGCCGCTGGCCGACAGCACGAGGACCCGGACATCCGGGCGGGCTGCGAGGATCTGCCGGGCGGCCTCCACGCCGGGCAACTCGGGCAGCTGCAGGTCGAGCAGCACGACGTCGGGCCGGGCGGCGGCCACCCGGCGGACGGCTGCGGCACCGTCGCCGGCCGTCGCGACCACCTCGAGCCCGGCGTCCTGCAGGTCGCGCGCCACCGCCTCCCGCCACAGCGGATGGTCGTCGACCACCATCACCCGGGTCACGCCTGCTCCCTCCGCGGCAGCCGCAGCTCCACCTCGGTGCCCTGTCCCGCCCACGACGACACGACCGCCTCCCCGCCCAGGTCGGCCAGTCGGCCCTGGATCGAGGACGCGATGCCCATCCTCCCCGCGGCGCGGGCCTCGGGCAGCCGGCGCGCCGCGTCGAAGCCGGCGCCGTCGTCGCGCACCGTGACGAGCACCTCCTCGTCGAGGTCCTCGACCAGGACGTACGCCCGGGCTCCGTCCCCCGCATGCTTGCGCACGTTGTCCAGCGCGGCGCCCACCGCCGCGGCGAGCTCCCGGGCAGCCGGCGCGGGCAGCCGCACCGGGGTGGCCGGCTCGGACACCGTCACGTGCGGCCCGGTGTACGCCGTGAGAGCCTCGCGCAGGTCGGCCTCGCCGCTGCCGGCGGCGCTGTCGGCGGCCGCAACGGGACGGTGCGAGACCAGCGCCCGCAGTGCCGCCTCCTGCTCGGCGGCGAGCCGCCCGAGCTCCCCCGCCTCGCCGGGGAGCCCGCTGTCGCGCCGGGCGACCAGCGCCAGCACCTGCAGCACCCCGTCGTGCACGGCCCGGCCGAGCCGCTCGCGCTCGCGCCCGGCCGCCTCGACCGCGAGCGCCCGCGCGAGCGAGGCCTCCGCCGCCCGGGCGAGCGAGGCCGCGTAGCCCACGACGGCGCCGGCCAGCAGGAGCAGGACGATGTTGTGCGCGGTCTGCTGAGGCCACTCGCCGCCGCGCTCGACCACGCCGGCCACGGACACGGCAGCGGCCGCCGCGAGGCCGCCGCGCCACCCCCAGCGCAGCGCCCAGGCCAGCACCGCGGCGGCCGGCCAGACCACCGGCAGCGTCTGCTCGCCGGCCTCGATGCGCTGCACGGTGTCGACGAGCCGCGTCGAGAGAAGCGCGGCGACCGCGACCGCGAGGTCGAGCCCGAGCACGGGCCACGAGCGCAGCCGGGGCACCGACAGCAGCCCGCTGACGAGGACGGTCCACACCCCCATCGCCGCCAGGATCAGCCAGGCGGCGGTCGGGTGGGCGTACCCGCTGTCCTCGCGCCCGAGCACGACGACGGCGTACGCGAGCGCGCAGGCCCGGAAGACAGCGACCGTCCGCCACAGCGGGCGGTCGACCGCCCCGCGGGCCGGGGTCGCCACGGCGGGTGGGTCAGGCCGCGTCGTCGGACGGCTCGGGACGGCGCGGCGCGCTCACGGGCGCCCCCTGGCCGGACTTGACCGACGAGGCGTAGACGTCGACGTAGTCCTGGCCCCCCAGGCGCCGCAGCTCCTCCATGATCTCGTCGGTCACGGTGCGCAGGACCGCGCGGTCGGCCGACATGCCGTAGTAGCGCGAGAAGTCCATCGGCGGGCCCACCTTGATGCCGACCCGGCCGAGCCGTGGGATGGCCTTGCCCGGAGGCTGCACCTTCTCGGTGTCGATCATGGCGACCGGGACCACCGGGACCCGCGCCTCGAGCGCCATCCGCGCGACGCCGGTGCGCCCGCGGTAGAGCCGGCCGTCGGGGGACCGCGTCCCCTCCGGGTAGATCCCGAGCAGCTCGCCCTCGCCCAGCACCCGCAGCCCGGTGCGCAGCGCCGCCTCGCTGGCGCGGCCGCCGGACCGGTCGACGGGGACGGCGCCGAGGCTGCTGAAGAACCACGCGGTGAGGCGCCCCCGGACGCCGCGGCCGGTGAAGTAGTCGGACTTCGCGAGCCAGACGGCGCGGCGGCGCATCATGACCGGGAGGAAGAAGGAGTCCGAGAAGGACAGGTGGTTGCTCGCGAGGATGGCCGCGCCGGACCGGGGCACGTGCTCCAGCCCCTCGACGCGCGGGCGCCACAGCGTCCGGAGCGCGGGGCCGACGAGCACGTGCTTGAGGAGCCAGTAGAACACTGCCCGCCTCCTCTTCCTGGGTGTCGACGTCCGGGCCCCGCCCGCCTGCGGGGCGAGGGCCGAGACGAATTGCCTGGAAGGCTAAAGCACCCTGAGGCGTACCCCCTCGGCATGCGACGATGTCGCCATGCCCCTGATGCCCGGCGCCGAGCCTTTCGCGGCCGACGGCGGGCCGGTGGGGGCCCTGCTCTGCCACGGCTTCACCGGCACCCCGCAGTCGCTGCGGCCCTGGGCGCAGCACCTCGCCGCCGCCGGGCTGACCGTGCGGCTGCCGCGGCTTGCCGGGCACGGCACGCGCTGGCAGGACCTCGCCTCCACCCGCTGGCCCGACTGGTACGCCACGGTCGACCGCGCGCTCGACGAGCTGCGCGAGCGTTGCTCGACAGTGGTCGTGTGCGGGCTGTCCATGGGCGGCACGCTCGCGCTGCGGCTGGCGCAGCAGCGCGGCGCGGACGTCGACGGGCTCGTCCTCGTCAACCCGAGCGTGCTCAGCCTGCGCCGCGCGGTCCGGCTGCTGCCGCTGCTGCAGCTCGCGGTGCCGACGGTGCCCGGCATCGGCAGCGACATCGCCCGTCCCGGCGTCGTCGAGCTTGCGTACGACCGGACGCCGCTGCGCGCGCTGCACTCCCTCACGCGGCTGTGGGCGCTGACCCGGCAGGACCTTGACCGGGTCACGGCCCCGCTGCTGGTGATGCGGTCGGCGGTCGACCACGTCGTCGAGCCGGCAAGCACCGAAGCGGTCCTCGCGGGCGTAGCCTCGAAGGACGTCGAGCAGCGCGTCCTGGCGCGGAGCCACCACGTCGCGACGCTTGACTACGACGCCGATTCGATCTTCGCTGCCACAGTCGAGTTCGCCGACCGGGTGTCCGGCCGTCGCCACCTCTTCCCCTCGGAGGCCGCCAGTGCGTGACAACGGCCTTCCGGGCACGGACTTCGTGGCCGTCGCCGACCTCGAGCCGCAACTGGCCGACGCCATGCTCGAGCTGCTGCGCGACGCGGGGATGGCGGCGTACGCCGACGCGGCCGCCCCTCGCCGCGGCCCGTACAACGAGTACCACCTGCCCGACCGCCCGACCGACCGGCTCTTCGTGGAGCGCGCCGCGGTCGAGCAGGCCCGTCAGCTGCTGCGCGACCGGCTCCCCTCGCTGCGGGCGGAGTACAGCGCCCACCACGAGCCGGCGGGGGCCCCCGACCCGGCCGGGCGCGACGTCACCGAGGGCACGCCGGGCAAGTGGCCCGAGGTCGACGAGGACGTGTGGGCGGGGATCGTCGCGTCCTTCCGGGCGCCGTCGGCGGACCCGGTCGGCCGCTGGTCGGCGCAGGAGGACGTGGACCCCGCCGCGGAGGCGAAGGCGCCCGCGGGGACGGACACGGACGTCCGCCACGAGCCGCTGCCGGACCCGGGCCCCGCCCCGGCCCCGCGGCCCCAGCCGGTCGCGCGCGAGGACGAGGAGCACTTCGAGCCGCCGGCCCCGCCCCCGCTGCCCCGGGTGGGGCTGCTCGTCGGGTCGGCCTGGGCCGCCGTGCTGGGCGCCCCGATCTTCTTCATCGTCGCCCTGTTCGTCCACGTCGACGTGCAGGGCTGGCTCGGGCTGCTCGGCGTCGGCGCCTTCGTGGCGGGGTTCCTCGTCCTGGTCAGCCGGCTCGGTGACGGGCCCGAGGACGGCTGGGACGACGGAGCCGTCGTCTGAGGCCCTGAGGCCCGGCCCGAGGGGGGCGCCGCAGCCATGCATCTGGACACGTCGCTCTGCCCGGCGTGCAGCGCCGCGACCGCCGGTGGCACGTCCTGCCAGGTTTGCGGGCTGCCCACCACCGTGCCCCCGCGGCGCCGGCACTCGCCGCTCGGCGAGCTCGTCACCGTGCGACGGTTGGGCGGCGGCGCCGAGCCGGGGGTCGTGCTCGGGGCGGACGGCGGGACCCTGACCGTGCTCACGCGGGGCGGAGAGGCCGAGCACGCCGCGCGCGCGGTGCAGGCCGCGGACGGCCACACCCCGGCGGCCACCCGGACCGAGCCCGGCGCGCTGCTGCACGCCGCCGCAGCCCTCAGCGCGGTGGCCGGGCTCGACGGCGTCCCGGCCGAGCGGCTCCGGGAGGTGGCGCTCGGCCGTGCCGTCGCCGCCCCGGAGTCCGTCGTCGGCTTCGCGCACGACGCCGCCGCGGCCGGGGACTTCGAGGCGTTGGAGGCGCTGCGGCTGCCCGAGCCGTTCCGCGCCCTGCTCGAGATCGAGGCGTGGCTGGCCCGCGAGGACTGGAACGCCGCGGCGGCCGCCGTAGCCGACCTGCCCGCGGGCAGCTTCCCCCGGCTGCTGCCCGCAGTGGCGCGGCTAGTCGCCCGGCTGCCGGGCCGCACGCCGTACGCCCCCGGGCTGGCCCGCTGGCTGGCAGCGCACGAGCCGCACCCCGTCGCCGTCGTCGCCCGCGCGGCCCTCGACGCGGGCACCGCCCTCGGCACCGGCGTGACGGCGGCGCTGCGCGCGCTGCCCGGCGTCACGGTCGGCACGACCCACGCCCACGCGCAGCTGGCGGCCGGGGAGGTCCCCGTCCTCGCCGCCGCGCAGGCTCCCGCCCTCGTGCCCCTCGCGGCAGCGGCCGGCACGGCGTTCAACCCGGCGCTCGTCCGGCCGGGCCTGCTCGACGAGCGCACGTTCGACGACCTCGTCGACTCCGGGACACTCACCGTGCGGCAGCTGGCCGGGCTGCGCGAGCACCCCCACCTCGACCCGGCGTACGTGACGGCCAGGCTCGACCCCACGCTGCTGAGCGATGCGGAGGTCGCCGGGCTGCGCTTCGTCGACGAGGAGGTGCGCCGAGCGCTGAGCGCCGGCAGCCGCGCCGGGCTGGCGGGGCGGGCCACCCACCCGTACGTCCTCGCCGCGCAGCAGGTCCGCCGGTTCCTCGCCGGCGACGACGCCGCCGAGCAGCACGTCGTCGCCCTCCACGGCCCGGCCGAGGCCGCCGCGCTGGGCCTGGCCCGGAGGGTGGTGCAGGAGGCTCCCGGGGGGCTGCCGGGCGACCGGCAGCTGCGCGGGCGCTACGTGGCGGCCGCGGCACTGGCCACCCTGCAGCGGCACGGGCTCGAGGACGTGCCGGACGAGGGGCTGGGCGCCCTGCAGCGCGTTGTGGTCGCCGTCGCCGCGGTCCGGCGGGCGCAGGAGCTCGTCTTCGACGGCGAGTGGGACGCGGCTGCGGTCGCCGCGGAGACCGCGCTCCGGCTCGCGCGCGACCCCGTGCACCGCGACGAGGCACGCAACCTGCTGGCCTGCGCCGCGTTCCACGGCCGGCGGCTGGCGTCGCCGGGGCTGCTGGACGAGGCGCTCGCCGGCACCGCCTCCCCCGCCCTGCTCCTGAACGCCGCCCTGCTCGCCGGCGACACGCCGGCCGCCGTGCAGCACCTGGCCCGGGTCGTGGACACCGCGCCCGACCCGGCCGTACGCGCCGGCGCCGGGCAGCGGGCACTGCGCCTGCTGCAGGCGCAGCGGAACGGCCCGCTCGCCGCCGTGCCACCGGTGCTGCGCGGCCCGCTGCGCCGGCTGGCGGGGTCCGACCTGACCCTGGAGCAGTTGCGCGCCCTGCTCGAGCAGCTCTGCGTGGCCGACCGGGACTGGCTGGCAGCTCCCGGCGCGCTGGCCGGCTCCCCGCACTGCAGCACGGTGGAGGCGCGCTACTTCGCCGCCCGGGCCGCCGGGCTCCCCCAGGCCCTGCACGCGATGGCGGACGGCCTGCGTGCCCCCGAGCCGCCGGCGTGGCTGGAGGAGGAGCGCGACGTGGTGCTGCGCTCCCTGTGCGCGGCGATGTCGGGCGAGGAGTCGGCGCTGTGGGCCGGTGAGGCCGCGCTGACCGCGCTCGACGTGGGCATGCCGATGTCCCGGGACCAGCGCGTGCTGCTGACGGCGCTCGGGTGCAGGGAGCTGGCGCTCGCGACGCTCACCATGCCCGACAGCGGGATGGCCCGGCTCGACGACGCCCAGGTCGACCAGCTGGTGTGGGCGGCCCGCAACGCGCACCGGGTGTCGGGCACGCTGCGCGACCGGGCGCAGGGGCTCTGCCGCGACAGCGCCACGAAGGTGCAGTGGACGCTGATCCACGGGATCGCCGCGGAGCACCGCACTCTCTCGCCGCACGACCCCGCCTACTCCACGCGCGTCGCGGGCCTGCGGGCCGAGCTCGGCAAGCTGCACCGCTACGTCGACGGCGAGGCGCGCCGCGCCACCGACGCCTTGCTCGACCTGCTCGGCTGACGCGCCCCGATCTGACAGTCTGCTGCGGTGCCGCCGACCACCCGCCGCAAGACGACCGCCGCGCAGCTGGAGGCCCTCACCGACCGCGTCGACGGTGCCGTCGAGCGGCTGTCGGCGATCGAGGCCGCCCTGGTGGGCGGGGCCCCGGACGGGGTCAGCGCGGCCGCGGCCTACGACGCGCTGCGCAAGCAACTGCTCGCCGCGGCCGGCGAGCGCAAGCGGCTGCTCGTCTGCCTGGCCACGCTGAGCGCGGCGCTCGCGGAGGACGAGCCCCTGGAGACCCTTCGCGGGCGGCTCGAGGAGTGGGCGGCCCAGGCGGGCCTGCACGAGGTCCGTGACACCGACGACCTGAGCCGCTTCGACGTGGTGGGCGACGGGCCGGACGTGCGCGTCGTGCGGCCGGCGTGGGTCGACGGGACGACGGGCGCGCTGATTCAGCGCGGGGTGGCGGAGCGGACGGAGGCCGGGCAGGCGTGAGCGCGATCGGGATCGACTTCGGGACGACCAACTCGGTGGTCGCAGCCTGGACGCCGTCCGGGCCGGAGGCCATCGACATCGACTCCCCGCCCGCCGACTGGGCGGACCTCGGCTTCGGCCGGGTGCTGCCGACCGTGTTCGGGCTCGGCCCGCACGGCGAGACGCTGTTCGGCTGGGAAGCGAAGACGCTCGCGCAGGGTGAGCGCCTGCAGGCGGTGAAGCGCTTGTTCCAGCAGGAGGTGTCGGTCACCCTCAACGGCCAGGAGTTCCTGGTGGAGACCGTCGCGACCATGCTCTTCGGCCACATGAAGGCCAAGGTGCTCGAGTCCGGGATCTCGGCCGACAAGGCCGTCGTCACCGTCCCGGCCAACAGCCGCGGGCTCGCGCGCTACCGCACCAGGCTCTGCGCCCAGATGGCCAAGCTGCAGGTCCTGGCGCTCATCAACGAGCCGACCGCCGCCGCCATGGCCTACAGCCAGCGCATGCCGTTCGACCAGCGGGTGATGGTCGTCGACTGGGGTGGCGGCACCCTGGACGTGACGATCCTCGAGGCTCAGGCCGGTGTCTTCATCGAGCAGGCGTCGAAGGGCATCCAGCGGCTGGGCGGGCTCGACCTCGACGCCCGGGTCGCGCAGCACATCGCGGCCTCCACCCCCGGGGTCGATACCTGGAACTCGCTGGAGCGGCACCTGTTCCGCCTCGCCGTCGAGAAGGCGAAGGTGCGGTTGTCCGAACGGGACTTCACCAATGTGGACCTCCCGCGCGGCGGCTTCTTCCGGCTCGAGCGGGCCGCCTTCGACGCGAGCGTCCACAGCCTCGTCGAGCGGGTCCGGCAGCCGATCGAGCAGACCCTCGCGGACCTGCGGGCCGCCCCGGCCGACATCGACGCCGTCATCCTCGTCGGCGGCACGTGCAAGGTGCCGCTGGTGCGCGAGGTCATCGCCGAGCTCATGGGCAAGGAGCCGGCCGCCGGCGTCGACCCGATGACCGCGGTCGCCGAGGGCGCCGCCATCGCGACCGCGATCCTGTCCGGTCAGATGGAGGACAACGACTTCTTCGTGGCGACCGAGCACGCGCTCGGCACGTTCGCGCTGGACCAGACCGGCGAGATGCGCTTCTCGACGATCATCCCCCGCAACCACAAGCTCCCCGCCCGGGCGACCGAGTCCTACACCCCCGCGATGGACGAGGCGACGAGCATCAGCCTGCGCGTCGTCGAGGGTGACCCGGACGACGAGGACTACACCGTCCTGCAGACGATCGACGTGCCCCTCGACCCTGCGCGCGAGCGGGCGCAGGACAAGTCGTTCGACGTGACCTACGAGTACGACCTCGACGGCATCCTCAACGTCGACGTCGAGGACCGGCTGTCGGGGCGGACGCTGACGTCGTCCCGGGTCGGCTCGGGCATCGCACCGCTGACGCCACGCGAGCGCGTCCGCATCGCCGAGGACTCGGAGGCCGCTCTGGCCGAGGGCCGGGTGGCCCCGCGGCCGGCGGCCGCCGTGGCGGACCCGACGGTGGCCGAGCTGCTGCAGCGCGCCCGCACGGCCGTCATCCCGTACGTCGACGAGGACAAGGCCCGGCCCCTGCGCGAGCTCGCCGACGCGCTGGAGCGGGCGAGCGACGCCGAGCGGCCCGACCGGGTGCTCGACCTCGAGCTCGCCCTGCTGCCCTACTCGTACCTGTTCTGATGCCGGCCAGCCAGCCCGCGCGCAACCCCTACCTCGTCCTCGGGGTGCCGTTCGGGACCAGCGGCCAGGAGGCCACCAAGGCGTTCGCGCGGCAGAGCCGGCGGGCGCGGCGCGGGATCGGGCCGTACACCCTGGAGGACCTGACCTGGGCGCTGCACGAGATCGAGCACGGCGAGCACGACCCCGCGGCGGACGCCGGCCTCTACCGGGTGCCCGCCCTGCCCGAGGCGACCGCATGGCCGTCACCGGAGGCCCCCGACCCGCCGGTACGGCCGCTGCCCCGGCGCACCGAGCCGCGGACGCCGCAGGAGGTGGAGGCGCTGCGCGGGGCGGCGGCCCAGGAGCTGCTTAAGAGCGCGCTCGCCGCCGTCCCCGACCCGGTCGAGGACGACGGCGACACGGCACCGGCCTAGCTCAGCCGCGCTGGGAGCGCCAGGTCCGCTCGAACGGCAGGCGCCACGCGTGGGGCGCGATGAGCTGGTGGATGGCGTTCGGCCCCCAGGTGCCGGGGGCGTACGGCTTGACCGGGGGCGGGTCCTCCAACAGCGGCATCGACCGCTCCCACAGGCTCTCGATGCCCTCGGCGGTGGTGAACAGCGTGTGGTCCCCGCGCATCGCGTCGAGGATCAGCCGCTCGTACGCCTCCAGCACGTCGGAGGCGTGGCTGGTGTCGTGCGTGGAGAACTGCATCGACAGCTTGTCCAGCCGGAAGCCCGGCCCCGGCCGCTTGCCGTAGAACGACAACGAGACCTTGCTCTCGTCGGCCAGGTCGAACGTCAGGTGGTCCGGCCCCTGGGTCCCGACGCCGGAGCCGGTCGGGAACATCGACTTCGGCGCCTCCTTGAAGGCGATCGAGATGATCCGTTGGCCCTCGGCCATGCGCTTGCCGGTGCGCAGGTAGAACGGGACGCCCGCCCAGCGCCAGTTGTCGATGTCGGCGCGCAGCGCGATGAACGTCTCGGTGTCCGACTCCGGGTTCACCCCGTCCTCGTCGCGGTAGCCGATGTACTGCCCGCGCACGACGTTGCGCGGCTCGATCGGCAGCAGCGAGCGGAAGACCTTGTTCTTCTCCTCGCTGATGGAGCGCGGCTCCAGGGCGGTGGGCGGCTCCATGGCGACGAAGGCCATGACCTGGAACAGGTGGGTCACCACCATGTCCTTGAACGCGCCGGTGGCCTCGTAGAAGCTCGCGCGCCGGTCGAGCCCGAGCTTCTCGGGGATGTCGATCTGGACGTGGTCGATGAAGTTGCGGTTCCAGATCGGCTCGAAGAGGCCGTTGGCGAAACGGAAGGCGAGGATGTTCTGCGCCGCCTCCTTGCCGAGGAAGTGGTCGATCCGGAAGATCTGCCGTTCCTTGAACACGCCGTGCACCTGGTCGTTGAGCCGGATCGCGCTCTCCAGGTCGGTGCCGAACGGCTTCTCCATGATCACGCGTGACCGGTCGACCAGGTCGGCGTCGCGGAGCATGTTGACGACCGCCAGGGCCGCCCGCGGGGGGACGCTGAGGTAGTGCAGGCGCCGCACGCGGTCCGACCCGAGGTTCTCCTCGGCCTCCTTGACCGCCTGCGAGAGCGCGTCCGGCCCGGCGCTCTGCGGCACGTAGCGCAGCTTGGTGGCGAAGGCGTGCCAGTGCTCCTTGTCCAGCGGCCGGGTGCTGAACTCCGAGACCGCCTGGTAGGCGAACTCGCGGAACTGGTCGCTGTCCATGTCCTCGAGCGAGGTGGCGACGATCTCCACCTCGGGGGTGAGGGCGGACAGCGCGAGGTAGGTCAGCCCGGGCAGGAGCTTGCGGCGGGACAGGTCACCGGTGGCCCCGAACAGGACGATGACGTGCGGGTCGAGGCGTTCGGGCTCGCGGCCGTACCGTCGGGCGCTGGGGTCCGGGTAGGCGATGGTCTGCGCGGGAGCTTCCGACATGGCTCCATACTTCCACCGATAGCGGCCCGCCAGTCGTGGGCCTGCTCGGGCGGCCCGGCGGCCGGTCCGCTAGGGCAGCTGCAGCTCGGCCAGCAGCGGCCGGTGGTCGGTCGCCGCGACCAGCCGTCCCGGGTCGACGCCCTCCAGCACGGTCGGCACGCCGCACCGCTCGACCGTCACGCCGGCACTGGCGAACACCGCGTCGATGCGCCGGCGGGGGGAGGCCGACGAGAAGGTCAGCTCCTCCCCCCACCGCGCGGCGGCGTACGCGTCCCGCAGCCCGGCGTCGTGCAGCAGCCGCCACGCCGGCCCGCCCGGCGGCTCGTTCACGTCCCCGGCCAGCACGAGCGGGCGTGCGTCCCCGAGCGCGGCCAAGGCGTCGGTCACGTTGCGCTCCCGCTCCTCCTCGCGCAGCCCGAGGTGCATGCTGGCGACCCGGAAGCGCGAACCGGCTTTCCGGCAGTCGGCTACGGCCAAGCCCCGGGCGTGCAGCCCCGGGGCCTTGCGGAAGCGGAACTCGGAGACCCCGAGCACGTCGACGCCGAGGGCCACGAGCAGCGCGGGGCCGTGCGTGGTGCGTCCGCCGCAGGCGTAGACCAGCCCCGACTCGCGGGCGAGCCGGGCCAGCTGGGTGCGCCAGCGCAGGAACCGCGGCGCCTCCTGCACGCAGAGCACGTCCGGCCGGCAGGCCCGGATCACGGAGGCTAAGGCCTGCACGTCGTCCCGCATGCTGCGGACGTTGTACGACAACACCCGCAGCGGAGTGCCGCTGTCGGTCATGCGGCGGGGGTCAGAGGTGGCGGGCCAGGTCGGCCGCGCCGACGACGCCCGCATCGTTGCCCAGGGTCGCCTGCCGGATCTCCGCGAGCGGCCGGTAGGCGCGGCCGGTCAGCACCTCGGTGTAGGTCCGGCGCGCCGGCTCGAGGAGCAGGTCGCCGGCCTCGGAGACGCCGCCGCCGATCACGAAGCACCCCGGGTCGAGGATCGCCGCGAGGTCGGCGAGGCCCTGCCCGAGCCAGCGCCCCACCGACTCGAAGGAGGCGATGGCCACCCGGTCGCCGCGGCGGGCGGCGTCGGTGATGTCGAGGCCGTTGATGCCCTCGGGGCTGCCGTCGCCGTAGCTGAGCATGAGGGAGGCGCCCTCCCGGTCCTCGGCGGCCCGCCAACGGGCCTCGCGCACCAGGGCGTTGCCACTGCAGTACTGCTCCCAGCAGCCGCGGTTGCCGCAGCCGCACGGCCGGCCGTTCGGCTCGACCCGGAAGTGCCCGACCTCGGCCGCGACGCCGAAGCGCCCGCGGTACAGCTGCCCGCCGACGATGATGCCACCGCCGATACCCGTGCCGACGGTGACGCAGACGAGGTACTCCTCGCCCCGGCCGGCGCCGTAGACCGCCTCACCCCAGGCCGCCACGTTGGCGTCGTTCTCCACCACGACCGGCAGGCCGAGCGCCTGCTCGAGCTCGGCGCGCAGCGGCCGGTGCCGCCAGCCGGCGAGGTTGGTCAGGAAGAGCACGGTGGAGCGGCGCTCGTCGATGAAGCCGGGGGCGCCCACGCCGACGGCCTCGACCTGCGGGTGCTGCTCGCGCAGGCCGCGGACGGCCTCGAGGATGGCGCCCACCGTGGCGTCCGCGCCGGTGTTCGGCGTCTCGCTGCGGGTCCGGGCGACGATCGTCCCGTCCTCGTCCACCACAGCGGCGGCAACCTTCGTGCCCCCGAGGTCGACCCCGATCGTCAGTCCCACGTCTCTCCCTCATCGTCCTTGGCGGTGCGCAGATCCTTGCGGTCCCCCTCCGGGGCGCGTCGCCCGGGGGTCTCCCCCGGCTGCTCGTCCGCGGCGAGCGCCTGCCGGAGCGCGGCGAGCATCGAGGCTCCAGCGCTGGCGACCGAGTCGACCGCCTGCTGGACCCCGGGATGCACCCGCTCCGCCGCCGCGGAGGCCGCGGCCGCGGCCCGCGCCGCCTGCTCAGCCGCGGCCCGGCCCGCCTGCTCGGCGGCGGCGCGCGCGGCCTGCTCGGCGGCGTACTGCGTGGCGTACTGGGCCGCGGCGGAGGCGGCGGCGGCCGCGGCAGCCGAGGCGACGGAGGCGATGGGAGACCCCTTGTCGGGCGTGCCGGCCGGCGCCGTCGTGCGCAGCGCCGCGATGGCGCGGCACAACGGGCACATGGCGCACTCGGGCGTACCGGTCGCGATCCTGCCCTCGAGCTCGTCGGCCGCCGTGCGCGCCCATCCGATCAGGGCGTCGAGGAGGCGGGCCGCGTCAGGCCCGAGCGGGCTGTCCGGGCCGGGGGACGCTGACATCAGGACTCCACCCGCTTCTTCAGCCCGCGCAGGGCGCGCTCGATGACGACCTTCTCGGCCTTCCGCTTGAGCATCCCGATCATCGGCATCTTGAGGTCCACCGCCAGGCGGTAGACGACCTGGGTGGTCCCGTCGCCGTTGTCGACCAGGACGTAGGACCCGTCGAGCCGGCGCAGCAGCTGCGCCTCCTCGGCGAGCGTCCACCGGACCTCGCTGTCGCCGTCCCACTCGTAGTCGAGCAGGAGGGTGTCGCGGATCGGGTTCGAGTCGAGCACGACGCGGGCCTCGAGCGGCCGCTGGTCGGCGTCGTCGCCGACCGCGAGCACCTCGACCCGGGAGAACTCCTCGTTCCACTCCGGGTAGGCCTCGAGGTCCGCGATCACGTCCATCACGACGTGGGCAGGGGCGTCGATCCCGATGCTGGACTCGGTCTGGTCCGACACGCGCGCAACCCTCCCAGCGACGGCTCCGCGCGAGACTACTCGGTCAGCCGACGACGGCACCCAACAACGTCAGCGCGAGGACGAGCAGGCAGGCGAGGGCGAGGCCGCCGCCGACGACGGCGCCGAGCTTGAGGCGGGGCTCGACGAGCCGGGAGCCGAGCAGCGCGACCGGGTCGGCGGCGTCGAGCGCGCGCAGGGTGGCCAGCGCGTCGTCGGGCACGGGCGCAGCCGAGGGCCTGGGGGCTGCGGCGCTGCGGGCAGGGACGGACGGCGCCTCGGGCGGGACGGTGGCGCGCACGTCGACGAAGCACTGGGAGCACCAGTCCGCGCCCGGGGCGAGCACTGCCCTGCACGCGGCGCAGCGGGCGTACGCGGTCGTCACGCCGCTGCTATCGGCCGGCTCCGCGGCGTACCTGAGCGGGCGCGCGGCCGCAGAAGGCACGACGCAGCTGGGCCGGTTCCCGTCGGGCGACGTGATCGCACAGTATCTTCGGACGGAAAGCGGCAACAGGAGGCGAAGTGGCAATGGCGCCCGCATCTGAGTTCCACGCGCCACGGCTGCCCGCCGTGCCCGCCGACGACGACCTGACCGGCCTCGTGTGGGACAAGGCGGCCACCGCCCCGGACGCCCCCATGCTCAGCCGGAAGCTCGACGGCCGCTGGGTCGACGTGACGGCGGCGCAGTTCCGCGACGAGGTCATCGGGGTCGCCAAGGGGCTGATCGCCGCCGGGCTCGCGCCGGGCGACCGGGTCGGGATCATGTCGCACACCCGCTACGAGTGGACGGTCGTCGACTTCGCGATCTGGGCCGCGGGCTGTGTCTCCGTCCCGGTCTACGAGACCTCCTCCGCCGAGCAGGTCGAGTGGATCCTCGCGGACTCCCGCGCCGTCGGCATCGTCGTGGAGACCGCGGACCACGCCGCGCTCGTCAAGGAGGCCGAGGAGCTGCCCGCGCTGCAGCACGTGTGGCGGATCGAGGACGGCGCGCTCGACGCGCTCACGCGCGACGGCGCCCACCTGCCGGGCTCCGTGGTCGAGGAGCGCCGCGCCGGACTGGGCACCGCGTCGCTCGCGACCCTGATCTACACGTCCGGGACGACCGGCCGCCCGAAGGGCTGCAAGCTGTCCCACGGCAACTTCCTCGCCGAAGTACGCGGCGCGCTCGCCGGGGTTCCCGAGGTCTTCGGCAAGCCGGACGCCGCGAGCCTGCTCTTCCTGCCGCTGGCCCACGTCCTCGCCCGCGCGTTCCAGCTGATCTGCATCGGCGGGGACATCAAGCTGGCCCACTCCGCCGACGTGAAGAACCTGCTGCCGGACCTGGCGTCGTACAAGCCGACGTTCCTCCTCGCGGTGCCCCGAGTGTTCGAGAAGGTCTACAACGGCGCCGAGCAGAAGGCCGATGCCTCCGGCAAGGGCAAGGTCTTCCGTGCGGCGTCGGCCACGGCGGTGGCCTACAGCAAGGCGCTCGACAGCGGGAAGCCGCCGCTGCAGCTGCGGCTCAAGCACGCGGTCTTCGACACGCTGGTCTACGGCAAGCTGCGTGCCGCCCTGGGCGGCCGGGTGACGTACGCGATCTGCGGCGGCGCGCCGCTGGGCGAGCGGCTCGGCCACTTCTTCCGCGGTCTGGGCCTCGTCGTGCTCGAGGGCTACGGCCTGACCGAGTCCACCGCCGCGGTCTGCGTCAACACCCCCTCCAAGCTGAGGATGGGGACGGTCGGCCCGCCGCTGCCGGGCAACGCGGTCCGGATCGAGCCCGACGGCGAGATCCTCGTCCGTGGCGGCGTCGTCTTCGGCGGCTACGCCGGCAACGCCGACGGCGACGCGATGACCGACGACGGCTGGTTCCGCACCGGCGACCTCGGTGAGCTGGACGCGGAGGGCTTCCTCCGGGTGACCGGCCGCAAGAAGGAGATGATCGTCACCGCAGGTGGCAAGAACGTCTCCCCCGCGACGCTCGAGGACCGGCTGCGGGCTGCGGCGCTCGTCAGCCAGTGCATGGTGGTCGGGGACAAGCGGGCCTACATCGCCGCTCTGGTCACGCTCGACGCCGAGGCGCTCGTCCCTTGGCTCGCGGCGCGCGGGAAGCCGTCGATGACCGTCGCCGAGGCGGCGCACGACCCCGACGTGCGCGCGGAGGTGCAGAACGCCGTGGACGCGGCGAACACCGCGGTCTCGCGGGCCGAGTCGATCCGGCGGTTCGCGATCCTGGACTGCGACTTCACGGTCGAGGGCGGGCAGCTGACACCTTCACTGAAGGTGAAGCGCACTGTGGTGACGGGCGAGTTCGCCAAGGAGATCGAGGAGCTGTACGCGCCGGAGGCTGCGCGCGGTTGATCCGGTGTGCCTTCGCGGGTGAGCGGCCTGCTCGGACAGGGATCCGAGGACACCGCCCAGGCGGAGAAGCGACGCCGGGGTCCCTCACCTGACGCTCTCCCTCGCGCCGTCCCGCTTGCGGGACAGCCTCAGGTCATGTGGACAGCCGCTAGGCCGAGCATCCACACACCCGGCAGCATGAACCGGGGGGGTCCTGGTCGACCGGCGGCGGCTCCTGCCCGTCACCGACGCGCCTCGGGCGACGCGAACGCAGAGGCACGCCTACCGGCCTGCGCGGTGTACGAGGGCGCCCGTGACCAGGCAGGGCGGGCACTGCTGCTCCCGCCTCGCACGACGCAGTGGCGGCAACCCGAGCCCGACGAGCCAGCGGGCGTCCGCTCCTCCGCTTGCTGCCCCGTGGCCCCCGCCCTCGCCCATGGTCCGCACGAGCTCCTGAACCGAGTGCTCGCCCCAGAGGCGGCCGCCCCCGGGCCGGGCGCGCGCACGGGCCCCGAAGGCGACCGGGCCGGCCCGTCAGCTCGTTGAGGCCACCCTGACCGCTGGGCACGGCGGCAGCATCGACAACTCGGCACTACGCCGGTCCCGTTCGCAAAGCTCGACGAGCCTTTCCAGGATGCACGCTTCTCGGCTGTCTAACGACGTATTGCCCCCTTTTGGACGAGAGGTTGAGGGACATCTGCCACGACGGGAACGAGGGGATCGCCCACAACACGCCGACCCCTTCCGCTGTCGCGAGCAGTAGCAGGGCGAAAGCGCCGGCCCCTACGTCAGGCAGACCACAGGAGGGACGACACATGCACTTTAGTTGTACGACTGGAGATTCGCGGCTAGCGCACCGCAGCACCTTTGGTCAAGGGGCCACCCGAGAGCCCAGTCTGTCAGCGACCTGCGAGAAATTGGGCCCTGGACAGCACTCTGCGCGACGCAATATGGTCCGGACGTCATCACATCAAGGCCGCCTTCCGCGTGGAAGGCGTCGACCTGGGGGGGCTCTTGCAGATCCGTATTTGGCGTGCCCGAAGTCGTGAAGTTGTCCTTGCTTTGGCCGCGACCTGTATGTCGGTCACGGCCGTGTCCGCGGCGCCGGCGGCGTCCGCTGACCCGCCACTGAGCGCCTCGCAGAATGCGCCGCAGTACTGGAACAATGCGCTCCTGGAAACCTTCAAGCAGACGCCGGTGACCGGTCAGGCGACGCCGCTGCCACCTCTCACCGGCATCGAGCCGACGGTGGCCACGCGCGCTGCGGCCATGATGCACATCGCCATCTTCGAGATCCTGAACTCGGCCCGGTGGGCGAGCACGGGCGGACGCGGGCTGCAGTACGGCGGGTACCTCGGCGGGGACGCGGCGTACGTCGGCCCCAGCGGCCAGACCGCGCCGTTCGCGACTACGGCCAGCGTCGACACCGATCTCGCGACGTCGATGGCGGCCCGCGACCTCCTGCTCGCGGCGCTTCCGAGCAACAGGGCGAGCTATGTGCAGGCCTGGTACGCCCAGCGCGTCGGGACCGCAACCCAGCCGGAGGCGTCCAGCCTGGCCTCCCGGGTGGTGACGGCCATGCTCGCACGGCGCGCCAACGACGGGTCCAGCAACACCACCCCGTACACCTTCGACGGCGTCCCCGGCGCTTGGCAGTTCACCAACGAGGCGCCGAACCCTGCGGGCCAGCGGCCCAAGGGCTGCCAGGTCCAGAGCGACATCGCCACCCCGAACTGGGGAAACGTGACCCCGTTCTCGGTCAAGCCGGCGCGCCCGGCGTACCCGGCCAACGCGACGAGCTACTCCCAGCTGCTCGGTAGCGCCGAGTACGCCGCGGACCTCGACGAGGTCCGACGCCTCGGCGCGTACGACAGCACCGAGCGCACGATCGACCAGACCCAGGCCGCGTTCTTCTGGGCGAACGACCTGGCCGGTACCACCACACCGCCTGGCCAGCTGCTCGACATCACCGCCGACGTCGCGCCGACGCATCCGGTGTACAGCGGCGACGAGCTCGGCCAGTCCCATCTGCTGGCCAGTGTCTCGATCGCTCTGGCCGACGCCGCGATCGCGGTCTGGGACACCAAGTTCCTCGGCCCGCTCGACATCTGGCGGCCCGTCACTGCGATCAACCACCCCGCGGCGATCGGCTGGAAGCCGCTGTCCCGCGACACGACCGGGATCCACTTCAGCCCCTGCTTCCCGGCCTGGACCTCGGGCCACTCCGGCTTCGCCGGGGCCTGGCAGGCGATGATGGACCGCTCGTTCAACGGCGCTGCCAGCTTCACCTTCACGGCCACGACCAGCGACCCGAACGTCCCCCCGGGCACGACGCGCGCCTTCACCAGCTTCACCCAGGCCGCCGAGGAGAACGCCCGCAGCCGGGTGTGGCTCGGCGTCCACTTCAACTTCGACGCCCGGGACGGCCTGGCCGTCGGCCGAGCAGTGGGATCGACCTCGTGGCGAGCGAAGGCGATCAACTGCACCGCAGGCTGCCTCGCCGGGGTCTGACCACATCCGTTGCACCGGGTGCCTCGCCCACTCCAGGCGAGGCACCCGGCGCATCGAGGAAGACGACGAAGCAGGGCGCGATGACACGGGGGCCGCATTCCACGCGGAGGCGTACGACGCCTGGATCGAGCGCCGATGGAAAGCCGGACGGGTACGTCGCGAACTGGACTGCCGAAGTTGGAGGAGTCAGCCGACCTTCCACTCGGTTGACGCCTCCGGGAGATGGCGCGCACGAGGTCGGTTTCAGGCGGCGCTATGACCCACTTACCCCGCGGCGCAATCCAGCGAGCCGTTCCGTGGGTCTGCGGCGGGGGTGCTCGTGGCTCGGCTCCCGCCGATTGGGCCGGTCCTTCGGTGACGCGCGTGCGGGCGTCGGCACCCGGCGGCTTCCGGGTGCATCAGGCTGCTGCAGCGCAGCCACGTCTCAGCGCGCAGCTGCGCTCGCATCGGGTACCGGCGCCTCGCGAGCCGCGGGAGGTTGAACGTCAAACCCGAGCGGGCGCTGCACGTGCAGAAGGTGCGGTCGAGCAGGGGCCAGGGAGAACGCGAAGGCTCCCGGGCGTGCCCGGGAGCCTTCCCGCATCGTGGCGGCCTCAGGGCCGCCGGGCGTCAGCGCACCGTGAGCCTGACGCGCATGGTGCCGTCCTCCTGCATGGTGACGCCGGCGGCCTGCAGGCCGCGCCAGAGGCCGGTGTCCACATCTGCCGCCTCGAAGGCGCGAGCGAGGTCGACGAAGAGCGTGTACCCGCTGCGCGACGCGTCCGGCACCGCCTGCTGGTAGACCGGCGAGTACGCCAGCAGCGACCGGTTCGCCTGCAACGTGCCGACCGCGACCGTCACCACGTCCCCGTCACGACGGACCGAGACGTCCTCGCCCGCCTCGGCCTCGGTCACGAGCCGCTGCCAGAGCGCCCGTGTCCGGTCCGGTGTGGACGAACGAACGCGCAGCTCCCCCGATACCTGCTCGCTGCTGCCTCGACCCACAGCGATCGCGAGGTCGCGGCCGGCGAGCGCCCGGAAGTCGGCGGCCGAGCCGATGCCGACCGCGCGCAGCTCCCGCTTTTGCGCGGGCGGCAGGGTTGCCCACGCGTCGGCCAGGGACGCGCCGTAGCCGGTGATGCCGAACGCACCGTAGATACCGCTCGGGAGCGCCCGGATCAGGTCGCTGCCCGCCGTGCCGATCCCGCTGACCGGGACCCCCAGCATCCGCGTCTTGACCTCGATGTAGCTCGCGTTCAGGTGAATTGCGCCGACCATCCGGCCGTAGCGCCTCGGCAGCTCGCCCCCCGCTGCGGCGCGTCGCACGAGGCTGGTGGCGGTCTCGCCCGAGAGCCGCGTGCCGCCCCTGACCGCAGGCGTCAGGGCCGCACGAGCCGCTTCACCCGCGCTGCCCTCGAGCCCGGCCCGCGCGACAAGCGAGGTCATGGCGGTGCCGGCGGTCTCGGTCTCCAGGACGGCGTCGAGATCGACCCACATCTCCGCCACCCGGTCCCCGGAGTTCAAGGCATCCAGGTCCGCCGTGACCTGTCGGTCCTTGCCCAACGCGCCGGGCAGGGCAAGCACCCGGTCCAAGCTCGGCTGGTCCTCCGACAGCAGGACGAACCCGCCCTTGATCGTGTACGCCGTCCCCTCGGCCGCCTTCACCTTGTCCAGCGCGACCCGGGCTGCGGGATTGTTCGTCGTCGCGATGGCGACCACGACGTCGACGCCGTCCTCGTCCTGCACCGTCGGCGGGGCGGCATAGACCGCGTACGCGGCCCGGTCGCCGGCCCATGCGGAGATGTCGGCCTCGCTCAGCCCGAGCCCGCTCTCCTCGGCGACGGCGGAGATCGTCGTCTCCTTCACCCCGTCGAGGCCGCCCGGGGCCGCGCTGCGCAGCATGTCCGCCTTGCGGGCGAGCCGCATGGCTGCGATCTTCTGCGCCGCTGTCGGGTCGAGGTCGACCTTCGCGTACGCGATGGCACCCGCCGGCAGGACCGCCTCCGGCTGCGGCCCGCCGGCCGCCAGCGCCGAGTACGCGTAGACGCCGCCGGCGCCCACGACGAGCGTCAGCGCCGTCCCGGCCCCGACGACCCGACGCCCCAGCCGCGGTCGTCCGCGGTCGGTCGCGTCAGGGGTGTCCGTCTGTCCAGCAGCTCTGCTCACAGCGTTCCTCCAGCTCGGTCCTGATCGGGCCGGGCGCGCCGCTGTGCAAGCGCTGTCGCCCCCGTTGCCCTCGCCCCCGTGCGGGCCTGCACGATGACTACCGGTCTCCGATCAGTTCCATGCACGCCGAACAAGGTCCCGCGTCGGAATGTGGTGCGGACACTCCGGGCATCAGGCGGAATTCCCCCGCACGGTAGCTTCGAGCATCCAATGATCGGCACCTGCTCCTCACGCAGTACCGCGCCAAGGCATGGCCGAGCTGCAGGGGCCTGAGGGACGGCGTCCGCCCCCGAGGTCCACCTGCCGGGGCTCCTGCGTCAGCCGCTGCGCTGAGGGCCTGCTCGCGGGTGGGCCTGCGGTCGCCCGCCACGCGGCCTCCTGCCGTGCCACCACGGTTGCGCGTCCGGGCGGCCACCATGGCCGTGATGACGGTCGCCCCCCCGGGGCGAAAGGAATGCGCATGCAGGGCGCTCACGGAAGGCCGGTCGTGAGCCAGCGGCAGAACATGCCGAGAACCTGGGCCGAGTACTTCTTCAGCGGCACGTGCGAGGCGGTCAGCTCGCCGTCGGCAACTCCGCAGGTGGCCTACTCGGCAGCACGAGACCTCGGAGCGACCGGTGCGCGCGTGACGGGACGTGAACCGCCGCGACGCCGCCGTCCCCGGCTCGAGAAGCCCTCGGCGGCACAAGCCCGGCTTGACGGGCGCTGGCGGGGACCGCTTCCATTCCCCAACGCGCAACGGGGCGCGTACGGCAGGGAGGCAGCCATGAGCATCCGACGCAGGCTCGCGACGACACTGGCAGCAGGCCTCGGCGCCACGTCGCTCGCTGTGGCCCCGGCCGCCGACGCGTCGCACAAGCGGCCCGGGTGCGACGGGGTGGACCGGCAGGGCCGCGCCACGGTGCAGCTGACCTCGGGTGGAACCGAGCGGACGTCCGTCGTCTACGTGCCGGCCGCGTACACCGGCAAGAAGCGGCTCGGCCTGGTGCTCAACCTGCACGGCAGCAACAGCAACCCGGTCGAGCAGCTGGCGCGCAGCCGCACGGAGCAGGCCGCCGAGCGACACGGCTTCATCGCCGTCGCGCCGCAGGGCGGGATCCCGTCCGGGGCCAACTGGAGCTGGAACATCCCCTACGTCACCGCGGCGCCCCCCGGCGCCCCCGACGACCAGCAGTTCCTCACCGACCTCATCACCACGCT
The DNA here is from genome assembly GCF_011250645.1 of Motilibacter aurantiacus. Classification (NCBI taxonomy): domain Bacteria; kingdom Bacillati; phylum Actinomycetota; class Actinomycetes; order Motilibacterales; family Motilibacteraceae; genus Motilibacter; species Motilibacter aurantiacus. Next base: position 350,690 of record NZ_JAANNO010000004.1, read on the forward strand.
GACGACCACGCTGTGCATCGATCCCAAGCAGGTCTTCGCCTCCGGCTACTCCGGCGGCGGCCGGATGATCTCCCAGTACGCCTGCGACGGCCCGGGGCTGCTGGCCGGCATCGCGCCAGTGGCGGGCCTGCGAGCGGGAGCGCCGGCACGCACCGGCGCCGGCTTCGCCCCCGACCCGGCCACGTGCCGCCCGGACCGCCCCGTCCCGGTCATCACCTTCGCCGGCACCGCCGACCCGGTGAACCCGTTCGGCGGTGGCGGCGCGGCGTACTGGGGCTACGGAACGCTCGCGGCGACGCAGCGCTGGGCAGAGCTCAACTCCTGCCGTCGCGGCCCGACCACCACGCAGGTCACCGGCAGTGTCTCGCGGGTGGCCTTCTCCTCCTGCCGCACGAACGCCCAGGCTCACCTGTACGTCGTCGCGGGCAGCGGTCACACCTGGCCCGGCGGGGACCCAGCGGCGTTCCCGGCGGGGCTCGGGCCGGTGACGCAGGAGATCGACGCGAACGACCTCATGTGGTCGTTCTTCCGCAACCCGCAGTCGCCGACCCGGCAGCCCTGACCCGCCCGGCTCCCGGCGCGGGTCGGGTCGTCAGGCCTGCCGGTTCTGCGCCGCGGCGTTGACGCTGCGCTCGCCCTCGGTGTCCCCCTCGGCGATCTCCGCGGCGGGGTCCGTGGCCGCGGCCCGCTCGTCGCCCTGGACGCGCATGTCACCGGCGTCGCCGGCACCGCCCTGGGCACGGGCTGCCGGAGTGGCCAGGCCCATGCCCTCGCCGGGGTCGGCGTCACTGGTCGTCGCGGCCTCGGCGCTGGTCTCGACAGTGCGGTCGGTCATGGGTCCTCCTCGGACGGGGTGCTGACGCCGGCCCCCCTTCCCGCTCGCCCGCGGCCGACGCCTGCGGAGGGCTCGCGCCTGCCGTCGCGCCCGGGACCGAGCAACAATTCAATGTATTGCGGCAACGATTCAAAGACACAACTGCTTTTCGACGTCGCCCGGGGTGTGCTCGTAAATCGGTCGCGTATTGCTCAACCGGCCTGCCCTGGCACCGATGAGACCTGCAACCCACAGCGGTGCTGCACCCGTCCCAGCGGTCCGCTGCACGCCGGAGACCTCCCAGGAGCCACCCGTGTTCGAGCGCCGGCGCCCCGCTGCCGCCATCACCTCCGCCACTGCCTCCGACGACGTCGCGGCCCTCGGCGCCGTCATCGACGCGCTGGACGCGGTCTCGGCGCCCGGCGAGGCCGAGCGGGCCGTCCTCGACGCGGTGCGCTCCGCGTTCGGCTGGGAGTACGGCT
>NZ_JAANNO010000005.1:0-90845 GCF_011250645.1 Motilibacter aurantiacus
ATGAGCCCAGCGAGCTACCGAGCTGCTCCACCCCGCGTCGGTGAGACCAGGATACCCGACCCGCGCAGCGGGGCCGCGCCGGACAGGCCCCTCGCGTCCGGCCTGCCGCCCGCACTCGACCGCGAAGGGCGACGGGGGAGAGACATGCCCGGACAGCGAAAGAGCCCCGGCCCTCTCGCGAGGGCCGAGGCTCTGACGGACTTGCACTGGTAGCGGGGGCAGGATTTGAACCTGCGACCTCTGGGTTATGAGCCCAGCGAGCTACCGAGCTGCTCCACCCCGCGTCGGCTCTGCCAGCATACGTGCCCGTAGCCGGCAGGCCAAATCCAGGTGACCTACCGGGGCGCCGCCGTGCTGCCCGGCGTCGGAGCGGCAGCCGGGGAGGCCGCGGCCGTGGGTGACGCCGACGGGGTGGCGGCGCCGCCGTCGGCCGCCCCACCGCTCGCCCCCCTACGGTTCGACGCCGCGGTCGCCCGGTCGAGAGCGTCCTTCAGCCGCTGCTGCGCCTGCCCGTAGGCCGTGAAGTCGCCGCGCTGCAGCGCCTCCTGGCCGGCCTGGTACGCCTCCTGCGCGTCGAGCAGCGCCTCCTCGAGCGTGGTGCCTCCACCGCCGGTCGTGGGCGGCGGCGTCGTCGCCCCCGGTGCGGGCGTCTCCTCGGTCGGCGGCGTCGTGGTCGGCGGGGTGGCACCCCCGCTCCCCTGGCGAAGCCGCTCCAGCTGTGCCAGCGCGTCGTCGAGCGTGCTCGCGTAGACGTTGCGGGTGCCGTCGGAGGCCAGCACGATCTGCAGCAGCGGGTACGTCGTCCCGGTGCTCGCCCGCACGTACACCGGCTCCACGTAGACGAAGCCCGCGTTGTCCCCCGACCCGACCGGGAGCGTCAGCAGGTTGCCGTACTCCACCCGGGAGGAGCCGCCGCGCCCTTGCAGCAGGGTGATGCGCTCGGCGATCTGCTGGTTCGAGGTCAACGCGTTCTGCGCCAGCTGCGGGCCGTTGATCTGCCCGGAGGTCGACGGCACCGCGAGGACGCGGATCTTGCCGTACTCGTCGGAGTTCGGGTCGCTGTTGACCGTCATGAAGGCGGTCAGGTTGTCCCGGCGGCCGATCGGCACGAACGTCGTCGTCAGCGAGAAGGCCTCGTCGGGCATGTCGCCGGTCTGCAGCGTCAGGTAGTACGGCGGCTGGACCTCGTTGTCGACGTTGCGCGTCGGGTCCTGCGGGATGCGCCAGAAGTCCGTGCTGCTGAAGAACGTGCGCGGGTCGTCGACGTGGTAGCGCGAGTACAGCTCCCGCTGGACCTTGAACAGGTCCTCCGGGTAGCGGATGTGGTCGAGCAGCCCCTCGACCTCGCCGAGCGCGTCCCGGTCCTGCACGGTGCCGGGGAAGGCGCTCCGCCAGGCCTTGAGGATGGGGTCGTCCTCGTCCCAGGCGTAGAGGTTGACCTCGCCGGTGTAGGCGTCGACCGTCGCCTTCACCGAGTTGCGGATGTAGTTCACCCGCTGGTCGCTCTGGCGCGCGACGACGGTGGCCTCGGTCGCGTTGAGGATGTCGGCCGTCGCGCTGCCCAGCTCGGTGCGCGTGGAGTACGGGTAGGAGTTCGACGTCGTGTAGCCGTCGAGGATCCACATAATCTTGCCGTTGACGATCGCGGGGTAGGGGTTGCCGTCCACCGTCAGCCACGGCGCGACCTTCTCCACCCGGTGGCGCGGCTGCCGGTCGTACAGGATCCGGGACTCTGAGTTGACCCGGTTCGACAGCAGCAGGTTGGTGTCGCGGTACTTCAGGGCGTACATCGACCGGTTGAGGAACGAGCCGATGCTCACGCCGCCGCCGCCGGCGTAGGTGTTGCGCGACCGGTCGTCCTCCGGGTTGTCGACCTCGTAGGGCGCGCTGCCCTCCGGTGCGCCGACGATGGAGTACGTCGGGGACTTCTCCCCGAAGTAGACCCGCGGCTCGTCGATCTGCAGTGCCCCGGAGCGCAGGAAGGCGGGCTCGCCGTTGGTCGTGGGCGTGTCGCTGGGTGCCGCCACGAACCCGTAGCCGTGGGTGTAGACGGTCCGCTCGTTGGTCCAGTTGCGCTGCCCCGCGTCGAGCTTGGAGGTGTCGATCTCGCGCACGGCGACGACGGTCTCGACCTGCTCGCCGTCGATGTCGTAGCGGTCGACGTCCAGCGGGCTGGCGAACTCGTACCACGCCTTGTCCTGCTCGCGGGCGGTGAACGTGTCCGAGACGACCAGCGGGTCGATCAGCCGGGCGTTCTCCACGGTCGGCGAGTCCTGCGGGACCTGCGCCCCGGCGGTGGCGTTGAACGGGGTCCGGTCGACGTCCTCGAGCTGGTAGGCCTGCCGGGTCTGGGCGATGTTGCGCTCGATCTGCGCGGCCTCCCGGTCGGCCTCGCTCGGCTTCACCCGGAACTGCTGGAACAGCGCCGGGACCAGGCCGCCGATGAGGACGGCCGCGATGACGAGCGTGCCGACGCCGAGGCCGGGCAGCACCCAGGTCCGCCGGGCGATGTTGGCGAAGCAGAGCACCGCGCAGATCACGGCCACCCAGGCGAGGATCGTCTTGGCCGGCAGCAGCGCGTTGATGTCCGTGTAGGTCATGCCGGTGAGCTCGGCCCGCCCGACCCGGGCGTCGCGGATCTCCAGCGAGTAGCGGTCGAGGAAGTAGGCGACCGCCTTGAGCAGCACGAACACGCCGAGCAGCACGCTCACGTGGACCCGCGCGCCGGTCGTCGTGCGGTCACCGACGCCCTGCAGCCGGATCGCGCCGTAGAGGTAGAGCACCGCGACGGAGACGAGCAGGCTGATGAACGTCAGTGCGAACCCGAAGCCGAGCAGGAACCGGTACCACGGCAGGTCGAAGGTGAAGAACGAGACGTCCATCCCGAACTGCGGGTCGGAGGTGCCGAACGACCCTCCGTAGCGCCACAGCATGAACGTCTTCCACTCCCCGGCGGCCGCCCCGCCGGCGAGCAGGCCCAGCAGCACCGACAGCCCGACGACGAGCGGGCGGCGGTAGGGCTCGATGCCCATCCGGTAGCGGTCCAGGCTCTGCTGCTCCTGGGAGGTCGCGACGTACGACGGCCGCGCACGGTGGGCCAGCACGGCGTTGAGCAGCACCGCGCCGGACATGAGCGCGCCGAAGACGACGAAGAGCACGATGCTCGTGCCGAGGCGTCGGTTGTAGACGCCCGAGGCGTCGACCGAGCGGAACCAGAGCAGCTCGGTGTAGTACGCCGTGAACACGGCGAAGGCGAGCGCCAGCGCGGCCAGGATGGCCAGCGTCGGCAGCAGCACCCGCCCCCGGCGTCGCGACAGGGGAAGGCGGGGCGTACGCCCCGGGTCACGCGGCATCGAGAAGCTCACGAAGGCAACACCTAGGGTCGCAGGTCGGGGTTCGCCGGGCCTGCGGCCAGGCGCCTGTTCCGGCTCAACTTACGCCAGGGACGCCGGAGTTCCCGTCCCAGCGCGGCGGGAGGGCGCCCGCCGGCCTACGGGTTGGGGGCCGCGGGTGCCAGGATGAGCCGATGGTCGAGAGCCCGGCGCCGCCCCCCACGCCCCCCACGCCGCTCGCCGAGGTCGTCGCGGAGGTCGAGCGGCACGCGGCCGCAGCCGGCTGGGACCGCCCGCCGCGGCTGTACGCCCTGGTCCCCACCGCCGCGCTGCTGGCCCGTGAGCCCGCGCTCGCGGCCGCCCTGGGCGACCCCGCTCCGGGCGCGCTCACGCCCGTGGAGCAGGAGGAGCTGCCGAAGCACGCCACGCTCGAGGAGCTGCTCGCCGGCATCGCCTGGCCCGCCGACGTCGCCGGGACGGCCCTCGTCGTCGAGCGCCTCGTGCTTCCCCCGGAGGCCGAGCAGGGGATGCCGGCCGACGAGCAGGAGGCGCTGGAGTGGCTGGCGGCGCACCCGCAGCGGCAGGAGGTGCGCGTCGCGGTCGGGGTGCTGCGCGGCGGCGAGCGCTCGTGCGCCCTGCGCATGCGCGCGCACGACGACGACCTGGCCGTGCTGCGCGGGCCGGACCTGCTGCCCGGGCTGGCCGACGCGCTGGCCGCGACCCTCGCCGAGTGACCTTCGGCCCCTGCCCGGCCGTCAGGAGCAGGAGGGCAGCCCGGCGATCTGCTCGGCGTCGCCGCCGCGCAGCGTGTCCAGCGCGCTGACCGCCTCGGTCAGCGTGCCCACCTTGACCACCCGCAGCCCGTCCGGGACCGCCCCGCGGGTCTCCTCGCAGTTGTCCGCCGGGGCGAGGAAGACGCTGGCGCCGGCCCGCTTCGCGCCGACGAGCTTCTGCTTGATGCCGCCGATGGGGCCGACCGCGCCCTCCTCGGAGATCGTGCCGGTGCCGGCCACGAAGGCCCCGCCGGTCAGCTCCCCGGGCGTGAGCTTGTCGATCAGCCCGAGGGCGAACATCATCCCGGCGCTCGGGCCGCCGACGTCCTCGAGCTTGATCTCGACCTTCAGCGGCGGGCGGACCCGGGCCGACGGTGTCACCCCGATCACGGCGCGCCCGTTGCCCCCGTCGGCCGTCGTCATGGTCAGGCGCAGCTGCTTGTCGCCCCGCTCGACCGTCACCGACACCCGGTCGCCCGGCTGGTGCGCGGAGATCGCGTCCCTGACCGCCTGCGGGTCGGCGACCGCCTTGCCGTCCACGGCGACGATCACGTCCCCGGCCCGCACGACGCCCTCGGCGGGCGCGTCCTTGACGACCGCCTGCACGACCACGTCCATGGGGATGCGCAGGTGGTGCAGCGCCGCGGTCGTGGCGCTGCTCTGCGACGCGGCCATCTCCTCGGCGTTGATCTGGCGGGCCTGCTCGCGGGTCTGGCCCTCGGGGTAGACGCTGTCGCGCGGCACGACCGCGTCCGCCGGGTCGAGCCAGCCGCGCACGGCGTCGAAGAGGCCCATGCGGCTGCCAGGGCCCCCGCGGACGGACACGGTCAGCAGCTGCAGGTGGCCGGAGGTCGGGTACGTCTGCCGACCGGAGACGCTGATGACCTCGCCGGCCCCCTCGACCGAGCCCAGGGTGTTGCTGGTCGGGCCGGGCATGAGGACGACGTACGGCACCGGCAGCAGCGCGGCGATCGCCGTCAGCAGCACGACGAGGACCGCTGCGAGCGTGAGCGTGGTCGCCCGGCGGCCCAGGCCGAGCAGCCGCGCCGCCGCCCCCCGCCCGGTGCCCTGCGGGCCGTGGGCGTCCATCGCCCGCGGCTGGCCGCTGCTCGCCTGCGGCTCCGCGCCCGCCGGCGCGGGAAGCTGCCCCTGCGGGCGGTCGTCGGGGCTCACCGGGCAGGCCGATCGTCGGTGACGCGGGCCCGGGTCGGGCGCGTCCTCATCGGGCGCGGCCCCCCTCGGGCTGGTCGTCCGGCCCGGCCTGCTCCTCGACGCGGCCGGCCCGCGCGGCCGAGTCCAGCGCCGCGGTGAACCGGCGATAGCCCTCGACCGTGTCGTGGGCGTCGGCCGGCGGCCGGGTGCGCCCCGCCCAGGCGACCCAGGCGATCGCGAGCACCACCGCGACCACGGGGATCGCCAGCCAGGCGAGCTGGTTCACGTTCGCAACTCTCCTGAACGGGTTCTGGGCCTCGCGCCGCGACGGTGGGGACCGCGACGGTCTGCTGCCCCGGCGTACGACCAGGGTAACGACGTGCCCCGTGAGCGGCGTTCCGGCGCGTAGCCGCTCAGGGCGAGCCGACCCACTCCTCCCCGCCGTCGGCGAAGAGCTGGTGCTTCCAGATCGGCGCCCGGGCCTTCAGCTCGTCGATCAGCCGCGCGCAGGCCGCGAAGGCCTGCTGGCGGTGGGCCGCCGCCACCGCCGCGACGACGGCGAGGTCGCCCAGGACGAGGTCGCCCTGCCGGTGCACGACCGCGACGGCGCGCACCCCCTCGACCGCGGCGGCCTCCGCCGCCACCTCGCGCAGGGCCTGCTCGGCGCTGGGGTGCGCGGAGTAGCCGAGGCCGGTGACCGCGCGCCCGCCGTCGGTGTCGCGGACGGCCCCGAGGAACGTGACGATGCCGCCGGCGCCCGGGGAGGCCACCGCGGCGAGGACCTCGTCCACGGACAGCGCCGTGTCGCGCACGGCGACCAGGCGGACCTCCCCCGCCGGCCCGGAGCCTGCGGTCGGCGCCGGCGGTGCGGCGGGTGCGGCCGGTACGGAGTGCGGGCCTTCGGTCATCAACGCCTCCTGCGCCGCGCGCGGCGTACCAGTGCCGCCGTGCCCACGACGGCGACGGCCGCGCCGGCGGCCCCGATGGTCGCGTCCCGCCGCCCGGACCGCCGGCCCGCGCCCTCGGCCGCCTGTGCCAGCAGCTGGCCGAGCGCGGTCTCGTTGTCCCAGGCCGGCCGCCACCCCGCCGCCCGCAGCCGGGTCGACGGGACGACCCAGGGGTGCACGACGTAGGCCAGGTCGGACGCGGACTCGTGCACCACCCCGATCCGGTGCAGCCGCTCCGCGGTCCCGAACGCCAGCGTCGAGGGCAGCTCGATCCGCCGGATGCCGGACAGCTGCTCGACCCGCTCCTGCTCCAGCCAGCCCTCGCACCCGACCGTGACCGCACCCGACACGGCGCCGAGCGCGGCCAGCACGAGCGCCGACGCCAGGTCGTCCACGTGGCAGAACTGCCAGCGGGGGCGGGTTCCGCGCACGACGAGCAGGCGCGGCGCCTCGAAGTGGCGGGTCAGGGCACTCTCCAGCCCGGGCCCGACGAGCGGCGCGGGGCGCAGGACGGTCACCTCCAGCGAGGGCCGGGCCGCCCGGGACCGCTCGGCGAGCGCCTCCACCTCGAGCAGGTCCCGCACGGTCGCCGAGTCGGGCATCGCCCGCAGCGGCGCGTCCTCGTCGAGGGGCACGGGGTTGTCCGGCAGGGCGCCGTAGACGAGCGCCGACGTGACGAGCACGACCCGGCGTACGCCCGCCGCGGCCGCCGCCGTGAGCACGGCCGCGGCGGCGCGGGCGTAGTCGCGGTGCGGTGCCTGTGGCCGGCCGTCGGAGCCGTCCGGCTCCTCCCCGGCCACGACGGGCTCCGGCTGCAGCGCGACGACGACGTCGACGCCGGTCAGCGCCCCGAGCAGGGAGGGGCTGCTGACGTCGACGAGCCGCCAGTCGGCCGCCGCAGTGCCTGCGGCGCCGCCCGCAGCCGTCGTGCCGTCCGTGGCTGCGGTGCCGTCGCCGCCGGCGTCCCCGGCACCCCCCGGGCGCTCGTCGAGCGCGACCACCGCGCCGACGTCCGGACGGGCGAGGAGCAGCTCGGTGACCAGGCTGCCGACCCCGGAAGCGGCGCCGGTGACCGCGACGGTCGGCCCCGGCCGCGTGCCCGCGGTGCGCCCTGGGCGAACTGCCGCCCCGCCGGTCACGTCTGCCCGTCTCGGGGGCGCACGGCGCCGGGCCCCGCGGATACGGTGGGGGCCATGAGCAAGGCCGCGGCGTTCATCGCCCACATCCTGCCAAGCGACCGTCCGGGCGTCGTCGGCCCGGCCTCGCGATGAGCGGCGTCCCCTTCGGCTTCGGCCCGCCCGGGCGCTCCGGCGACGGGGGCGCAGGCTCCGGCGGCGGCAACGACCCGGCCCGCCAGCCCGACCCCTCGGACCCCTTCGGGCTGCTCGGCGCCATGGGCGACCCGGCATCCATGGGCGCGGCCCTGCAGCGCCTCGGCCAGCTGCTCTCGTGGACCGGCGGGCCGGTCAACTGGGACCTGGCACGCGACGTCGCCCGCGCCGGCCTGGTCGGCAAGGACCGCTCCGTGGGCACCGCCGAGCGCGAGCAGGTGGAGCAGGCGCTCCGCCTGGCCGACCTGTGGCTGGACCAGGCCACGGCGCTGCCGGCCTCCGGCGCTCCGGCGCAGGCGTGGAGCCGCGCCGAGTGGGTCGAGCACACGCTGCCCAGCTGGAGAGGGCTCGTCGAGCCGGTGGCCGCCCGTGTGGTCGCCGCGATGGGCGAGACCCTGGCCGAGCAGGCCCAGCAGGGCCTCGGCGACCTGGCCGGGGCCGGCGGGATGAGCCCGGAGGCGCTGGGCGCCCAGCTCACCGGGCCGCTCGCGGGCATGGTGCGCGCCATGGGCGCGTCGATGTTCGGCGCCCAGGTGGGGCAGGGGCTGGCCGCGCTCGCCGGCGAGGTCGTGGGCTCCACCGACGTCGGGGTGCCGTTGCTCGACGGGCGCGCCGCACTGCTCCCCGCCGGCGTGGCCGCGTTCGCCGACGGGCTCGAGGTCCCCGAGGAGGAGGTGCGCCTCTACCTCGCCCTGCGCGAGGCCGCGCACCAGCGGCTGTTCGCCCACGTGCCGTGGCTGCGCGCCCGGCTCTTCGGCGAGATCGAGGCGTACGCGTCCGGGATCACCATCGACACCAGCCGCATCGAGCAGGCCGTCGCCCAGCTCGACCCGTCGGACCCCTCGGCGCTGCAGGAGGCCCTGGGCTCCGGCCTCTTCGACGTCGAGCCCTCCCCGGCCCAGGCCGCCGCGCTCGCCCGGCTCGAGACCCTGCTCGCCCTCGTCGAGGGCTGGGTGGACGAGGTCGTCGCCGCGGCCGCGGAGCCGGCGCTGCGCAACGCGCCCGCGCTGCGCGAGGCCGTCCGGCGACGGCGGGCGACGGGCGGGCCGGCCGAGCAGACGTTCGCCAGCCTGGTCGGGCTCGAGCTGCGCCCACGCCGGCTGCGCGACGCGGCCGCGCTGTGGAAGGCGGTCGCGCAGGCCCGCGGCATCGAGGGCCGCGATGCGGTGTGGGGCCATCCGGACCTGTTGCCCGGCTCGACGGACCTCGACGCCCCGGAGGCGTTCGCCGCGGCCGGCGAGGACGAGGCCCTGGACCTGTCCGGCCTGCTCGCGCCCGGTGCGGAGCCGGGCGCGGAACCGGGTGGGGGGAGCGGGCGGGGGCCGGACGATGGCCCGGGCCAGGGGTCGGACGAGGGACCGGAGCCGCCCGAGCACCGCGCTCCGTGACGGCGCACGGCATGCCGGCCGCGGAAGGCCCGGCGGCCGGATCCGCGGGGACGACGCCGGCGGCGGGCGCGGACGACGTGCTGCACGCCGACGCCGTCGCGGCCCTGCGCGGCTGGGCCGCTCCCGACGCCGGGCAGGAGGCGCTGCGGGCGGCGTACCTCGCGCACCTCGCCACCCGCCCGGACGGGCTGAGCCGCCACTGCCTCGCCGGCCACCTGACGGCGAGCGCCCTCGTGGTCGACCGGTCCACGGGGCGGGCGCTGCTGACGCTGCACCGCAAGCTGGGCCGGTGGCTGCAGCTGGGCGGCCACTGCGAGCCGGGCGACCGGACGCTCGCACAGGCCGCTCTGCGCGAGGCGACCGAGGAGTCGGGCATTCCGGGGCTCGTGCTGCGCCCGGTCCCCCTCCGGCTCGACCGCCATCTGGTCCCGTGCGCCGGCCCCGGCACTTCGGTGGCCCATCTGGACGTGCAGTACCTCGCACTGGCCGCGCCGGGCGCGGTGGAGCAGGTGAGCGAGGAGTCACTGCAGCTGCGGTGGTTCCCGCTGGACGGGCTGCCCGCGGGCACGGACGCCTCGGTGCGGGCGCTCTGCGCGGACGCGGCCCGGCTCCTGCCGACCCCCTGACCGACCGACGGCGGGTGACCGGCCCACCGTGCGAAGGCGTCTACTCCCCCACATCGGAGTCGCAGGCGACCTCGGACGAGGCCGCGCCCTCCGCGATCGCTCCTGCGTCGACGGCGTCGGGGGCGGCCGCGCCGGCGGCCTCCACACCCTCGAGGAAGCCACGCGCCCGCTCGGTCCGCGGGTATGCCTCCAGCAGCGCCCAGAAGGCCGGCCCGTGACCGGGCTCGAGCAGGTGGGCGAGCTCGTGCAGGAGGACGTAGTCCAGGACCCACCCCGGCATGCCCTGCAGCCGGGTGCTGAGCCGGATGGAGGCGTCCGCCGGGGTGCACGAGCCCCACCGGCTCCCCTGGTTGTCGACCCAGCGGACCGTGGCCGGCACCGCGCGCCCGTCGAGGAAGCGCTGGGAGAGCTCGGCGGCCCGGTCCAGCAGCGTCTCGTCGGTCGGCCGCCGTCGCCGCTCCTGCAGCTCCAACCGCCGGAGCATCGTGGTGACCCACTGCCGTTCCTGGGCCGCGGGCAGCCCGGCGGGGACCAGCACGACGACGGTGTCGCCGTCGCGGTAGGCCGAGACGGTGCGCCGTCGGCGGGCGCTGCGCCGCACCTCGACGTGCGGGGCGCCGGTGGCGGGCGCGCCAGCGGCGGGACGGGCGGGCGAGGGTCTCGCGGACGGGTCACCCTCCGCAGGCAGCGCCCCGCTCCCCTCCATGTTCGGACGCTACCGCGGATCCTGCGCAGGGTGGGGCAGAACACGCAACCGGCCAGATCTCCACAAGTCCTGCCCGACATCAGTGCAGGTCAACGAGGTTCCGCCGTGGCTGTCCCCAGCGCCGTCCACAGGTTTCGCCCACGTCGTCCCCAGGCGCGTGCACAGGCCCGGCCCGTGCCCCGGCGCGCCCGCCGCCCGTGGCATCCACGGCGTTCGGCGCCTCCTGGCATAGGCTCACCGCTCGGAGCCTTCGCCGGGCGACGGAGCCCGGGAGGAACCCCTCCCCAGGCCCAGCCCGGCTCCCCCCGACGACAAGGAGATCCTCGTGGCCGAGAGCTACAGCGGCGAGGCGTACTGCGTGAAGTGCAAGGAGAAGCGGGAGTTCACCGGCGAGGTGAAGGTCAGCGACTCCGGCCGCCGCATGGCCCAGGGCATCTGCCCGGTCTGCGGCACCAAGCTCAACCGCATCCTCGGCAAGGCCTGACGCGCAGCGCACTGCTCGCCCCGACGCGGGGCCGTTCCCGACCCGGGAGCGGCCCCGCGCCTTTGTGCCCGGCCCGAGCCCGCGCCGCTGCCCGCGGCACGCCGGCGCTGCCCGCAGGACAGCCGGCGCTGCCCGCAGGACAGCCGACGCTGCCCGCAGGACAGCCGACGCCGCGCCTGGGGACGCCGGCGCGGCCCGTCGCCGAGAGCTCGGCCTGTGGACGGGGCGGCCCGCCCCCCGGCCGACTCGGCCAGGCTGCTGCCGCCGTACTCGCCGTCGCCGGAGGCCCCATGCGCCCAGCCCTCAAGCCCGCCCTCCGTCGTCTCTGGCGCGACCCGGCGACGCTCCAGCTGGGCCTGGACGCCGACCGCGCCGTCGTCGTCGGCGGCCTGGCACCGGCCGCCGCGCGCCTGCTCGAGTCGCTGGACGGCACCCGCGAGACGGACGAGCTGCTGCAGGGGACCCGGTCCCACGGGGTCGACCCCGCCACCGTGAGCGCGCTGCTGGCCCTGCTCACCGACAGCGGCGCGGTGGAGGACGCGGCGGCCGACCGGCGGGTGCTGCGCGAGCTGCCCGGGCTCGACCGCGAGCGGCTGGCACCGGACCTGGCCGCGCTCTCGCTGGCGCGCCGAGCCTCGGACGGCGGGGCGGGCGCGCTGCGCTCGCGGCTCGCGCGCACCGTCCGGGTGCACGGCGCGGGCCGGGTCGGGGCCGGCGTGGCCGCCCTGCTCGCCGCCGCGGGTGTCGGCCGGGTCGAGGTCGAGGACGCCGGGCCGGTACGCCCCGGCGACCTGAGCCCGGGCGGACACCCTCCGACCCGGCTGGGCTACCGGCGCGGGCCGGCGGCCGAGCAGTCCGCGGCGCTGTGGACGTCGCGCCCAGCCCCGCCCCCGGCCGCGCCGTCCCAGCCCGCCGGCCCGCGGGGACGCCGGCCCGCCGCCGGGCGCGCCGGGGACCCGGCGACGCGGGCCGCCCCCGCGCCGGGCATGCGGCTGCCTGACCTCGCGGTGCTCGCCCCGGCCCTGTCCCCGGCCCCGCACCTGGTGGAGGCGCTGGTCCGCGACGGCGTCCCGCACCTGCTCGTCGCCGTGCGCGAGACCACCGCGGTGGTGGGCCCGCTCGTGCTCCCCGGGCGGTCGGCCTGCCTGCGCTGCCTGGACCTGCACCGCACCGACCGGGACCCCGCGTGGCCACGTCTCGCCGCGCAGCTCGCCGCGCCCGCGGCGCCACCCGTCGACAGCTGCGACGTGGCGCTGGCCGCCCTGGCCGCGGCGAGCGCCTGCCTGCAGGCGCTGGCCTACCTCGACGGCGACGAGGCCCCGGCCGTCCGGGACGGGGCCCTGGAGACGGCGCTGCCCGCCGGCCGCACCCGCCGCCGTTCCTGGTCGGTGCACCCGGCCTGCGGGTGCGGGTGGCAGCCCGGCACGGAGGCGGCCCGGTGAGCGACGCGGCCACCCGGCCCCTGCGCCGGGGTGCCCCGATCTGCGGGGCGTGCCCGGGTTCGGGCCGGGCCGGGCCGGGGCACGGGCGCCCGACGCCCGCGTGCGTCAGGATGGACGGGTGAGCGAGCTCCCACGCAAGGCAGTTGCCCGGACGGCCCGGCTCGCCGCCCTTCCCGTCGGGTTCGCGGGGCGTACGGCCCTGGGGCTGGGCAAGCGGCTCGGCGGCCGGCCGGCCGACGAGGTCTCGGCCGACGTGCAGGCCCGCACGGCCGAGCAGGTCTTCCGCGTGCTGGGCGACCTCAAGGGCGGGGCGATGAAGCTCGGCCAGGCCATGTCGATCTTCGAGGCCGCGTTGCCGGAGGACGTGGCCGCGCCCTACCGGTCGACGCTCACCCGGCTGCAGGACGCCGCGCCGCCCATGCCGGCCGACAGCGTCCGGGAGGTGCTCGCGGCCGAGCTCGGGCCCGGGTGGGCGGCCCTGCTGCCCGAGTTCGAGGACGTGCCGGCTGCGGCGGCCTCCATCGGGCAGGTGCACCGGGCGCGCTGGTCCGACGGGCGAGCGGTGGCGGTGAAGGTGCAGTACCCCGGCTCGGAGCAGGCGCTGCGCGCGGACCTGGACCAGCTGACCCGGCTCGGGCGGGTCCTCGGCCCGCTCGTGCCCGGGATGGACGTCAAGCCCCTGCTGCGCGAGCTGCGCGACCGGGTCGCCGAGGAGCTGGACTACGGGCTGGAGGCCGAGGCGCAGCGCGCGTTCGCCGCGGCGTACGCCGGCGACCCCGAGATCGCGGTGCCGCCCGTGCTCGCCAACACCGCCCGCGTGCTGGTCACCGAGTGGCTCGAGGGGACCCCGCTCTCCCAGGTCATCGCCGACGGCGACCAGCCCGAGCGGGACCGGGTCGGCCTGCTCTACGTCCGCTTCCTCTTCTCCGGGCCGGCGCGGGTGCAGATGCTCCACGCCGACCCCCACCCGGGCAACTTCCGGGTGCTCCCCGACGGCCGGCTCGGAGTGGTGGACTTCGGTGCGGTCGCCCGGCTGCCCGGAGGGCTGCCCCCCTCGATCGGGACGCTCATGCGCCGCGCGCTGGATGGCGCGGCGTACACGATGCTGGCGGGCCTGCGCGAGGAGGGCTTCGTGAAGCCGGGGGTCACGATCGACCCCGGCGCGCTGCTGGACTACCTCGCGCCGTTCATCGAGCCGGCCAGCGTGGAGCGGTTCCGTTTCACCCGGGCCTGGATGCGCGAGCAGTTCGCGCGGATCAACGACCCGCGCCAGCCGGGCTACACGGTCGGGCTGAAGCTGAACATGCCGCCGGCGTACCTGCTCATCCACCGGGTGTGGCTGGGCGGCATCGGGGTGCTGTCCCAGCTGGGCACGGAAGCGCCGTTCCGGGCCGAGCTCGACCGCTGGCTGCCGGGCTTCGCGGACTGACCGCGCGGCTCCTGGGCGGCCCGTCTCACCCCGGAGGCGCCGGCAGCCGCTGGCGCAGCTCGAGCAGCGGGGCGAACAGGTCGCCGACCTCCTCCACGCGCGCGAGCACCTCGCCGGCCGTGAAGCGCAGGTCCTCGGGGCGCTCGCACGCCTCGACCTCGTCCCACGTCACCGGGGTGGAGACGGTCGGGGCCTCCCGCGCGCGCAGCGAGTAGGGCGCGACCGTCGTCTTGGCCGCGTTGTTCTGGCTCCAGTCGATCAGCACCTTGCGTGGGCGCAGCGCCTTGGTCATCCGGGACACGATCAGGCCCGGGTGCTCGCGCTCCAGGCACTCGGCGAGCTTCTTCGCGAAGGCCGAGGTCCGCTCTCCCGGCTGGGGGGCGATCGGGACGTACAGCTGCAGCCCCTTGGACCCGCTCGTCTTCGCCCAGGCGCGCAGCCCGCCGTACTCGGTGCGGGCGAGCACCTCGCGCAGCAGCAGCGCGACCCGGCAGCACTCCACGACCGTGGCGGGCGGCCCCGGGTCGAGGTCGAGCACGAGCAGGTCCGAGTCGTGGATCGCGCCGCGCGGCCCGACGGTCCACTGCGGGACGTGCAGCTCGAGGGCGGCCAGGTTGGCCAGCCAGACGAGCGTGGCCAGGTCCTCCACGACGACGTAGTCGACCGTCTCGCGGTCCTTGCTGCTGCCCGGCGACGGGACCGCCACGGTGCGCACCCAGTCCGGGGTGTGGCGGGGCGCGTTCTTCTCGAAGAACGGGGTGCTCTCCACCCCGTCGGGGTAACGCTTGCGCGTCAGCGCCCGAGCCGCGAGGTGGGGCAGCAACACCGGGGCGATCCGCGCGTAGTAGTCGATGACCTCGCCCTTGGTGAAGCCCACCTCGGGATAGAGGACCTTGTCGAGGTTGGTCAGCACGAGCTGGCGCCCCTCGACCTCGACCCCGGTCTTCGTCGGCGCCACCGCTCTCCCCTCTCCCGCGGGCCGTCCCGCGGGGCCGCAGCACTATCGTCCCTTGGCACGGGAGTGGCCGTGGGCCGCGTGCACGGCCTCCTCCAGGGCGTACCTGCCCGCGCGCCCTGTTTCCACACGCCGCCCGTTCGGGGAGACTGATCGCCATGCAGGCCATCTGGAAGGGCACGGTCTCCTTCGGGCTGGTGTCGATACCCGTGAAGCTCTACGCCGCGACGGAGGAGAAGGGGATCTCCTTCCGCCAGGTGCACGACGCTGACGGTGGCCGGATCAAGTACAAGCGGGTCTGCTCCATCGACGGCGAGGAGGTCGCCTACCGCGACATCGTCAAGGGCTTCGAGTTGCCCGACGGCGACGTGGTCGTGCTGAGCGACGAGGACTTCGCCGCCCTGCCGCTGCCGACCAAGCGGACGATCGACGTCCTGCAGTTCGTGCCGCTGGAGCAGATCGACGGCGTCTACATGTCCAAGCCGTACTACATCGCCGCGGACGGACCCGGCAACAAGCCCTACGTCCTGCTGCGCGACGCGCTCGAGCGCAGCGGCCGAGCGGCGTTGGTCAAGGTGGCCCTGCGCAACCGCGAGTCGCTCGCCGTGATGCGGCCCCGCGACGGGGCGCTGCTCGTGCAGACGATGCTGTGGCCGGACGAGGTGCGCGGGGCCGAGCCGTTCGCCCCCGACGAGGACGTCTCGATCCGCGACCAGGAGGTCGCGATGGCCGAGTCCTACATCTCCACGCTCTCCGACGACTTCGACCCCTCGGCGTTCAGCGACGACTACCGCGCGGCGCTCGAG
Source organism: Motilibacter aurantiacus (assembly GCF_011250645.1). NCBI lineage: Bacteria > Bacillati > Actinomycetota > Actinomycetes > Motilibacterales > Motilibacteraceae > Motilibacter > Motilibacter aurantiacus. The sequence goes on from NZ_JAANNO010000005.1 coordinate 15,372, forward strand.
GAGCTCGTCGCGGCCAAGACCGGCGGGCGCGAGCTGCAGGACGAGCAGGAGGAGCCGGAGACCGGCGGAACCGTCGTCGACCTGATGGCGGCGCTGCGCGCGAGCGTGGAGGCGGCACAGGCCAAGCGGGCGGGCGGCGCCGCGGCCCCGGCGCGGGCGGCGCAGCACGACGACGACGCCGGCGATGACGGGACGGCCGGCGAGACCGACAGCGGGGCCGACGCGTCGGAGCAGCGGCCCGCGCGCAAGCGGGCCGCGGCGAAGAAGGCCCCGGCGCGCAAGGCCGCCGAGGACGGGGGCAAGGCTCCCACCAGGAAGGTCGCGGCGAAGAGCTCGTCGGCCGCGAAGACGCCGGCGAAGAAGGCGACGACCGGGACCGCCAAGAAGGCGGCGGCCAAGACCGCGACCAAGACCGCGACCAAGACCGCCACGAAGTCGGCCGGCACGGCGAAGAGGGCCGCTGCGCGCAAGAGCGCTTGACCGGCCTCCTGCTCGCGCACCCGCGAGCGCGGCTGCCCGCCCGCCGAGGCGGCTAGGCTGGCCCCGTGAGTGTCGGTCTCTTCCTCGCCCTCACGGGCGCAGTCCTCCTGGCTGTGGTCGTGGTCGTGCTGGTCGTCGCGTACCTCGGCTCGTCCCGGGCGCGCGCCCGGCGCTGACCCCTCCGCGACTGGTCGCCCCGGGGCGCGGTCGGGACCTCGCCCGCGGCTGGGCCGCGAGCACCGCGGCCAGGGCCCGACGGGCGGCGTAGACCGCCAACAGTCTGCTCATCGTCGTTCCGTCCCTCGCCGGCTCCGTCGCTTCGACGCCACGGAGCCCTGGTCGTGCGGGCGGGGCGCGCCTGCGACGCCCCGCCCCCGTCCCCGGCCCTTCGGGCCGGAGCCTGCTGCTGCCGGGACGGTGGCTATCCGGGCAGGTCGGCGAGCGCGCTCAACCGGCGCGCCCGCGAGACAGCGCGCTCGGCGCGCCGGCGGGCCTTGGCGGCTGCGAGGTGACGCAGCCGCCGGCGTACGTGCTCGGCCTCGTCCAGGCGTTCCGAATACTGCGCACGCGCGAGTGCTTCGTGCAGAAGTGACATGGCGTTGCTCCGGTCGTCGAGCTGGGGGTAGGCGCGTCGGGCGGGGGCGGGGGCGAAGGTGAACATTTCTCGTTCCGTCGAAATAGAATCGGATGGTCGGGCGAGCGGGTCAGGCTGCGACGGGGTTCTTGCGCGGGCGGCCGCGCGGCCGCTTGCGCGGGACGACGACGCCCTGCACGAACAGCTCACCGCCCCAGACGCCCCACGGCTCCTGCCGGTCGAGCGCACCGGCCAGGCAGGCGGCCCGGACCGGGCAGTCGCGGCAGAGCGCCTTCGCGAGCTCGACGTCCGCCGGTGACTCGGCGAAGAAGAGCTCCGGGTCGTCCCTGCGGCACGGGACCGCGTCGAGGACGTCCTCTATGGAGTCCGTCAGCTCCATGAGCTGCACGGATGCCACCCCCTTCAGGATTCTTGCTTCGGCAATCTGAACTTCGGGCGTTGGTCTTCGGACAAACAGAAGGGCCGCGGATCCCGGTGTCGGGTTCCGCGGCCCTGGAGGCTGCCGGTCTGGTCAGACCGGGGGGCTCCAGGCTCGGGAACCGTGGACACGGGGGCGGGCGTACGTGTGCGCCTGCTTCTTCGCCGCGGCCGGCGCCACGACGGCGGCACGGCGGGCAGCTGCCGCGAACGGCACCTGCGCGACCGGCATGACGGCGAGCGGCATGACGGCGACCGGCAGGCCAGCGACGGGAGCGACGACGGCCGGCACGGCTACCGCGGCAGCAGCAGCCACACCCGCGACCCGGACGGCGTCGTTCACCGGGCAGACGTCGGCCGGGAAGGCAGGCGCGAGCGACGGCAGAACGGGGCACACCGAGACAGACGTGCCGGGACGCCAGAAGGCATCGGTCAACGGCAGGACGTCACGCGCAAGGGAAGGCGCGAACACGTTCATGTTCTCCATGACGAGCGCACCTCCATCCACGGCGTGGGGCTGCCGGTCGCAGCCCCTTCTCTCGGTTGTCAGAGACCGTAGTGCGGTCGGTGATACGAGAGCAACCCTATTTTTCGTCGGCACGTCCGGCGGGCTCTTCACCGCGCACGAGCGCCAGGACGTCCGCGCCGTAGCGGTCGAGCTTGGCCGCGCCGACGCCCGGGACCCGGGCGAGCTCCGCGGTGCTGCGCGGCGTCGCCTGCGCGATCGCGGCGAGCGTCGCATCGGTGAAGACGACGAAGGCGGGGATCGACTGCTCCTTCGACAACCGCAGCCGCCAGTCGCGCAGCCGGGCGAACAGCTCCTCGTCGTACGCCGCGGGGCAGTCGCCGCACCGGCCGAGCTTGCGCTCGGCGGCCCCGGAGAGCGGCTGCCCGCAGCCGGAGCAGACGGTCGCGAGCGCCCGCTTGTCACGGCCGCGCCGGCCGTCCCGGTCGCCACGGCCCGAGCGCTCGGGAGCCGAGCCGCCGGGCCGGAGGCCGTCGAGGAAGCGGGACGGGCGGCGCCCGCGCGCACGCGACCACGACAGGATCAGCCGCTCCCGGGCACGGGTCACCCCGACGTACAGCAGCCGTCGCTCCTCGGCCACCTCCTCGTCGGTCTCGGCGAAGGAGATGGGCACGAGCCCCTCCACGAGGCCGACGAGGAACACCACGTCCCACTCCAGGCCCTTGGCGGCGTGCAGCGACGCGAGCGTCACGCCCTCGACCGTCGGCGCGTGCGCCACGGCCGCGCGCTCGTCGAGCTCGGCCACCAGGTCCTGCAGGGACGCGGCCCCGCGCGACGCTGCGAGCTCCTCGCCGAGGCGCACCAGGGCACTCAAGGAGTCCCACCGCTCGCGGGCCGCGCCCCCCGCCCGCGGTGGATCCGGCGTCCAGCCCATGGTCGACAGCACGGCGCGCGCGGCGTCCGGCGCAGGCTCCTCCCCCTCGCCCGCCCGGGCGGCGCCGCGCAGCAGCAGGTGGGCCTCGCGCACCTCGCGGCGCTCGAAGAACCGCTCCCCGCCCCGCAGCACGTAGGGGACGCCGGCGTCGGCGAGGGCCTGCTCGAAGGCCTCGCTCTGCCCGTTGGTGCGGAAGAGGACGGCGATCTCGCTCGCCCGGGCGCCGCCGCCGATCAGCCGCGCGGCCTCCTTCGCGACCGCGTCGGCCTCGGCCGCCTCGTCGGCGTGCTCGACGTAGCGCACGGCGGGGCCCGGGGGGCGCTGCGCCACGAGCTCGAGCGGGCGGGCGCCGGCGGCGGCGGGACCGCCCCGGGCGAGCAGCGCGTTGGCCAGAGCGACCACCTGAGGGGTCGAGCGGTAGTCGCGCACCAGGCGGACCTCGGTGGCGTGCGGGTAGCGCCGCCGGAACCCGAGCAGGTGCGAGGGGGTCGCCCCCGTGAAGGAGTAGATGGTCTGGCTCGGGTCGCCGACGACGCAGAGCTCGTCGCGGTCGCCCAGCCACAGGTCCAGCAGGGACTGCTGCAGGGGGCTGACGTCCTGGTACTCGTCCACCACGAAGTGGCGGTACTGCCGCCGCACCTGCGCCGCGACCTCGGCGTTGTCGGCCAGCAGGCCGACGGCATAGACGAGGACGTCCTCGAAGTCGATCGCCCCGCGGTCGCGCTTGACCTCCTCGTAGGCGCCGAGCAGCCGGGCGACCTCCGCCGCCGCGAGCCCCGCGGGCGGGACGCGGCCGGCCGCAGCGGCGACGCGCTCGTAGTCGTCGCGGTGGGTCTGGGTGACCTTGGCCCACTCCACCTCGCCGGCGAGGTCGCGCACGCTGGTCCGGTCGGTGGGCAGCCCGAGCCGGGACGCGGCCTCCCCGACGAAGCGGGCCTTCTGCGGGACGATCGTGGGCAGGTCCCCGCCGACCACGCGGGGCCAGAAGAACTGCAGCTGACGGAGCGCGGCGCTGTGGAAGGTGCGCGCCTGCGCGCCCTCGACACCCAGCGCCCGGAGCCGGGTGCGCATCTCGCCGGCCGCCCGCGCGGTGAACGTGACGGCCAGGACCTGCTGCGGGACGTAGACGCCGGCGAGCACGCCGTGAGCGATGCGGGCGGTGATCGCCCGCGTCTTGCCGGTGCCGGCGCCGGCCAGGATGACGACCGGGCCGGCCAGCGCCCGGGCGGCCGCCCGCTGCTCGGGGTCGAGGGTCTCCAGGACCGAGTCGGCGTCGGGGGCGGCATGCGGGCCGGCGTCGGACGAGGCGGCAACGGGCAACACCGCCCCATGGTCGCAGCCCGCGCCGACGGAGCCGAGGCGCCGCGGCCGGTGCGGGGAAGGATGTGGACCGGTCCCACGTTGTGGACAGCGAGAACGGCGCCGGGACTCCCCCGGCCCAGACGACGAGGAGCGATCCATGTCCGACGCGGCCCGCGAGGTCGTCATGTACTCCACGACCTGGTGCGGCTACTGTCGCCGCCTGAAGTCGGCCATGGACCGTGCCGGCATCGCCTACAGCGAGGTCGACATCGAGCAGGACGCGGCCGCGGCCGAGTTCGTGATGGGCGTCAACGGCGGCAACCGCACCGTCCCGACGGTGAGGTTCCCCGACGGCTCGGCGTTGACCAACCCCTCGCTCAAGGACGTGCAGTCCAAGCTCGCCGTCGCGTGACCTGACGCCCGCTCAGCCCGACGTACGCCAGCCCGGTGGCTCGATGCCGCCGGGCTGCACGTCGTCCGGGGCGTACGGGCCGCGCGTGAGCACGAAGGTCGCGAGGTCCAGGTGGCTCACCGAGCCGTCCTCGCGGCGTACGGCCCGGAGCGTCTCGCCCGCGTAGTAGCCGTCGAGGCCGCGCCAGGCCTGCCCCTCGCGGCGGAAGCGCGACTCCCGGCCCCGCCCGCGGAAGGCGACCAACTCGAGCATCCCGTCGCCGAGCAGGCGCAGGGCCAGCGGCGCCGGCCCCCAGTGCCAGAGGCCGAGCAGCTCCAGGACGGCCTCCGGCGCGTCCGTCGCGGGCGCCCACTCGGGCACCACGTAGGGGTCCAGCTCGCGCAGGGTCGCGAGCAGGTCGGTGCCGATCGACATGTCGAGCCCGGCGGTCGTGTTCGCGAGCACGACGGAGGCCGTCCGCTCGGCGGGGTCGACGAGGAACGAGGCCAGGAAGCCCGGCATCGACCCGCCGTGCCCGATGAGCGTCCGCCCGTCGGCGTCCCGGTGCACCTGCAGGCCGAGCCCGTACGCCGACCAGCCCGACGGCCGCTCGTCCACCCCGCCCGGGACCGACATCTCCTGCACCGTCGCCGGCGACAGCACCTCCGGGGCCGCGCCCAGGAAGACCCGGGCGTAGCGCGCGAGGTCCTCGACGGTCGACCAGAGCTGCCCGGCCGGCGCCATGGCCCCGTGGTCGTTCCCCGGCTCGGGCAGCACGAGGTCGGCCCAGGGGTGGACGGCCAGCCCGGGAGCGGCGGGGGCCTCCGGCATCGTCGACGTGCGCCGCATGCCGAGCGGCTCGAGGATCTCCGCGCGCACGCAGCCGGCCCACGAGCGGCCGCGCAGCCCCTCGACGACGCGCCCCAGCACGCCGTACCCGAGGTTGGAGTAGTGGAAGCGCGTCCCGGCCGCGTGCTTGACGTCGTGGGCAGCCGTGGCGGCGGCGAGCGCCTCCCAGTCGCCGCCCGCGGTGCGCTCCCACCACAGGCCCGGCGACTCGGCGGTGATGCCGCTCGTGTGGGCCAGCAGCTGGGCCACCGTCCGCTGCCCGAACGGGGTCCCCGGCGCGAGCCGCTCGACCGGGTCGTCGAGGCGGAGCAGGCCCTCGTCGCGCAAGCGCATGACGAGCACCGCGGTGAGCGTCTTGGTGATCGAGCCGATGCGGTACTGCACGTCGGCGTCCGGCCGCGAGCCGTCGACGACGCCGCGCCCGGCCGACCAGGTGAGCTCCCCGTCCTGCACCACGCCGGCGGTCAGCGACGGGACGCGGCCCTCGGCCTGGGCGCGGGCGGCACGGGCGAGCAGGCGGGCCTCGACATCGGGACGCATGGTCGGACAGGCTATTGCTCGTGGGGTACGGGGGCGCGGGCAGCGTGCGCCGGACGAGCTCGCTGCCGCTGGCCCCCCGGCCCGGCCCCGGCCCGTGATCGAGGGGCGCGGCCCGGGGCTCGCCGTCACGATCACTGCCTGACACGATGCGCTCATGGACGAGCGCGAGTTCGACGTCATCGTGGTCGGGGCGGGGCCGGTCGGGGAGGTGGCGGCCGGGCGGATGACCGCCGGAGGCCTCTCGGTGGCCGTGATCGAGGCCGAGCTCGCGGGGGGTGAGTGCTCCTACTGGGCGTGCATGCCGAGCAAGGCGCTGCTGCGCCCGGTCGAGCTGGTCGAGGCCGCCAAGCGCATCCAGGGCGTCCGCGGCGCCGAGGTCGACCCGGCGGCGGTGCTCGCGCGCCGGGACAAGGTCGTCAAGCGCACCGCTGACGGCGGGCACGACGACTCCGGCCAGACCGAGTGGGTGCGGTCCATCTGCGCCGAGTTCTACCGCGGCCGGGGGCGGCTGGCCGGGGAGAAGCGCGTCGAGGTGCTCGTGGACGGCTCGGCCGCCCACACGCTCACGGCGCGGCACGCAGTGGTGCTCGCCACGGGCAGCAGGCCCACCGTCCCGCCGGTCCCCGGGTTGCGCGAGGCGAGCCCGTGGGGCAGCCGCGAGGTCACGAACGTGGACGCGGTGCCGGGCCGCGTCGTGATCCTCGGCGGCGGCGTCGTCGGCTGCGAGTCCGCCGCGATGCTCGCGGGGCTGGGCTCGGCGGTCACGCTCGTCTCCCGCGGCGGGCTGCTCGACCGCAACGAGCCCTGGGCCGGGGAGCTGGTGGCGGACGGGCTGCGCGCACAGGGCGTGGACGTACGCACCGGGCTTCAGGTGTCGGAGGTGTCGCGGTCCGGCGACGGGACGGTCACGGTGACGGCCGGGGACGAGACGTTCGTCGCCGACCAGATCGTGTCCGCCCTGGGCCGGCGCCCCGCCACCGAGGGCATCGGGCTCGAGTCCGTCGGGCTGGACGCCTCGAAGGCCATCGAGGTCGACGACTCGCTGCGCTCCACCAGCCTGCCCTGGCTGTACGCGGTGGGCGACGTCAACGGCCGCAACCTGCTGACGCACATGGGCAAGTACCAGGCCCGCGCCTGCGGGGACGTCGTCGTCGCCCGCGCGAAGGGCGAGCCCGACGACGGCGCCAAGCTCACGGCGTACGCGGACCACGAGAAGACGCCACAAGTCGTCTTCACCGATCCGCAGGTCGCAAGTGTGGGGCTGACGGAGAAGGCGGCGCGCGAGCAGGGCTACGACGTGCGCGTCGTGGAGTACGACCTGGGCTGGGTCGCGGGCGCGTCCCTGGTCGCCGACGACTACAAGGGCAAGGCGTCGATGGTCGTCGACGAGAAGCGCCGCGTCCCGCTGGGGTTCACCTTCGTCGGGCAGGACGTCGCGGAGCTGCTCCACGGGGCCACCGTCGCGGTGACCGCCGAGGTGCCGCTGGAGACGCTGTGGCACGCGGTGGCCAGTTACCCCACCGTGAGCGAGGTCTACCTGCGGCTGCTGGAGGCCTACGGCCTCTGACCTCCGCTCCCCCCGCTGGACGGGGGCGCGGGGGGCCCGGTGTGGTGGCGGCCGGCTAGCGCCAGGTGCCGTCGGGCGCGAGCTCCCCGCCGTACCAGTGCTCGATGAGGCGCCGCGCGATGGAGACGCCGGGCGGCAGCAGGATCTCCCCCGACGCGGTCGCGGCGGCGAGCTCGTCGCGCGACACCCAGACGGCCTCGGCGATCTCGTGGCCGTCGACGCGCAGCTCCGTCGTCGTCGCGCGCCCCGAGAAGCCGAGCATGAGCGAGGCGGGGAAGGGCCACGCCTGGCTGCCGAGGTAGGTCACGTCGCCGACGACGACGCCCACCTCCTCGGCCACCTCGCGGCGCACGGCGGCTTCGATCGACTCCCCCGGCTCCACGAAGCCGGCGAGCGTGCTGAAGCGCTTCTCCGGCCACCGCGGCTGGCGGCCCAGCAGCAGCCGGTCGTCCGGGTCGGTGACCGCCATGATGACCGCGGGGTCCGTCCGCGGGTAGTGCTCGCTGCCGTCCGCGGTGCAGCGGCGCACGTGCCCGCCGGACACGATCTCGGTGGGGGCGCCGCAGCGCGGGCAGTGCGTGTGGCGGGCGTGCCAGTGGCCGAGGGCGACGGCGTTGACCGCGAGCCCGACGTCGCGCGCGCTCAGCAGCGAGCCGACGTCCCGCAGCGAGGCCAGGCGCAGCCCGTCGTCGTCGGGGTCCACCCGGCCGGGGCGGGGCAGCGTGGCGAAGTAGCCCACGCCGTCGTCGTCGAGCCCGAGGAACACCCGGCCGGCGCAGTCCTCGTCGGACGGCGCCTCGAGGGCGAGCGCGGGCGGGTCCCCGACCACGGGGAAGAGCCCCTCCTCGCGCAACCGCAGCACGCGGGTTCGCGAATCGGACCACAGCCTTGCCAGCTCGGCCTCAGCGGTGCGCACCCACGCCGAGCGGTCGACCGCCGCCCGGGACAGCGCCAGCTCCCCGAGTGTCATGCGCGCAGCGCCCCGGGCAGCGTCTCCCAGAGGTACGCCGCGGCCTCGGCGCCCTTGAGGAGCATCGGCACGTCGGCGTTCTCGTCCGGCGCGTGCCAGCCGGAGTCCGGGAGCGCGGTGCCGAGGAAGACCACCGGCGCCCCCAGGATGTCCTGCAGGTCGGCCTCCGGCCCCGAGCCGCCCTCGCGGGTCACGAGCACCTCCTGGCCGAACGCCCGCCCCATCGCCTCCCGCACCGCCGACAGCGCGGGGGCGTCGAGCGGGGTCGCGCAGGGGCGTACGCCGTCCCCCTCCCACTCGACCGACCAGCGCAGCGCGGGCGGGACGGCGGAGGCGAGCCACGCCTCGACGGCGGCCCGGACCTGCGCCGGGTCCTGCCCGGCGACGAGCCGGAACGAGAGCTTGGCGTGCGCCTCACGGGGGATGATCGTCTTCGTGCCCGGGCCGGTGTAGCCGCCCCAGACACCGTTGACCTCCGCGGTCGGGCGTGCCCACACCCGCTCGAGCGTCGACCAGCCGGCCTCGCCGACCCCCTCGGTCGAGTGCGCCACCGCGAGCCAGTCCCGCTCGTCGAAGGGCAGCCGCGCGATGAGCTCGCGCTCCTGCGCCGACGGCTCGACGACGCCGTCGTAGAAGCCGGGGACCGTGACCCGCCGGTCGGCGTCGTGGATGCCCGCGAGCAGCCGGGTGAGCTCGGTGACCGCGTTGTGCACCGCGCCGCCGTAGGAGCCGGAGTGCAGGTCCACGTCGCGGGCGACGAGGTCGAGCTGGCAGGAGACCAGCCCGCGCATGCTCGTCACCACCGACGGCGTCTCGCGCCCCCACATGCCGGTGTCGGACACGACGACCACGTCGCAGCCGAGCCGGTCGCGGCGCGCGCGCAGCAGGGCGGGGAAGTTCGGCGAGCCGGACTCCTCCTCGCCCTCGACGAGGACCCGCAGCGTCACCGCCGGGGTGGTACGCCCGGTCGCGGCCAGGTGCGCCCGCACCCCGAGCAGGTGGAAGGCCACGAGCCCCTTGTCGTCGGCCGCGCCGCGGGCGAACACCTTGTCCCCCACCACGCGCGGCTCGTAGGGGGCGCTCGTCCACGCCTCGAGCGGGTCGACCGGCTGCACGTCGTGGTGGCCGTAGACCAGAACCTGGGGTGCGTCGGCGTCGGCGCTCACCCACTCGGCGTACACCGCGGGGTGGCCCCCGGTCTCCCAGACCTCCACCGTCGGGAAGCCCGCCGCCCGCAGCGCGCCGGCCAGCCATTCGGCGCTGCGCCGGACCTGCGGCGCGAGGCCGGGGTCGCCGGACTGGCTGGGGATCCGGAGCCAGTCGAGCAGCCCGACGAGCCACTCGTCGGCGTGCGTGGCGACGTACTCGGGGACTGTGGTCACGGTGCGCGAGCCTACTTTCGGGCGTAGTCGGGCGGCATCCCCGCCCGGAGGCGGCCACCGACGGCACGCGACGGCACGAGGGTGGGGATATCCCCAGCCCGAAGACGGCGACTCGCCTCATGGTCGTGCGCTGCCCGTCTCCCTAGCCTGGCGACATGTCCTTCCCCAGTGCCTCACCGGCGGCCCCCGCCACCGCGACGGCAGCCCCCGCGGCCGCGCCCGGCGCACCCAGGCCGACCTTGCTGGGGGCGCTGTCCTACCTCGCGCTCAGCCTCTGGATCGCGATCGTCCTGTTCGTCGTCACGGTCACGATGCTCGCGCTCTCGCTCGGCCTGCTCCCGGCCTTCCTGCTCGGCGTCCCGCTCCTCGCGGTGACGTTCTGGTGCGTCCGCGGCTTCGCGGCCATGGAGCGCGGGCGCGCCCGGGCGCTGCTCGGGGTCGACATCCCCGCCCCGGGCCCCGCGGCGCCGCCCGGCACGTCGTTCCTGCGCCGCCTCGGCGCCCAGTTGCGCTCGGGCGCCCAGTGGCGGCAGGTGGCGTACTGCGCGGCCCTGCTGCCCGTCTCCTGCCTCAGCTTCAGCATCGTCTTCTCCCTGTGGGGCACCGGCGCGGCGCTCTTCACCGTGCCGGCCTGGTCCGCCCGGATGGACCGCGACGCGCTGCCCCTGCTGGACGAGGCCTGGAAGCTCGGGGCCTGGACGGCCTGCGGCGCCCTGGCCCTCGCGCTCGCCCCGGCCGTCACCCAGGTCGCCGCGCTCGTCGAGTCCTCCCTGGCCAGAGCCCTGCTGGGCCGCGACGAGCGGGCCGCGCTGCAGGCCCGGGTAGGGACGCTGACCGAGACGCGCGCCGAGGTGGTGGCCGCCGCGGACGCCGAGCGCAAGCGCATCGAGCGCGACCTGCACGACGGGGCGCAGCAGCGGCTCGTGTCGCTGGCGATGAGCCTGGGGCGGGCGCGCGGGAAGCTCGAGGACGACCCGCAGGCGGCGAGCCGGCTGCTGGACGAGGCGCACGTCGAGGCCAAGCAGGCCCTCGCCGAGCTGCGCGACCTCGCCCGGGGCCTGCACCCGTCGGTGCTCACCGACCGCGGGCTCGACGCCGCGCTCTCGTCGGTCGCCGCCCGCAGCCCGGTGCCGGTCCGGCTCGACGTCGACGTCTCACCGCGCCCGGCTCCCGCCGTCGAGGCGGTCGCCTACTTCACCGTCGTGGAGGCGCTGGCCAACGTCGCCAAGCACTCCGGGGCCCGCGAGGCCGCGGTGCTCGTACGCCGGGTCGGCCCGCGCCTGCTCGTCGAGGTGCGCGACGACGGCCGCGGCGGGGCCGACCCCGACGCCGGCAGCGGGCTGCGCGGCCTCGCCGGCCGGGTCGCCGCCGCCGACGGCACGCTCACCGTCTCCAGCCCGCTGGGCGGCCCGACGCTGCTGCGCGCCGAGCTGCCCGCCGACGCCACCACCCCCGACCCGTCCCGAGGAGCGAGCGCATGAGCGCCCCCACCGAGCAGCTGGCCACCACCCCGCCCGCCGCTCCCGCCCCGCCGCCGCACCCCGCGCGCTTCCCGCTGATGCTGCTGGGCTCGGTGCTCGCGCTGGCGCTCATCGCGTACGGCGCGCTGACCATGGTGATCCTCATGTCCCGCCACTCGGCGAGCTCGTCCGCCGAGTACGGCTCCGGGATCACGTCGATCCGCGTCGAGTCCTGGGGCATGTGCGGCGGCGGCATCACGGTCGTCGGCGAGCAGGCGCGCGAGACGGTGTCCGCGAGCTGGAAGGACTCCTGGTCCCTCGCCCGGCCCACCCGCGAGGTGCGCCGCGAGGGCCCGGCGCTCGTGGTCGACGTCGACTGCAGCTGGACGACGGCGTGGACCCCGTCGGTCGACCTCACGCTGCGGGTCCCGCGGGAGACGGCGCTCTCGCTGCAGAACGACTCCGGCTCCGTGCTCGTCAGCTCCGTCGTCGGCGACCTGACGGTCCGCAGCGACTCCGGCCGCGTCGAGGCCGTCGGCATCCGCGGCAACGTGGACGTGCAGACCGACTCGGGGAGCATCACCGCCAGCGAGGTGCAGGGCGACCTGACCCTGCGCTCGGACTCCGGCAGCATCCGGGCGTACGGGGGGCGGTCGAGCCGGGTCGCGCTCAGCTCGGACTCCGGGTCCCAGCGGCTGGTGCTGACGCGGCCGCCGACCGAGGTGACCGCGTCCAGCGACTCCGGCTCGGTGAGCCTGCTGCTGCCGGCGTCGTCGGCCTACGCCGTGACGACCCAGACCGACTCCGGCAGCGAGCGCGTTCGCGTGCAGCGCGACCCCGACGCGGCCTCACGGGTCGAGGTCCGCACCGACTCCGGCAGCATCCTCGTCGGCAACGGCTGACCCCCGGGCCCTCCGGCGGGCGCGGGGACCGGCGGCGCCCTACCGTTGGCGCGGTGACCGGACTCCGCCTGGCGACGCTCAACCTGTTGCACGGCGTCTCGCTGCGCACCGGGCAGACCCGCGAGGACGACCTGCGCGCCGCGGTGCGCGAGCTCGCGCCGGACGTGCTGGGGCTGCAGGAGGCCGACTTCCGGCAGGACCGGTCGGGCGGGGTCGAGCAGGTCCGGGCCGCCGCCGAGGAGCTCGGCGCGGCGGGCTGGCGGTTCGTCCCCTCGCTCGTCGGCACGCCGGGGCTGACCCGCACCTGGCGGCCCGCGACGGACGAGGACTCCGCCGGGCCCGCCCCCGCGTACGGGATCGGGCTCGTCTCGCGCTGGCCGGTCGTCCGCTGGGCAGAACTGCGCTTCGCTGCTGCGCCGTTCCGGCTTCCGCTGCTCGTCCCGGCACACCCGCGTCCTCGGCTGATGCCGGTCCCGGACGAGCCGCGGTCGGCGGTCGCCGCCGTGGTGCAGACGCCGTACGGCCGGGTGTCCGTGGTGACGGCGCACCTGTCGTTCGTGCCGGGCTACAACGTCCGGCAGCTCGCGCGGGTCGCGCGATGGGCACGGGCGGAGCTCCCCGCTCCCCGCGTGCTGCTGGGCGACTTCAACCTGCCGGGGCCGCTGCCGCGCCGTGTGACCGGGTGGGAGTCGCTCGCGCGGGTCGCGACGTACCCGTCGTACCGGCCCCGGGTGCAGTTCGACCACGTGCTCGGCGACGGGCTCGGCGGGTGGCGGGCGGACGTGGTCCAGGCGCCGTCGCTGCCGGTCTCCGACCACACCGGGCTCGTGGTCACGCTGCGCAGGCCGTGACTCAGGCTCCGGCGCTGCGGGCCTCGTCGTAGGCCCTGACGAGCCGCTCGGGCGCGGTGGCCCGCCAGGCCTCGACCACCAGCGGCTCCAGGTCGGCCGCGTCGACCCGGGCGGTCACGAACCCGACCCAGCCGTGCCGGCCGACGTAGGCCGGCACCGACCACGTCCCCGGGTCCTGCGCCACGAGCTCGGCCTGGTCGGCGAGCGTCGCCTTGACCGTGCCGCCGGACCCGTCGCCCGACAGCGTGAGGAACATCTTGTCGCGCACCCGGAACGTCGGGTGGCCCCACGTCTCGCGCTCCTCCGCCTCCGGAAGCGCCAGGGCGTAGGCGCGCAGCTGCTCGGTGTCCATCGGTCAGCCCCTTCCCGTGCGCGACGAGCCGGCGGGGCCGCCGCCCGCAAGCAGCAGCCGCTCCAGCTCGGCGAGCCCCGGCAGCGCCGGCGGACGGACGACCGCGCCGCTGCGCACGTAGAGGAAGGCGGCGTCGACGCGCTCGAGCGGCAGGCCGTGCAGCTGCGCCCACGCCACCCGGTAGACCGCGAGCTGCAGCGGGTCGGCCTGCTCGCCGCCGGTCTTCCAGTCGACGACCTCGAACCCGCCCTCGGTCGCGTAGACCGCGTCGATCCGGCCCCGGATGACGGTCCCGGCGAGCACGAGCTCGAACGGCGCCTCGACGGCGACCGGCTCGCGGCGGGCGTACGGCGTGCGCAGGAAGGCCGCCTGCAGCTCCTCGAGCGCCACGTCGTCGTCGACGTGGGCGTCGGCGGCGCCCGGCAGCGCGTCCGCGTCCAGCAGCGGCTGCTGGGCGAAACGCGCCTGCACCCAGGAGTGGAAGGCGCTCCCCCGCCGGGCCGCCGGGGCGGGCGGCCGCGGCATCGGCCGCAGCAGGTCGCGGGCCAGCCCCTGCGGGTCGGCGGCGAGCCGCAGCAGCTGGGACGCGGACAGCGCGGCGGGCAGCTCGACGTCGCGCCGCGGGGAGCGGCTGCGGCGCAGCTCGGCGAGGATCAGGTCGGCGTCACGGTCCCACTCGGCGACGCGACGGGCGTCGTCGGGCGCGAGCCCCTCGTCGGAGGGCGCGTCCGGCGCCTCGCCGAAGTCGAGCGGGAGCATGTCGGCGGGCTCCCGGCGCAGCGCGGCGAGGCGGTCGAGCACGGCGTCGGCGGCAGCCCGGCGCAGCGCGAGGGCACCCGCGTCCAGCGGTGCCGGCCAGGACCAGTCCTCCCCCCGTGTCCCGAGCCCGGGGTTGGACTCCTCCTCGGGCCGGGGCGCCCAGGCAGCGACGGTGCCGGCGCCCGCCTCGCAGTGCTCGCGGATCGTGGTGAGGTAGGGCGACGGCCCGCGCACGCCCTTCTGCGTCGGCCCCCACCAGTGCCCGCTGGCGACGAGCAAGCGCCGCGCCCGGGTCACGGCGACGTAGCCGAGCCGGCGCTCCTCCAGCTCGGCGGCGGACCGGTCCTCCTCCTCGTACGCCGTCACGCCCTTGCCGGTCATCTCGACCAGCTCGGGCAGCGCGTCGGCGTCGCCGCGCAGGCCGTTGGGGAGCACGTGCCCGTTGGTCGTCCAACGGTCGCGGCCCCGCGTGGACGGGAAGACCTTGTGGGTCAGGTCGGGCAGGACGACGACGTCCCACTCGAGCCCCTTGGACTTGTGGGCCGTCATCAGCTTGACGGTGTCTGCCGTGCTCGGGGCCGTCGTGTCCAGGCCCCGGTCGTACTCGTCGGCCGCCCGCAGGAAGGCCAGGAACGCCGTCGCGGAGGCGTCGCCGTCGAGGTCGACGAAGCGGGCGGCGACGTCGAGGAAGGCGGCCAGCGACTCGCGGCGGCCGGCGGCGACGGCGGCCGGGCTCGCCCCCAGCTCGACGTCCAGCCCGAGCACCGACACCAGGCGGGTGAGCAGGTCCAGCAGCGGCTCGCCGGACATCCGGCGCAGCTCGGCGACCTCGCCGGCGAACGCGGCGAAACGGGCCCGGGCCTGCGCGCTGTAGCCGTGCGGGCCCGGGTGCTCGACGGCGTCGAGCAGCGACACGACCTCGGCCGGGTCCACCCCGGCCACGGCCTCCTCCAGGGCGCGGTCGAGCGGGCTGCCCACCTCGACCGCGTCCTCCTCCACGCGCAGGGCGAGGGTCGGCTCCGCGACCAGCTCACGGGCCCGCCGCCCGAGCAGCGCCAGGTCGCGCGGGCCGACCCGCCACCGCGGGCCGGTGAGCAGCCGGACGAGGGCGGCGTTCGCGGTGGGGTCGGTCACCACCTGCAGCGTGGCCACGACGTCGGCCACCTCGGGCAGGGCGAGCAGGCCGCCGAGCCCGACGACCTCGACCGGCACGTCGCGCGCGGCGAGCGCGGCGTGCAGGGCGGCGAAGTCGCTGCGGGCACGGACGAGGACCGCGACCTCGCCCGGCGGCGTCCCGGCGTCGAGGGCGGCGCGCACCTGGCCGGCCGCCCACTCGACCTCCTCGGCGTAGGTGGGGAGCAGCGCGCAGACCGTGTCGCCCGCGCCGGCCCGCTCCTCGCACGGGGCGAGCGGCTCGACGCCGTGGCGCAGGTGCAGGGCGGAGGCCAGCGTGTTGGCCAGGTCGAGCAGCCGCGAGCCGCTGCGCCGGTTCTCCACCAGGCTGCGCCGCGGGGCCGGCGACCCGTCGGCCCGCGGGAAGTGGCGCGGGAAGTCGTCGAGGTTGGCGACGGACGCCCCGCGCCAGCCGTAGATCCCCTGGCACGGGTCGCCCACGGCGGTGACCGGGTGACCGCCGGAGAAGAGGGCGCTGAGCATCCGCCGCTGCGCCACCGAGGTGTCCTGGTACTCGTCGAGGAGCACGACGCGGAACCGGTCGCGCTCGGCGGCGCCGACCTCGGCGAAGCCCTCCGCGAGCCGGGCCGCGACGGCCAGCTGGTCGCCGAAGTCGAGCAGGTCGCGAGCAGCCTTCTCCGCGCGGTACGCGTCGACCAGGTCGGCCAGCTCGAGCCGCTTGCGGGCCGCGGCGGCGATGTTCCTGACCTTGACGGGGGCCTTGGCCAGCGAGTCGATCTCGCGGAGCAGCTCGCGGTCGTACGCCCGCAGCTCCTGCGTGCTCACGAGGTGCTCGGAGAGCTCGCCGTCGAGCGCGAGCAGGTCGTCGACGAGCATCCACACCGGCTTGGTCACCTCGACGAAGGGCCCCGCGGCGCGGCGCAGCACCCGCTCGGACAGCTGGAAGCGGGTGGCGTCCGCGAGCAGCCGGGCGCGCGGCTCGACCCCGAGCCGGAGCCCGTGCTCCTCCACCAGCCGGCCGGCGAAGGCGTGGTAGGTCGAGACCGTCGGCTGGCCGTCCCCCTCGACGGCGCCCTCGCCGGCCGTGCCGACCCCGGCCTTGAGCAGCGCCGCACGGACGCGCGCCGCCAGCTCGGCGGCCGCCTTGTTGGTGAAGGTCAGCCCGAGGACCTGCTCGGGCCGGACCGCGCCGCTGCCCACCAGCCACACGACGCGGGCGGCCATCACGGTCGTCTTGCCCGAGCCGGCGCCGGCCACGACGACGCCCGGCTCGAGCGGCGCGGTGGCCGCGTCGAGCTGGGGCGGGCTGAAGGGGATCCCGAGCAGGCCGCGCAGCTGCTCCGGCCGGCGCAGCGGGGCGCCGCTCACTCCACCACCCCCCTGCCCTCGGGCTGCGCGGGGCAGGCCCGACGGTAGGGGCAGCGGGCGCAGGCGTCGCTCGGGGTCGGCGCGAAGTCCTCGCCGACGACGCGGGCCACCGCACCGGCGAGCAGGTCCTCGACCCAGGTGCGCCCGTGCTCGTCGCGCTCGGGAGCGGCCTGGCGCTGCACCTTCGGCATCCCGGAGTCCTCGACCCGCAGCTGCACCAGCTCCGCCCCGCCGGTGCGCGGGCCGTCGGCGGGGGCGCCCTCCGGCAGCAGCCCGTCGAACGCCCCGGCCTCCGTCGCCAGCTGGTAGGCCCCGAGCTGCGGGTGCACCGCCACCTCTCCCGAGGAGGGCGGCGTCTTGCCGGTCTTGAAGTCGACGACGTGGACCAGTCCGTCGGCGTCGAGCTCGACCCGGTCGGCCGTCCCGCGCAGCACCACCGTCCCGTCCGGCGTCGGGACCTCGACCCGGAACTCGTGCTCGGTCGCGAGCAGCCTGCGCCCGCGGGCGGCGGTGGCGGCGTGCCAGGCCAGGAACCGGCGCACGGCATCGCTGGCCGCCGCGCGCTGCTGCGCAGACTGCCACCGCGCCTCGAAGGCGAGCGAGTCCCAGACGGCGTCGATGCGCGCGTCCAGCGCGGCCTGCTCGGCCGGCAGCCCGCCGCGGGCCACCTCGTCGGCGAGCACGTGCACGACCCGGCCGAACCCGATCGCGGCCGTCGTGGGCGCGTCGGCGGCCGCCTCGTGCTGGAGGAACCAGCGCAGCGGGCAGGCGGTGAGCCCCGACAGGGACGAGCCGGACATGCGGATCGCCGCGCCCTCCTCCAGCAGCGGCCGCCCCGGGTCCGTGACGTCGAGCAGCCCCCACCAGCGCGAGGGGTGCGCGGCGGGGACGAGCGGAACGCCGCGGTCGTCCACGGCGGCGGCGAGGTCGGCGAGGCGGCGGGCGGCGGCGGCGCGCAGCGCGGGGGTCTCGGCCGGGTCCACCGCCGCGCGTCGCAGGTCGGCGACGAGCCCGACCGCGGACAGCGGGCGCACGACCCGGCGGCTCACCGCCTCGACGGGCACGCCGAGCTCGTCGAGGAAACGGGAGGGCCGCTCGCCGTCGTCGTCCGCGCTCGCCACCGCGCTCACGACGAGCCGCTGCCGGGCGCGCGTCACCGCCACGTAGAACAGCCGGCGCTCCTCGGCGAGCACCTCCGACGGGCCGGGCGGCTCGGTCAGCCCGTGCCGGCCGAGCCGGTCCGGCTCCAGCAGCGACCCGCGCCGGCGCAGGTCGGGCCAGACGCCCTCCTGCACGCCGAGCACCACGACCAGGTCCCACTCCAGCCCCTTGGACCGGTGCGCCGTCAGCACCCGCACCGCCTCCGTGCGGGCCGAGCCCTCGGCCAGCGTGTCGCCGGGGATGTGCTGGGCGCCGAGCTCGGCGAGGAGCAGCCGCGCCCCTCGGACCCCGGGCCGCTCGTCGGCCCGGGCCGCCGCGTCGAACAGTGCGACCACCGCGTCGAGGTCGCGGTCGGCCGCCCGCCCCGCCGCGCCCCCGTCGTACGCCGCCTGCTCCAGGCGCCGGGGCCAGCGGGTGCCGTCCCAGAGCACCCAGAGCGCCTCCTCGGCCGGCCCGCCGTCGTGCAGCACGGCCGACGCCTTCGCCAGCAGCGAGCCGAGCGCGCGGACGGGGGCGGCCAGCCGGTCCTCCGCGGCGACCAGGCGCCGCGGGTCGAGCAGCGCGTCGCGCAGCAGCTGGTCCGACGGGGTGACGGGCCGGCCGGCGGCCTTCTCCTCCGCCCTCAGCTCGCGGGCGAGCGCGCGCAGCCGGCCCGCCTCGGCGCCGCCGAGCGGCGAGAGCAGCAGGGTGCGGGCCTGCTCGGGGCTGGGGCGCCGCGGGCCGCCGGGCTCAGCGGGCTCGTCGTCGCCGAGCCCGCTGGCCACCGTGAGCGCGAGCAGCAGCGGGGCCACGGCGGGCTCCTCGGCGAGGGGCAGCTCGTCGCCGGCCACGGCGACCGGGACGCCCGCAGCCCCGAGCACCCGTCGCACGAGCGGGACCGAGCGGCGCCCGCTGCGCACCAGCACGGCCATCCGGCTCCAGGGGACCCCGTCCTCGAGGTGGGCGCGGCGCAACAGGTCGGCCGTGGCATCGGCCTCGGCAGCGGCCGACGGGTAGGTGCGCACCTGCACCCGGCCCGGCTCCGCCACCCCCGGGACCAGCGCCCGGTGCTCGGCGACCTGCTCGCGGGGCAGGGACCGGATCGGCAGCCGGCACGCGACCGAGCGGCTGGCGGCCAGCAGCCGCTCGCCCGCCCGGCGGGAGCGGCGCAGGGTGACGACCGGGGCCGGCTCGCCGTCCGCGCGGGCGAAGCGGTCGGGGAACTCGAGGATGCCGCTGATGTCGGCCCCGCGGAAGGCGTAGATCGACTGGTCCGGGTCGCCCACCGCCACGAGGTGGCGGCCGTCGCCCGCGATCGCCTGCAGCAGCCGCTCCTGGGCCGGGTCGGTGTCCTGGTACTCGTCGACGAACACGGCGGCGAACCGCCGGCGCAGCGCCGACTGCGTCTCCGGCTCCTCGGCCAGGGCGGCCGCGCGGTGCACCAGCTCGGCGTAGTCGACCGCGCCCATCGCGTCGAGGACGTAGAGGTACTCGTTGAAGAAGGCCGCCGCCGCGGCCCAGTCGTCCCGGCCGGCCCGCTCGGCGGCGCGAGCCAGGTCCGGCGGGTCGAGGCCCAGCTCGCGGGCGCGCGCGACCACGGCGCGCACCTCCTCCGCGAGGCCGCGCGTCCCGAGGGCGGCGCGCAGCCGCTCGGGCCACTGCACCTGTCCCACGCCCTCGCCGATGCCGGCGAGCAGCTCGCGCACCGCGACGTCCTGCTCCGGGCCGGACAGCAGCCGCAGCTCGGCGTCGTCGTCCGGGAGCGCAGCGGTCGAGCGGTGGGTGCGCAGGGCCCACAGGCAGAAGGAGTGGAACGTCCAGGCCACCGGCGCCCCGGTCGCCCCGCCGAGCCGGGCCGTGACCCGCTCACGCAGCTCCAGCGCCGCCCGGCGGCTGAAGGTGAGCACGAGCACCTGCTCCGGCTGCAGCGGCGAGACCGGGTCCTCGGCCAGGGCGGCGACCGACTCCACGAGCGTCGTCGTCTTCCCCGTGCCGGGCCCGGCGAGGACGAGCAGCGGCCCCGAGCGGTGCGCCGCCACGCGCGCCTGGGCGTCGTCGAGGGCGACGGCCCCGGCCGCGCGCGCGGGGACGTGGATCCGGTGGGCCGGCCGGTGGGTCGGCCGGGAGACGGGTGCGGCGGTCATGGTGCTTCCACTTCACCACGCCCCACCGACAGTGCGGGTGTGCTCGCGCCGGAGGCCCTCGCCGTGCCGCCCTCGGGCGGCCGAGCCGACCACCGGCCCGCGCCGCGCGGGCCGGCGCGTGCGCCGGCCCGCCCGACCCCGCGGCAGCGCCGTGCGGTGCCGGCCCGCTCGGGGCGGCTCCTTCAGTGCCGGCGGTACTGGAACGCCGCCGACCCCTTGCCCTGGCGGCCCTGCAGGTGCCGCGGGGGCACGGGCCCCTTGCCGCGCGACCGCTGCGCCGCGGGTGGCGTCGCGGGGATCCCGCTGCGGTCGTTCGTGCGCTGGGGGTCGAGGGAGATGTAGGGGAACACGTTTCGCATGTCAGCCTCCGGAAGGACGGTCTCGGGACGGCTGGGCACGGCGAGAGGGCCACTGCGGGCAGGTCGACCCTGCGCTCGGCACGCAAGGGCCGCTCGGCAGGACAGGACGTCGTCTCACCGCGACCAGGCGGGACGGCAGCCCACCGGGCACTGAGCCGCGGGCGTGGGCGCGTACGAACGTCAGAGGATCACGCAGAGAACGGTAGGACCGTCAGTCCGGGCCGCGCAAGGCATTAACGTCCGGCCCCTCGGGCACCCATCGACACCGAGCCAGGTCCACCCGCTGCCCCCGCAGCGGCACGCCGTCCTCCGCCAGCCGGCGCAGGGCCTGCTCCTCGTGGCCGGGGGCCGGCAGGCCGCCCGCACGGACGACGCGCCACCAGGCGACACCGCCGCCCCACTCGGACATCACCCGGCCCACCCCGCGCGGCCCGCCCTCGCCCAGGAGCTCGGCGATGTCGCCGTACGTCGCGACCTGCCCCCGCGGGATGCTCTCGACCACCCGGAGGACGCGCTCGGCGTACGGCGTCGGGACCACCAGCAGGAGCGTAGGCGGCCGATCGGGGGTAGGTGAGCGAGGTGACCGAGACCCCGTTCGACGACGTGCCCCGGACCGACGAGGTGGAGGGCTCCGCCGGCCAGGGCGGCGCCGACGTGGAGCGTGCGGCGGGAGGCGCGGCGCGTACCGACGTCGGAGGCGTCGATGGCCGCGTCGATGGCCGCGTCGATGGCCGTGTCGATGGCCGCGTCGATGCCGGCGTCGATGCCGGCGTCGACGTCGAGGGCGCTGCCTTCGGCGACGCGAGGCCTGCGGCCGACCTCACACCGGACGACCCGGCGGTACGCGGCACCTGAGCGTGCGTCGCGCCCGGGCGTGGGTAGGAGCCCGCCCATGAGCGAGACACCGTTCCCCGAACCGCCCGTCACCCCCGACCCGCAGGCCGCGACCGAGGAGAACGACGAGTCGCTGTACGACTCGCAGGAGTCCGTGCGCGACCGCGTGCAGGGCACCGGGGTGTCCGACGACGACCCCGGCTCGTTCCTCAACGAGGACAACATGGGGATGCGCAACACCGACGTGTAGCCCCGGCCGCCACCCGGGACAACACACCGCAGCACCCCGGACGGCACGGAGGCCGCCCGCGCTGGTGCGCGGGCGGCCTCCTGCCGCACGGGGAGAGCTCAGTACGCGGGCTGGCTCGGGTCGATCTGGTTGACCCAGGCGGAGACGCCGCCACCGACGTGGACCGCGTCGGCGAAGCCGGCGCCCTTGAGGATCGCCAGCGTCTCGGCGGAGCGGATGCCGGTCTTGCAGTGCAGGACGACCTGCTTGTCCTGCGGCAGCTTCTCGAGGGCGGACCCGTTGAGGAACTCGCCCTTGGGGATCAGCACCGAGGTCGGGATGCGGTTGATCTCGTACTCGTTGGGCTCGCGGACGTCGACGATGACGAAGTCGCGCTCGCCGTTGTCGCGCTCCTTGATCCACTGCTCGAGCTGGGAGACCGAGATCGTCGAGCCCTTGACGGCCTCGGAGGCCTCCTCGGACACCGCGCCGCAGAACGCCTCGTAGTCCCCCAGCAGGCCGGTGATCGGCTCGCCGTTGGGGTCCTTGCGCAGCTTGAGCGTGCGGTAGGACATCTCGAGTGCGTCGTAGACCATCAGCCGGC
Source organism: Motilibacter aurantiacus (assembly GCF_011250645.1). Classification (NCBI taxonomy): domain Bacteria; kingdom Bacillati; phylum Actinomycetota; class Actinomycetes; order Motilibacterales; family Motilibacteraceae; genus Motilibacter; species Motilibacter aurantiacus. The sequence goes on from NZ_JAANNO010000005.1 coordinate 37,401, forward strand.
CGAGCAGCGGCTCGCCGATGCCGGTGATGAGCTTGATCGCCTCGGTCACCATGATCGAGCCGATGGACGCGCAGAGCACGCCCAGCACGCCGCCCTCGGCGCAGGAGGGCACCATGCCGGGGGGCGGGGGCTCGGGGTAGAGGTCGCGGTACTGCGGGCCGTGCTCGGCCCAGAAGACGCTGACCTGGCCCTCGAAGCGGTAGATCGAGCCCCAGACGTAGGGCTTGCCGAGCAGCACCGCCGCGTCGTTGACGAGGTAGCGCGTGGCGAAGTTGTCCGTGCCGTCGAGGATGAGGTCGTACGGCTCGAAGATGCGCAGCACGTTGTCCTCGTCGAGGCGCTCCTCGTGCAGGACCACGTTGACGTAGGGGTTGACCTCGGCGACCGACTCCTGGGCCGAGAGGGCCTTGGGCTTGCCGATGTCGGACTGGCCATGGATGACCTGGCGCTGGAGGTTGGACTCGTCGACGGTGTCGAAGTCGACGATGCCGAGCGTGCCCACGCCCGCCGCGGCGAGGTAGAGCAGTGCCGGGCTGCCGAGGCCGCCCGCGCCGACGACGAGGACCTTCGCGTTCTTCAGGCGCTTCTGTCCGACCATGCCCACGTCAGGGATGATCAGGTGACGCGAGTAGCGGCGCACCTCGTCGATCGTGAGCTCGTCCGCCGGCTCGACGAGTGGAGGCAGGGGCACAGCGTTCTCCTTCCGTTGTTCTGCGCAACGCCACCCTCGGCGCCGGGGATTCCCGGGGCCCCGGGGCGGGCACTGCGCCCATGGTCCCAGCCCGAGTGGGTACGCGGGACACCGAAGGGCGGCTTCCGCCCGGACACACCGCGGCGAACGACGCACGACCGAGCCCGAGGAGTGCCAGATGACCGACACCGACCTGCCCGGCGACGCCTTCGGGGCCGACGGCGACACCCCTGCCGGCGGCCCCGCCGAAAGCGCCGCCGACCCCGAGGCGAACGAGGCCGACGCGCTGGAGCAGGCCACCGAGCTCGACGACCGCGACACCGGGCCCGCCATGCCGGTCACGAGCCTCGCCGAGGCCACGGAGGCCGACCTGGCCGAGCAGGGCCAGGTGGTCGCCTTCGACGAGGACGACTACCGCTGACCCGTGCCCGGCGCGGGGCAGTCGGCCGCGGGCAAGGCGTCCACCACGCGGCGCAGCAGCGCCAGCAGCGTTGCCCGCTCGTCCTCGCCCAGCACGCCGAACGCCCGGACGGCCGACTCGTGCGCCCGCCGGCGCAGCTGGCCGTGGACCCGCTCGCCCTCGGGGGTGACGTGCACGCGGTAGCTGCGCCGGTTCGCGGGGTCCTGCTCGCGCCGGAGGAGGCCGGACTGCTCGAGCGGGTCGACCAGATCGGTGGCCGACCGGGGCCCGATGTGCAGCCGCTCGGCGAGCGCGCCCATGGACGGGGGCTCGGCGAAGCGGGCGACCGTACGCAGCGCGCGCGCCTGCGCCGGGGTGATGCCGAGGTCCTCGACCTCGGCCCCGGCGGAGCGCCGCAGCCGCCACTGCAGGGCGCGCATGGTCTCGGCGATCTCGTACGCCACCGGGTCGGTGCCCGCCATCGCTCCTCCTCCGGTCGCGGGGAATGAACAGCGAGGGTACCTCATTATGAGGTAGCCTCACTATGGTTCGACCCCTCGGCTCCCGGAGCTGCCCGTGCCCCCGACGTCCCTGGAGAAGGAGGCGCCCCGCGAAGGCCGGCGCATCCTCGCCCTCTTCCTCCCCCACCGCCTGCCGCTGGCCGGCGTGCTCCTGCTCATCCTGATCAGCTCGGCGGTCGGCCTGGCCACGCCGTTCCTGCTGCGCGAGATCGTCGACGTGGCCCTGCCCCGCCAGGACATGGGCCTGCTCGCGGCGCTGACCGGCGCGCTCGTGGCCACCGTCGTCGTCACCAACGCGCTCGACGTCGTGCAGACGCTCATCGCCACCCGCGTGGGCCAGGCGGTGATGCACCGGCTGCGCGTGGACGTCTACGCCCACCTGCAGCGCATGTCGCTCGCGTTCTTCTCCCGGACCCGCACCGGCGAGGTGCAGTCCCGGATCGCCAACGACATCGGCGGCATGGAGTCGGTGGTGACGACGACCGGGACCGACTTCGTGTCCAGCTTCGCGATCGTGGTCATGACGTCGGTGGCGATGCTCGCCCTCGACTGGCGGCTCGCGCTGCTGTCGTTCGCGATCCTGCCGTTCTCGCTGTGGATGAACCGGCGGATCGGCCGCATGCGCCGCGCCATCACGGCCGAGCGCCAGCGCCGGCTCGCCGACATGACCTCCACCGTGCAGGAGTCGCTCTCGGTCTCGGGGATCCTGCTCTCGCGCACGACCGGCCGCTCCGAGGACCTCGTCGAGCGCTTCCGCAGGAGCTCCAAGGAGATCGCGGATCTCGAGGCCCGGTCCGAGCTGGCCGGGCAGTGGCAGTGGTCGCTCATCACGCTGTCGATGGCAGCGCTGCCCGCCGTGACGTACCTCGTCGGCGGGCACCTGCGCCAGGGCGGCACCGACCTCTCGATCGGCACCCTGGTCGCGCTCGTCGCCCTGCAGGGGCAGCTCTTCCGACCGCTGGCCATGCTGCTGCGGCTCGTCGTGCGCATGCACAGCTCGCTGGCGCTGTTCTCCCGGGTGTTCGAGTACCTCGACACCCCCGTCGAGATCACCGAGCGCGCGGGCGCCCGAACCCTGACGGCGCCTCGTGGCGATGTGCGCTTCACCAATGTGAGATTCGCGTATTCGGACTCCGGGCCGGACGTGCTCCGGGACGTCGACATCGAGGTGCCCGCCGGCACCACCCTCGCCGTGGTCGGCGCGACCGGCTCGGGCAAGACCACGCTGGGCTACCTGCTCACCCGGCTCTACGACGTCGGCTCCGGCAGCATCACCATAGACGGCGTCGACGTCCGTGACCTGACCGCGCGCTCGCTCGCCGACACGGTCGGGGTGGTGAGCCAGGAGACGTACCTCCTCCACGCGACGATCGCGGAGAACCTGCGCTTCGCCAAGCCGGACGCGAGCGACGAGGAGCTCGTCGCGGCGGCACGGACCGCCCAGGTGCACGACCTCATCGCCGCCCTGCCGCAGGGCTACGACACGGTGGTCGGCGAGCGCGGCTACCGGTTCTCCGGCGGGGAGAAGCAGCGCATCGCCCTGGCCCGCACCGTGCTGCGCAACCCGCCGGTGCTGCTGCTCGACGAGGCCACCAGCGCTCTGGACACCCGGACCGAGCGGCTGATGACCGAGGCCCTGGAGCAGGTCGCGGCCGAGCGCACCACGATCACCATCGCCCACCGGCTCTCCACCGTCCGGGACGCCGACCAGATCGTCGTCCTCGACCGGGGGCGGGTCGTCGAGCGTGGCACCCACGAGCAGCTGCTCGCCCTCGGCGGGCGGTACGCCGACCTCGTCGCCCGCGACGCCGCCGGCTATGCCTCCGCGGCCTGACCGGCGCCCGCCTCCCCGGGCCGCCTCCCCGGGCCGGCGGCCCGGTGATTCGCGGGCAGTGAACGCGGGCGGGGACGGCCTCGCCTGCGGGGTAGCCTGCGGCTGCCGTCCAGCCACACAGAAGGAGTCGTCGTGGAGGTCAAGGTCGGGGTGCAGCAGGCGCCGCGCGAGCTCGTCATCGAGAGCAAGCAGAGCGGCGAGGAGGTCGCGGCCGCGGTGTCGGACGCGCTGGCCAACGGCGGCGTTCTCACCCTCGTCGACGAGCGCGGCCGCCGCCTCGTGGTGCCGGTGGAGAAGCTCGCGTACGTCGAGATCGGCGAGCCCGAGGTCCGCCGGGTGGGCTTCGGCGCGATCTGACGCCTCCGCCCGCCTCCCCGCGCCACGCGGGGAGCGCGGTCAGCAGGCCTGGCCGGGAGCCCGCCACCGGGGCGCACAGCGCCCGGGTGGCGGGCTCCCGGCCGTCGCTCTGCCTCTCAGCACGCGCCGTCGACGCTTCGCCCGACGGCGCGCCGGCATACCCGGGTACCATGGGACCGACGTAGCGGGATAGCCCGGTCGGTGCCCCGATCGGCCCCCACACCGACCGCAGTGCGCACCCCGACGCGAGGACTCGCCTGGCGTCGAGCGCGAGTGCGCCCCGCCAGAGCCCTGAGAGGCACATCCTGACCAGCTTCAGAGAGCTGGGGGCACTCCCCCAGACCGCCGACGCGCTCGAGGCCGTCGGCATCGTCGAGGCCTTCCCGATCCAGGAGATGACGCTCCCCGTCGCGCTCTCCGGTGCCGACATCATCGGCCAGGCCAAGACCGGCACGGGCAAGACGCTCGGCTTCGGCGTCCCCCTCCTGCAGCGCGTGGTCGCCCCCGGCGACACCGAGCTGACCGGGGCCCAGCCCGAGGCTCCCGGCAAGCCGCAGGCGCTCGTCGTGGTCCCGACCCGCGAGCTCGCCGTCCAGGTCGCCAAGGACCTCGACCTCGCCGGCGCCCGCCGCGGCGTGCGCGTCCTGACCGTCTACGGCGGGCGGGCGTACGAGCCACAGCTCGAGGCGCTCAGGAAGGGCGTCGACGTCGTCGTCGGCACCCCCGGCCGCCTGCTCGACCTCGCCCAGCAGCGCCACCTCGACCTCAAGCACGTGCGGGTCCTGGTGCTCGACGAGGCCGACGAGATGCTCGACCTCGGCTTCCTGCCGGACGTGGAGCGCATCCTGGCCCAGACGCCGGCCGGCCGGCAGACGATGCTCTTCTCGGCCACCATGCCGGGCGCCGTGGTGTCGATGGCCCGGCAGTACATGACCCAGCCGACCCACATCAACGCGATCGACCCCAACGACGAGGACGCGACGGTCGCGAACATCGAGCAGCACGTCTTCCGTGCGCACTCGATGGACAAGATCGAGCTGCTCGCCCGGGTGCTGCAGTCGCGCGGGCGCGGGCTCGCGATGATCTTCTGCCGCACCAAGCGCGCCGCCGCGAAGGTCTCCGACGAGCTGGCCGACCGCGGCTTCGCCGCCGCGGCCGTCCACGGCGACCTCGGCCAGGGCGCCCGCGAGCAGGCGCTGCGCGCGTTCCGCAGTGGCAAGGTCGACGTTCTCGTGGCCACCGACGTCGCCGCGCGAGGCATCGACGTGGAGGGCGTCACCCACGTCGTCAACTACGAGTGCCCGGACGACGAGAAGACCTACCTGCACCGCGTCGGCCGCACCGGCCGGGCGGGCAACACCGGCATCGCGGTGACGCTGGTCGACTGGGGCGACGTCACCCGCTGGCAGGTCATCAACAAGGCCCTGCAGCTGTCCTTCTACGAGCCGGTCGAGACCTACTCCTCCTCCGAGCACCTCTACGCGCTGCTCGACATCCCGGAGGGGACCAAGGGCGTCCTGCCACGGGCCGAGCGCACGCGCGCCGGGCTCGCGGCCGAGGAGGTCGAGGACCTCGGCGAGACCGGCCGGCAGCGCAAGGCCGGGGCGGCCAAGGGGCGCTCCGGTGACAAGGAGCAGGCCGAGGCCGAGCCGCGCGAGCGGCAGACCGTGCGCAAGCGCGAGCGCCGGCGTACCCGCGGCGGGTCCCCGCTCGCCGAGGGCGCGGAGCAGGCCGGAGAGGCCGCCGCCGTGGGCGCCTCGTCCGACGCGGTCGTCGCCCCTGACCTGCCGGCGTTCGAGGCCGCCGACTCCGCCGAGGGCGACGCGGCCGCTCCCGCCCGCCGCCGCCGCCGTGGCGGCCGCGGACGCGGCTCCTCGACCGAGGCCGCTGCCGAGGGTACGCCCGAGGCGCCGCTCCAGCCCGCCGAGTAGCCCGTCCCGTGCTTCGCCTGCTCCTGCTCGCCGACACCCACGTGCCCAAGCGGGCGCGCGACCTGCCGGCCCAGGTGTGGGAGCAGGTCGAGGCCGCCGACGTGGTGCTCCACGCCGGCGACTGGGTGGACGTGCCGCTCCTCGACGCCCTCGAGGAGCGGGCGCGCCGCCTGGTCGCCGTCGTCGGCAACAACGACGGCCCGGCCCTGCGCGCCCGGCTGCCCGAGGGCGCGCGCGTCGAGCTGGAGGGCGTGCGCTTCGCGGTCGTCCACGAGACCGGGCAGTCGGCGGGGCGCGAGGCCCGCATGGAGCAGGCCTACCCCGACGTCGACGTCCTGGTGTTCGGGCACAGCCACATCCCCTGGGACACCACGACGCCGCGCGGCCTGCGGCTGCTCAACCCCGGGTCCCCCACCGACCGGCGCCGCCAGCCGGCCTGCACCTACATGACCGCCGAGGTGCGCGACGGCGAGCTCGGGGACGTGGCGCTGCACGCGCTGCCCTTGCGTACGCTCCCCCGGTGAGCCCGACCCGCCCCGTCGTCCTTCCCGCCGGCGTCCGCCCGCTCGACGTCCCGGTCGGGGCGGACGCGCTCGCGGGTCTGGAGGCCCTGCCGCCGGGCGAGCCGCGGGGCACGGCCCTGCTGGTGCCCGGCTACACGGGCTCCAAGGAGGACTTCCTCGCGCTGCTGCCCTTGCTCGCCGCCGGCGGATACCGCGCGGTGGCGGTCGACCAGCGCGGCCAGCACGAGTCCCCGCGCGCGGAGCGCCCGGAGGGGTACGACGTCCCGGCCCTCGCCGGCGACGTCCTCGCCGCGGCAGGCGCGCTGGACGAGCGCGGCGTCCACCTGCTCGGCCACTCCTTCGGCGGGCTCGTCGTCCAGGCGGCGGCGATCGCGGCGCCCGAGCGGCTGCGCAGCCTCACCCTGCTGGCCACCGGGCCCGGCGCGGTGCCCGAGGGGCCGCGGACGGCCGACCTGCGCCTCGTCCGGTCCTCCCTGCCGACCATCCCCATGGACGTCGCCTGGGACGTCAAGCGCGCCCGCGAGCTGGCCGCCGGCGTGCCGCCCGAGGCGCCGGAGGCCCAGGAGTTCCTCCGCGCGCGCTGGATGGGCACCAGCCCCGAGAGCCTGGTGCGCATCGCCGTGACCCTGCTCGAGGCTCCGGACCGGGTCGGGGAGCTGCAGTCCCGGCTGGCCGGGGCCGGGGTCCCGGTGCTCGTCCTCAACGGCGACCGCGACGACGCGTGGCCGCCGGCCGTGCAGGCGCAGATGGCGCAGCGGCTGGGGGCGGCGTACGTCTCCTTGCCCGGAGTGGGCCACTCCCCCAACTACGAGGCGCCCGAGGCGACCGCCGCCGCGCTGCTGGAGCACTGGGCGAGAGCCTAGAGCCGCCCGCGCGCGGCGGGCACCGGCGAGCGCCGGCACCCGCGCCCGAGAGCGGGCCGGGCCCAGCCCTCGCTGTCGTCCAGCGCCTGCAGCCCGCGCAGCACCGCCCGGGCGGCGGCGACCAGGGCCGCGCGTGCCGCGAGGTCGGCGGCGTCGCCCTTGACCTGGTTCTCCATGCGGGCCACGAACTGCTGCAGGTAGCCCAGCGCCGGGGCCTCCCGCCCGGCCTGCGCTGCGACGACCGCCCGGTCGAGCCGCTCGCGCAGGTTGCCGGCGGTGCGGTCGCTGATGGTCCCGTCGGTGACGTACGCCGCGAGCAGGCCGCCGATCTCCTGCAGCGCCGAGGCCCAGCTCTCGCGGTACTCCAGCTGCACGAACGGCACGGTGCGCGCCTGCCGCGGGCCGTGGGACCGGTAGTCCTGGGTGTTCTTCCACCAGCCGCGCAGGTGCGCGGTGGGTGTGACGACCCCGCGGTCGAGCTGGACGTTGGACAGCGAGGAGCTGTACTCCAGCACGATGTCGTTCACGCCGTCGACCAGGTGGTCGCTGATGTCGGCGACCGGCTCGGTCCAGCTGATGCCGCCGGTCCAGAGGTCCTTGCCCACGAGCGGCACCTGCCGCCCGGTGCCGTCGTCGATCGTCGGATCGTCGGCTTGCCGACCCCGCCCACGTCCCGGCGCACCTTCGTGGGGTTGGTGCTGACGCGGCCGCCGACCTTGCGTCCGTTGACCCACACCTCCGCGTAGGCGGCATAGGCGTCACGCAGGTCCGACTGGCGCTCGCCGAACGGCGGGACCTGGGCTCCCGTCTCCGTGGACAGGACGTTGCTCTCCAGCTTGGCGCCACCGGTCCACAGTCGGAAGATGACGACCTGGTCGTACTGGTTGAAGTTCTCCGCCTCCGGATGGTCGACCGCCATGATGGGCTCGGAGGTCTCGACGGCGACCCCGTAGGAGATCTGTGCCCGGGTCTCGATCCCGACGGAGTTCAGCCACTCCCTGAGCGGCGTCAGCATGCGCCGCCTCGCCCAGCCACCAGCGCACGTCGGTGCTGCAGACCCGGTCAGGGTCGACGTACCTGCTCTCGAGGCTGCGGGCGAAGGAGGCGGCCTCGCCGGCCCCCGACGCACGGGGCAGCGGGGCCGGCGCGGCAGCCGCCGGCGCGGTGAGCGCGAGATCGGTGGTGAGCAGCAGGCAGGCGCCTCCGGCGGCACCCGTCAGGACTTCCGGCGGGTAGGCATCGTCGACTCCCAGGAACGGTGGGCGGGTGGACGTCCGTACGGCGCGGCTCCTTCGGCAGCGCACGACGGGGAGGCGCCGCGGCACGTGCTGGAACGGTCCAGAGCCACCGGCCGGCGCGTTGCTCGACGACGGTAGGGGCCCTCCCCCGCGAACGACAAGGGCCGTGTCCGGACAGGGCCATCGCGGCCCGCGCGGCCGTTCCCCTCGCCCGCTCCGGCGCCTAGGCTGCCGTTGTGCGTGAGCTGCTCGCGTCCGGGGCCGACGGCGAGCGCTGGGTCGCGCCGCGGACGCGGGGGGCCGAGGAGCCCGAGGAGGTCCGGCTCACCCCGGACGGCGAGCCGCCCGACGACGGGACGGCCCCCGCCGAGCAGCCGGGGCGCTCAGGGCGGGGGCACCCGGCACGCGGCTGGCTCGCGGTCCTGCTGGCGGCCGCCGTGGGGGCGGGGGCCGGCGCGTGGGCCCAGGCCGCCCGCCACGACGCTGCGGCCGAGCGGGCCGCCGACTCGGCAGTGAGCCTCGTCGTCGTCGGGGCCGTCCCCGCCGGGGAGCGGCCCGGCCGGAGCCTCGACGTCGAGGTCGAGCTCCACAACGCCGGGCCGCGGCCGGTGACCCTGCTCGACGTCCGCCCCGGGGACGGGCTGGAGGCTCTCGGCAAGCCGCGGATCCGTGTCCCGCGCATCGAGCCCGGCGCCCGGGGGCGCGCGCAGCTGACGATCCCCGCCCCCGGGTGCGACGGGAGGGGCCTCGTCGACGAGGTGGTCGTGCGGGTCCGGACCGCGGACGGGACCGATCAGGAGGCGCAGGTGCCGAGCAACGAGCTGATCGGCGGCTGGGGCCTGCGCTGCGGGGGGGCGAGCTTCCAGGAGGCGTACACCGGGCTGAGCGTCGCCGCCACCGAGCGGCTGGACGCGCGCACCACCCGGCTCGTCCTCGACATCAACCCGCTGAGCCCCGGGCAGGACGCCGACGCTGCGTACGTGGAGGGCATCTCGACGCAGATCGGTGGCGTACGGCTGCGGCCGGTGAGCCTGCTGCCGGTCGGGCTGACGGCGACCGAGGGCGGCCAGCTGGTCGTCGACCTCACCGTCGGCCGCTGCGCGCAGGTCCAGCCGCCCGTGGAGTGGTCACAGGGCGGCCTGCAGGTGCACGGCCGCATGGTCGACTCCTCCGGCCCCGCCGAGACGGTGCACTGGATGGACACCCCCGTCGTCGTCGCGTTCGCGAGCGCCCTCGCGCGGGCCTGTCCCGACCTCGAGCTGCGCTGAGAGCCGGTCAGGCGACCTCGGTGACGAACGCGCGCACCGCGTCCGCGACCAGCTGCACGGCGATGGCCGACAGCAGCAGGCCCGCGATGCGGCTGACGAGCACGACGCCGCTCTCCCGGATCACCCGGATGATGACGAGCGAGTAGCGCATCGTCAGCCAGAGCACGAAGTGCACCGCGACCACGCCCGCGGCCAGGGCCACGGCGTCCGCCGTGTCGTCGACCCGGCGGACGAACACCATCGTGGCCACGATGGCGCCCGGCCCGGCCAGCAACGGTGTCCCCAGCGGCACCAGGGCGACGTTGACGTCGCGCGAGGCGACCGTCTCGCTCTCCTGGCCCGTGAGCAGCTGCAGCGCGACGAGGAGCAGCAGCAGCCCACCGGCGCACTGCAGTGCAGGAAGTGTGATTCCGAGGTAGTCCAGCAGCTGCTGGCCGAACAGCGCGAACGCCGTGATGACCAGCAGCGCGACGGAGGCCGCCTGCCACGCGGTGCGACGGCGGACGGCCGGTGAGCGCCCGCTCGTGAGGCTGAGGAAGAGCGGGATCGTGCCGGGCGGGTCGACGATCACGAAGAGCGTCACGAAGACCTCGCCGAAGAACCTCCACTCGCTACCCACGGAGCACTCCGATGTCGCCGGTGGCCTGTGCGGCCAGTTCCTCCAGCGCGGCGGGCGCCGTCAGGTGCTCGCCGAGCCGGTTGGCCTTCCCCCGGCCGTGGTAGTCGCTCGACCCCGTCACGACGAGGCCCAGCTCGGCCGCCAGGCCGAGCAGCCGGCGGATGTCGGCCGCCGAGTGGTCGCGGTGGTGGACCTCGAGCCCGGCCAGCCCGGCGGACGCCATCGCGACGACCGCCGAGTCGTCCAGCACCTTGCCCCGGTGCCGGGCGAACGGGTGGGCCAGGACGGGCACTCCCCCGGCGGCGCGCACGGCGCGGATGGCGACGAGCGGGTCGAGCGCCTCGTGCCGCACGTAGAACTCGCTGCGGCTGTGCAGCCACTCGCGGAAGGCCTCCCCGCGGTCCGCCACGACCCCCTTCGCGACGAGCGCGTCGGCGATGTGCGGGCGCCCCACGGTCGCGCCCTCCTCGACGCGGTCGAGCACCTCGGCCCAGGTCACGTCCACGCCGGCGGACCGGAGCCGGTCGACGATGGCCTTGGTGCGCGGCACGCGGCTGTCGCGCACCACGGCGAGGGCGTCGGCCAACGCGGGGCCGGAGGGGTCGAACAGGTAGCCGAGCAGGTGCAGGCTGACGTCGCGGTAGCGGCAGGAGATCTCGGCGCCGCGGACGAGCGCGAGGCCCGGTGGCAGCGCCGCCGCGGCCTCCGCCCAGCCGAGCGTCGTGTCGTGGTCGGTGATCGCGACGACGTCCAGCCCGGCCGCCGCCGCGGCACGGACGAGCTCGGCAGGGGTCTCGGTCCCGTCGGAGGCGCGCGTGTGGGCGTGCAGGTCGATCCGCATCGACCGGCAAGCCTAGGGCCGCCGCCCCGCGGCCCCTCCCCCACTAGCCCCGTGGCCCCGGGCCCGCGCTCGTCACGGGCGCGGCCGCGAGCCGGGGCGTGAGCGCGCCGACGGGGAGCAGCTCGATCTCGTGGCCGAGGTCGCGGGCGTCGGCCAGCCGGAGCCCCTCGAGCAGCAGCGCGCCCGCGCTCTCCGGCCAGAGCAGGACGTAGAGCCAGTGGCCGAGCGCCTCACCGACGTACGCCGCGCACCGCTCGTCACCCGAGACGCACCAGAGCGCGGTCGGGTGCCCGGCGGCGTCGACCTTGGCCGCCGGCCGGCCGTCCGGCAGCGACCCGGGGTCGGGCCCGGGCATCCCGGCGTAGCGCGCGCCCAGGCCGAGCCCGGGCTCCTCGGCCACGAGCAGCAACTCGCCCATGCCCCCGAGCGGCGCGGGGCCGCTCGCGGACACGGCGACGGCTCGCGCGCCCGTCCGGTCGTCCCCGGCCCAGGACACGCCGGTCACGACCCATGCATGCGGCAACGGCCAGGGCAGCCAGACCGGCACGCGGGAACGCCGGACCACGTCGGCGACCACCTCGACGGTGGGCTGGACGACCGGCTGCTGAGGAAGCACCGCGCCGTGCAACGAGCAGGCCCAGCCGCTCGACCAGAGGCCGGGAGGCTGGACGGCACCGCCGCAGCGCGGGCACGAAGGCTCGCCTTTCATGACAGATCACGCTCCTCCGCCGCGCGCAGTCCCGTCAACTTCGCCCCCTACGGTGCAACGATGGGGAGCCTCGCCGTCGTGCCCGCCGTCGGCGGGGTCGTCACCGGGCCCGACGGGCGACTGCTCGTCGTGCAGCGGGCGCACGCCCCCTCCGCGGGTCTCTGGTCGGTCCCCGGCGGCAAGGTCGAGCCCGGCGAGGCCGACGAGGAGGCCGTCGCCCGCGAAGTGGCCGAGGAGACCGGGCTCACCGTGCGCGTCGGACGGCTGCTCGGCGAGGTGGACGTCCCCGGGGCCGGCGTGCTCTTCCGCGTCCGGGACTTCGCCTGCACCCCGGTAGGCGGCTCCCTCCTCGCGGGTGGCGACGCGCGGGAGGCGCGGTACGTCGACGGCGCTTCGCTGCGCGCGCTCCCCCTCGTCCCCGGGCTGCTGGCGGCGCTCGGGTCGTGGGGCGTGCTGCCCGCCTGACCGCCCGTCCCGTTTCCGGCCGGGCCCGGACGGGCACCTTCTCGCGCGGGGCTCGCCCCGTCCGTGTCACCGCCGTCGCCGAGGTCTCCTCATGGCTCTGCTCGCCCTCCTGCTCCCGGTCCTCGCCGTGCTCGCGCTGGTCCTCACGGCCCGCCTCGAGTCGTGGATGCAGCCGTCCGCGCGGTACGCCCCGGCCGCGTCGCCGCCGCGCGAGGGCGCGGAGGCGACCGCCCGCTAGCGTGCGGTCGGGCCGCCGGCTACGGCATCCTTCGGCGGGTGCCCCTTCGCTTCGCGTACAACACCAACGGCCTCGCCCACCACCGGCTCGACGACGCCCTCCGACTGCTCGCGGACACCGGGTACGACGGGGTGGCCCTCACCCTGGACCACCACCACCTGGACCCGCTCGCCCCCGACGCCGAGGACGCCGCCCGCACGCTGCGCGCCCGGCTCGACGGGCTGGGCCTGGCGGTCATGGTCGAGACCGGCGCCCGGTTCCTGCTCGACCCGCGCGACAAGCACGAGCCCACCTTCGTGACCGCGGACCCCGCGGGGCGGGCCCGCCGGGCCGAGTTCCTCGAGCGCGCCGTCGACCTGGCGGCCGTGCTCGGCGCGGAGACGGTGTCCTTCTGGGCCGGGGTGCCGAAGCCGGGGGTGGACCGCACGGCCGCCTGGGACTGGCTCGTCGAGGGCGTGGGCCGGGTCGCGCGCCACGCGGCGGGGCGCGGCGTCCCGCTGTCGTTCGAGCCCGAGCCCGGCATGCTGGTCGAGCACGCCGGCGAGTGGGAGCGGCTGCGCGACGCCCTCGACCCCGGGCTGCCGCCGCTGCGGCTGGCGCTGGACACGGGGCACTGCCTGGTGACCGGGTCCCTGTCGCCGCAGGAGGCGGTTCGGCGCTACGCGAGCCAGCTCGGCACCGTGGCCGTCGAGGACATGCGGCGCGGGGTGCACGAGCACCTGGCCTGGGGCGAGGGCGACATGGACGTCCCGGCCGTGCTCGCCGCCCTGGATGCCGCGGGCTACGACCGGCTCGTCACCGTCGAGCTGTCCCGGGACAGCCACCGGGCGCACGAGCTCGTGCCGCGCACGATCGCGTACCTGCGTGCGTCCGCTCCCTGACACCGGGCGCGGCGGGCGGGCCGACCTCGCCGTCGCGGGCGTCGTGCTCGTCTGGGTCACCGCCGTGCTGCTGCTCGACCGGGGGGCGACGCTCGGCCAGCAACGCCTGCTCGGTGGCGCGACCTGGGCGCTGCTGCTGGGGCTGCTCGCCCGCGAGGCCCCGCTGGTGCGGGCCCAGACCGCCATCGTCGTGGCCTTTGCGACAGCGGTGGAGTACACCTTCTCCCCGCTGCTCGAGGTCTACCTCTACCGGCTGCCCGGCGTGCCGTGGTTCGTCCCGCCCGGGCACGGGCTGGTCTACCTCGCCGCGCTCGCCATCGGGCGCAGCCCGCAGGCCCGGGCCCGTGCCCGCCCGCTCGTCACGGCGACCGCGGTGGCCGGCACGGCGTACGCCGTCTGGGGGCTGGTGGGGCCCGGCCGGCTCGACGTGCTGGGCGCGTTCTGGCTGTGCTGCCTGCTGGGCTTCCTGCGCTGGGGGCGCTCGGCCCTGCTCTACGTCGGCGCCTTCGTCGTCGTGACCTACCTCGAGGTGCTCGGGACCGCCCTGCACGTCTGGGCCTGGCAGCCGTACGACCCGACCGGGCTGGTCCCGATCGGCAACCCGCCGAGCGGCGCGGCCGGGGGCTACGGCTGGTTCGACCTCGCCGCGGTGCTGGGCGCCCCCGCGCTGCTGCGCGCCGTGCGCCGGGCCCGCTCGCGCCTGCTGTGGCGACCGGCACCCGCGCAGCGTTAAGCGGGCGGCCCCGGCTGCCGATGCAGTAGGCGGCCGGGCTGTCCGGGCGAGGCAGCGACCAGGCAGAAGGGGTCAGCCGATGAAGTGGAACCTCGGCCGCAAGCGGCTGAAGCTGCAGGCGCACGGGCCCCGCGAGGGGCTCCTGGCCGAGGCGAAGCGCTTCGACTCCGCGTACGAGCGCGGCCTCTGGACCGGCAGCGTCCAGATCGGCTTCGGCAGTGCGGGCCGGCGCTACGTCGCCACGCTCTGGTACACCGACCGGGAGGGGCCGGGGTCGTACTCCGTCGAGATCGTGCAGCGCCGGGACGGGCTGCAGAACCGCGTCGTGCTGCGCAAGGACGGGCTCTTCCCGCTGCAGAAGGCCCTGGACCTGGTCGACCGGGAGGTCGAGCGGTCCGCGAACGCCTCGGAGGTCGAGCTCCGGCTGCGCAAGCAGCGCGAGGCCGCCCAGCAGCGCTCGCGCGCGGTGGAGCAGCGCCTGCGCCGGCGCTGACCCGTCCCCCGAGCACGTCGCCGGAAGCCGCCTTCGCAGGTACGAACGCCCACCGGCGGCCCGTCTCGCGCTCTATGCTGCCGCCCGGCCGCCGCACGGGAGGCGAGGTGGACGTGGACGAGAAGGAGCCCGTCGCTCCGGTGTCCCTGCGGCTGCTCGGCGGCGTGGGGGCGACCCGCGGCGGCGAGGAGCTGGACCTCGGGGGGCGCCGGCAGCGGGCCGTGCTCGCCCTGCTCGCGCTCGCCCGTGGCGGGGTCGTGCCGGCCGAGCGCATGATCGCGCTGGTCTGGGGCCACGAGCCCCCGCCGAGCGCGGCGGGCGGGCTGCAGGCGTACGTCTCGCACCTGCGCCGGCAGCTGCAGCCCGGCCGCTCCCCGCGCGACCCCGACGCGGTCCTCGTCAGCTCACCGCCCGGCTACGCCCTGCGCCTGCCGCCGGACGCCGTCGACGCCTGGCGGCTGGAGCGGCTGATCCGCGAGGGCACGGCCCTCGTCGACACCGGGCCCGAGCTGGCGGCCGGCCGGCTGGAGGAGGCGCTGCGGCTGTGGCGCGGGCCGGCGCTGGCCGAGTACGCCGGGGAGCCGTGGGCGGACGGCGAGGCCGCGCGGCTGGCCGAGCTGCGCTCGGTGGCGCGCGAGCAGCTGGCCGCGGCCCGGCTGCACGCGGGCGAGGCGGCGCTCCTCGTGCCCGAGCTCGAGGCGCTAGTGACCGAGGAGCCGCTGCGCGAGGAGCGGTGGCGGCTGCTCGTCCTCGCGCTCTACCGGGCGAGCCGGCAGGCCGACGCCCTCGCCGCGCTGCGGCGGGCCCGCGCCGTGCTGGCCGAGGAGCTCGGCGTCGACCCGGGGCCGGCGCTGCGGGCGCTGGAGGCGGAGGTGCTGGCCCAGTCGCCGGGGCTCGCCGCGCCCGGCCGGCCGCCGTCCCGCGAGCCCGTGGCCCCGGTGGCGTCTTGGCCGCCGGGCCAGCTGCCCGGGAGCGCCCGCCGGTCCGCCTCCCCGCGCGAGCAGCTCATCGAGCGGGGGCGCGAGCTGGCCCTGCTCGACGCGGCGCTGGACGACGTGCTCGACGGTGCGGGCCGGCTGGTGGTCCTCGAAGGCCCGGCCGGCATCGGCAAGACCCGGCTGCTCACCGAGGCCCGGCGGCGGGCCGCTGACCGAGGGGCCTGCGTCCTGCTGGCCCGGGGCAGCGAGCTCGAGCGCGAGTTCGCGTTCGGGGTGGCCCGCCAGCTGTTCGAGGGCCGGCTGGCCGACCCGGCCGTCCGCGGGAGGGCGCTCGCCGGGGCGGCGGCGACCGCCGGCACGGTCTTCGACGGGCTGGGCGGGACCGGCCCGGTCACCGCCGACGCGTCCTTCGCGGCGCTGCACGGCCTCTACTGGCTGACGGTCAACCTGACCGCGGACTCCCCCGTCGTGCTCGCGATCGACGACCTGCAGTGGTGCGACGCGGGCTCGCTGCGCTTCCTCGCCTACCTCGCCCGCCGGCTGGAGGGGCTGCCGCTCCTGCTCGTCGGCACCCTGCGAACGGGGGAGCGCCACGCCGAGCACGCACTGCTCGGCGAGCTCACCGGGGACGCCGCCGCCACCGCCGTACGCCCCCGCGCCCTCACCGCCTCCGGCACCCGCGACCTGGTCCGCCAGCGGCTCTCGCCGGACGCCGACGACGCGTTCTGCGCGGTCTGCCACCAGACGACGTCAGGCAACCCGCTGCTCCTGCGCCAGCTGCTCGGGGCGCTCGAGGCCGACGGCGTACGCCCCGACGCCGCCCACGCCGACGTCGTGCGCGCGATCGGGTCGCGCGCCGTGTCGAGCATGGTGCTGCTCCGGCTCGCGCGGCAGCCGGGCGCGGCGCTCGCCGTCGCGCGGGCGCTGGCCGTGCTCGGGGACGGCGCCGCCCTGCCGGCGGTCGCCGCGCTCGCCGGCCTGCCCGAGGCCGAGACCGCGGCCGCCGCCGCCGCCCTGGCCCGGACCGAGATCCTGCGCGCCGAGCCGCCGCTGGGCTTCGTCCACCCGCTGGTGCGCGACGCGGTCTACGGCGACCTGCCGCCCGGCGAGCGCGAGCTGCACCACGAGCGGGCGGCCCGGGCGCTGGAGGCGGTCGGCGCCTCCGACGAGCAGGTGGCGGCCCATCTGCTCCACGTCCCGGGCCGGGCCGACCCGTGGGCGCTGGAGGTGCTGCTGCGGGCGGGGGCCGGTGCGGGGAGCCGCGGCGCGCCGGACGCCGCCTCGACGTACCTGCGCCGGGCCCTGCAGGAGCCGCCTCCGGCGGGCCGCCGCGCCCAGGTGCTCCTGGAGCTCGGCCGGCTGGAGACCTCCTGGGACGGGCTCGCCGCCGCCGCGCACCTGCGGGAGGCGTACGACCTGCTCACCGACGCCCACGAGCGCGCCCTCGCCGCACGTGAGCTCGCCTGGTCGCTGTTCTTCGTCGGCGCGCTCGGGGAGGTGAGCGCCTTCGCCCGACGCGCCGCGGCGGAGCTGCCGCCGGAGCTGGCCGACGAGCGGCAGGCGCTCGTCGCCCTCGAGCGGGCGGGCGGGTCGGTGCACGAGCTCGACCCGGCCGAGTGGGCGCTGCTCGACCCGCCGGCGGTCGAGGGCGACGGCCCGGGTGCGCGCATGCTCGAGGCGATCACCACGTGGGAGCGCACCCTGCGCTGCTTCCCGGCCGGGGAGTGCGCCGACGCCGCGGAGCACGCCCTTGCCGACGGCCGGCTGCAGCAGGTCGACAACGGGCTGGTGTGGGTCGGCGCGCTCGTCACGCTGGCGCTGGCCGACCGGGACGAGGCGGGCAGCATGTGGGAGTCGACGCTGCGCAGCGCGTACGAGCGGGGGTCGCTGTTCACCGCGCTGACCGTGTCGCTGTGGCGCGGCTACTCCCTGCTCCGCCAGGGCGACCTGCCCGAGGCCGAGGCCCACCTGCGGACCGCCCTGGAGCAGACGTTGTCGTGGGCGCCCACGTCGGGCGTCGGGATCTCCTACACCCTCGGGTGGCTGGCCATGGCCCGGCTCGAGCAGGGGGACCCGGCCGGCGCGCAGTCCTTCGTGGAGCGCGACCTGCCGGTCGCGGGCGACGGCGTCCGCGTGCTCGCGTCGGCCCGCGCCGAGCTGCTGCTGGAGCGGGGGCGCTTCGCCGCCGCGCTGGAGGCCGCCGAGCGAGGCGCGCGCCCGGCGGCGTACGTGGAGAACCCGGGCTGGGCGCCGTGGCGGTCGCTCTGCGCCCGGGCCCTCGCCGGGCTGGGGCGGGAGGCGGAGGCACTGGAGCTGGCCCGCGTCGAGCTCGGGCTCGCGCGCCGGTGGGGCTCGGCGAGCGTCGTCGGCGCGTCCCTGCGGCTGGCCGGCGAGCTGGCCGCCGACCCGGTCGCCCTGACGGAGGCGGTCACGGTGCTGCGGCCCTCGCCCGCACGGCTCGAGCACGGCAAGGCGCTCCTCGCCCTGGGGAGCGCGCTGCTCAGCACGGAGCCGGACCGGGCGGTCGAGAACCTTCTCGCCTGCGTACGCGTCGCCGACGGCTGCTCGGCCCTGCGGCTGCGCGGCCGGGCCGAGCAGGCGCTCGCGTCGATCGGCGCGCCGGTGCCGCCGCGCGCCACCGCCCACGCGCTCACCCGGCTGGAGCGGGAGATCCTCGCGCTCGCGCAGCGCGGCGACTCCGAGAACGAGATCGCGCAGGCACTGTTCCTGACGCCGGCGGGGGTGCGGTCGCGGCTGCGTGCGCTGCGGCAGCGGACGGGCGAGGAGTAGTTCGCCGATGGGGACTGCGGGAGCCAAGCCGCGGTGGACGAGCGTCTCCCGGCCGGTCACTGCCGGTCCTCGCTGGCCCGGGCCGGGTGCGCCCGAGGCCCCACGACGCACCAGCCCGCAGGCCGCCGCACGACGACACGGGAACGCCCGACAGGGTGCCGGCGCGCTGAGAGCTTCCCAGCCGCCCGCCGACCCTTCCCCCGCGACCTGCCAGCGGGCCGGTACCGTCCGCCGCATGGAAGGGCGAGCAGCGACCCGTCCCGGGCGCCGGCTCGCCCTCACGGCGTGCGCGATCGTGACTGCCGCCCTGACGAGCTGCACGTCCACCGCCGACCGCACCGCCGACGTGACGGCCGCCCTGATCACTCCCGAGGGCCTGCTCCTGCACTACACCGGCGGCAGCTGCGACGGGGCGGTGTCGACGCAGGCCGGCGAGGGCCGCGTCGTCACCGTCCGCGTCGTCGCGGAGCAGACCGGCCGGGACTGCGACGACGTCGGGCTGTTCAGGACGGTCGCCGTGCCCCTCGACCAGCCGCTCGGCGACCGGGGCGTGCGCGACGAGAAGGACGGCCACCGGCTGTGCGTCTACCGCGGGGAGCGGCAGCTGCAGCCCGGCCGGCTTCCCGCCGGGTACGCCCTGGCCCGCGAGGCTCCGGTCTGCGACGGCGCGACGGCACTGGGGCTGTCGCGGACCTGGGCGACGGCCGGCCCTTGCCCGAGCAGCCTCACCGTGACCCAGGCGGCAGGGCAGGCCCTTCCGAGCTTCCGGCGCTCCGCCTGGGCGCCGGCCGGTCGGCTGGAGGTCGCCGGCGAGCCCGTACGCGTCTGGCGAACGTGGAGCGGCGGGCAGGAGTCCGTGGCCTTCGAGCGGGTGCTCGCGGGCCGGCCGGTGGTCGTGACCGTGTCGTCCGCCACCGGGTGCGCCCAGGGGCGGCTGCCGGAACGGGCGTTCCTCGAGCGGCTCGTGGGCGGGCTCGCCTGAGCCGCTCCGTCGGGGCCAGGCGGTTGCGGCCGGTACGACGTGCAACCGCCCGCTGTACGGGTACCACGCCGCCATGCCGCTTCCCCAGCGCTCCTTCGACTCCGCTCCCGTCGTCGCCGTGACCGGCGGTCACGTGGTGCCCATCAGCGCGCCGCCGATCGAGGATGGCACCGTCCTGATCCGGGACGGGGTGATCGAGCAGGTGGGGCGGGACGTGCCGATCCCCCCGGAGGCCCGGGTCGTCGACGCGTCGGGCAAGTGGGTCCTGCCGGGGCTCGTCGACGCGCACACCCACATCGGGATCCACGAGGAGGGCTCCTCCCCCGAGGGCGACGACACCAACGAGACGTCCGCCCCCACCGTCGGGGGCATCCGCGCCATGGACGCGGTGGACTGCGACGACGTCGGCTTCCGCGACGCGCTCTCGGCGGGCATTACGACGGTGAGCGTCAAGCCGGGCAGCGGCACCCCGATCGGCGGGCTCAGCGTCGCCATGAAGACATGGGGCGGGCGGTTCCTCGACGAGCAGGTGATCCGCGCGGAGGCGAGCGTGAAGTCCGCCTTCGGCGAGAACCCCAAGCTCTACTTCGCCTCGGCCCACCAGCTGCCGATGACCCGCATGGGCGTCGCGGGCGTGATCCGGCAGCGGCTCGAGGACGCGAAGGCGTACGCCGCCCAGCGCGAGCAGGCGGAGAAGGACGGCGCTCCCTTCACCAAGGACCTCGAGCTGGACGCGCTGTGCCGGCTGCTCGACGGCGACCTCGTGTGGGACGTCCACCTGCACCGGCACGACGACATCGCCACCGCCGTGCGCATCGCCGAGGAGTTCGGCCTCCGCCTGGTGGTGCATCACGGGACCGAGTCGCACAAGCTCGCCGACATGCTCGCCGAGCGGGACATCCCCGTGGCCGTCGGCCCGATCATCACCTCGCGGGCCAAGCCCGAGCTGAGCGGCCACACGGTCAAGACCGCGGCGATCCTGGCCGAGGCCGGGGTCCGGGTCGCGATCGTCACCGACCACCCCGAGTGCCCGGTCAACTTCCTCGTGCTCCAGGCCCTGCTGGCGGTGCGCGAGGGGCTCGACCCCGAGACCGCGCTGCAGGCCCTCACGGTCAACCCGGCCCGCATGATGCAGCTTGAGGACCGGGTCGGTGCTCTCGCCCCCGGGCTGGACGGCGACGTCGTCGTGTGGTCCGGCGACCCGTTGGGAGGGGACACCCGCGTGGAGCAGGTGCTCATCGGCGGCGGGACGGTGTACCGCTGGGATGCCGAGCGCGGGGAGGGCGAGGTCGCGCCCCGCTTCTCCCCGCCCCACCGCTGACCGATTGCCGTGATCGGTCGACCCCGTCCGGAATGACCCGATGCTCGCCGGGAAGCAGGGGGCCATGACGAACTCCGTACCCGCCCACGACGAGCTACCGCTCCCCGACTACGACCACCTGCCCGCGGGCGCCCTGGAGCACCGGATCCGCACCCTCGACCTGGCCGCACTCGAGCAGCTCATCGCCTACGAGGAGGCGCACGCCGCCCGGCTTCCCGTCCTCAACGGCATGCGCCACCGGCTCGAGCAGCTGCAGGCCGGGGCCGAGCCGTCGGGCGGGGACCCGCTGGCTACCGCCGCCGAGGCGCCCCCCGCGGCGGCCGGCGGCTCTCCCGTCTCTGGCGCGACGACCGGACCGGTCGTCAACCCGCCCACCGGCGGCGACCCGACCAACCCCACCCAGCCGCGGGGGTCCGGCGCCGGGTCCACGCAGAGCCGGCCGTACGGCACCTGACCCACCGCCCGGCCGCGAGGCACAAGCAGGCCGCAAGGCCGGCTCAAGGCGAGCGACGCACGGTGGTCTCCTCGTCCCCGGCCGAGGAGACCACCGTGACGCTCGACCCGACCGCCGCCCCACCGGACGCGGGGCCGGCGCGCCTCGTCCGCCCGCGGCAGCCACGCGGCCGCGACGCGCTGCGCCGGCTCTGCGGCGGGGCGGTGCACCTGCCGGGCGACCCCGGGTACGACGGCGCCCGCCGTCCCTGGAACCTCGCCGTCGACCAGCGGCCGGCCGCCGTCGCGTACCCCGCGGACGCGGGCGAGGCCGCGGAGGTGCTCCGCGTCGCCGGCCGGCACGGGCTGCGCGTGGCCGTCCAGCGCACCGGACACGGAGCGGCCGCGCTCCCTCCGCTCGACGACGTGGTGGTGCTGCGCACCGCCGCCATGACGGCCGTGCGGGTGGACCCGGGCCGGCGGCTCGCCCGGGTCGGCGCCGGGGTGCTGTGGGAGGACGTCGTCGCCGCCGCCGCGCCGCACGGCCTGGTCGGCCTGCACGGGTCGTCCCCGGATGTGGGGGTCGTCGGCTACACCCTGCTCGGCGGCCTCGGCTGGCTGGCGCGCTCGCACGGCCTGGCCTGCGGCAGCGTGACCGGCGCGGAGCTCGTCACCGGCGACGGCACGTCGCTCTGGGCGGACGCGGAGACCGAGCCCGAGCTGTTGTGGGCGCTGCGCGGTGGCGGGGGCGGCTTCGGGGTCGTGACCGCTCTGGAGTTCAGTCTCCACGAGCTCGCCACCGCGTACGCCGGATGGCTGGCCTGGGACCTGCGTGAGGCCGCACGGGTCGTCCCCGCCTGGGCCGAGTGGGCGCAGGCCGCCCCGGACGAGGTCACGACCGCGCTGCGGCTGCTGCGCCTGCCGGCGTCGCCGGAGGTGCCCGGGCCGCTGCGCGGGCGCAGCCTGGTCGTGGTCGACGGAGCTGTCACGGGGCCGCCCGAGCGCGCGGGCCGGTCGATCGCGCCGCTACGCGCGCTCGCCCCCGAGACCGACACGTTCGCCTCCCTGCCCGCCGCCGCCCTGTCCCGGCTGCATGGCGACCCCGGCTGCCCGACCGCCGGCCTGGCCGAGCACCGGCTGCTGACATCCCTGCCGCCGGCCGCGGTCGAGGCGGTGCTCGCAGTCGCGGGCGCCGGGGCCGGCACGTCCGTCGTCTCCGTCGAGCTGCGCCAGCTCGGCGGCGCGCTCGACCGGGCCGGGGCCGGCGGTGGCGCCCTGACCGGGCTGCCGGGCGCGTACGCCCTCGTCGCCGTCGCGGCCCCCGGCGACGACCCCGCGGGCGCGCGCGCCGCGCTGACCGCCCTGGCAGCGGCCCTCCGCCCGTGGTCGGCGCCCCGGCGCTACGCCGGCTTCGCCGACGCCTCGACCCCCGCCGCCGCCTGCTGGGACGGGCCGACGCTGAGCCGGCTGCGCGCGGTCCGGGCCGCGACGGACCCGGCGGGGCAGGTCGTCGCCGCACCGGACCTCGATGGGGCCGGGGACGAGCCGGAGCACGCGGCAACCTCCGGTGCCGCTGTCCCGTAGTAGGAGGTGTGCACCTGCGAGACCGCGCCCGCGAGGACGCCGACTTCTCCGATTTCGTCCGCTCGGCGTCCCCCGGGCTGCTGCAGGCGGCCTGGCTGCTCACCGGCGAGCGCGAGGCCGCGCGCGACCTCGTCCAGACGGCGTTCCTGAAGACGTACGCCGCGTGGCGCCGGGTCCGCACGGACGACGCGTTCGCCTACACCCGTCGGGTGATGGTCAACGCCCATGTGGACCGGTGGCGGCGCAAGCCGTGGCGGGAGGCACCCAGCCCCGAGCTGCCGGACGCCCCGGCTGCCCGTGACGCCACGGAGGCCGTCGACAGCCGACTCGCGCTGGCCCAGGCGCTCGGGGCCCTCACCCGGCGCGAGCGTGCCGTCGTGGTGCTGCGCTACTACGCCGACCTCAGCGAGGCCCAGGTCGCCGACGACCTCGGCATCACCCGCGGAACCGTGAAGAGCACGTCCTACAAGGCGTTGGCGAAGCTGCGCGTCTCCCCCGCTCTGCGGGTCGACGAGCGCGGCCCCGCGCCTCTCGTGACCGAGCCCAGCAGGAGGACCTGATGCGTACCGAGGACGACTTGCGGATGGAGCTGTCATCCCTGCCCCCCGCCTTCGACCTGGGGACATCGGCGGACGAGCTGCTCGCGCGCGGCCGCCGTCGCCGCCGGGCGGGCCGCACGGCTCTGACGGCGGGAGCCGTCGCCCTTGCCGCGGTCGCCGGGCTGGGCGTCGTGCGCGCCGGCTCGCTCGGCACCACTGAGCAGGAGCCCATGCCGGGCGCCGGCGGGCCCGCCGCTCCCGGCCTCGCCGCCACCGCGGCGCCGGACGTCACTGCGGACGGCACTGCGGACGTCCGGGGGCGCCAGGCGATCGGCGCCGTCGTCCGCACCGGTGAGCCGCTGCTGACCGGGGAACGCGTCCTGTGGGTCGCCCCGGTCGACGAGCCGGCCCTGCCCGACGTCGAGTTCGGCGTCGTCGAGGGCGTGCTGGACACGGCCACCGGCAGGATCAGCCAGGCGACCCTGGCCAACGAGGTGCAGGGCAGCTCCGACAGCCCCGGCTTCCACGCCACCCAGCTGGTCCAGGACGGCACCGCTGCGTGGCGGCTGTTCGGCTACTTCGTCGGGGACGCCGCCCGGGTCTCGGTCGTGGTCGACGGCAGGCGTGTGGAGGCCGGCACCTCGCGCTGGAGCGAGGACTCCGGAGTCGTGCTCTGGTGGGCCTCCGGCGCCTCCACGAGCGATCGGCCGGTCATCGCCGGGCCCACGGCCTACTCCGCGGACGGGAAGGAGCTGCCCGCCGGGCGCAAGGGCGTGAGCGTCGGCTGAACGAGGCCGGCCTGGTCGCCGGCCCCACGGCCGGGTGCCGCGTCGCCGACTGTTCACCCTGGCGAGGGCGGCGACGCGGGAGCCGCGTCGAGCGGCGGGGCATAGGGTTGACGGTCGGCCCGCACTGCAGGAGGGACTCCGCCGATGCCCTTGCTCCCCGGCCCGCCGCGGATCGTCCGCTCGCACTGGCGCGACCGCGTCGGCTCCGGCGACAGCGCGAGCGGGCAGCCCGTGGAGCGCGACGCCGTCGTCGACTGCGGTGTCTACGTCGACGGGGAGCGCGAGGGCGGCACCGAGAGCTACCGCGGCGCCCTGGCTCACGCCCGCGAGCGGGGCGGGTTCGTCTGGATCGGCCTGCACGAGCCGACGGAGGCCCAGCTGGCCGACATCGCCGAGGAGTTCGGGCTCCACCCGCTGGCGGTGGAGGACGCCGTCGTGGCGCACCAGCGGCCCAAGCTCGAGCGGTACGAGGGCATGCTCTTCGCGGTCTTCAAGACCGTCCGTTACGTCCCGCACGAGGCGGTGACGGAGACGAGCCAGATCGTCGAGAGCGGCGAGGTGATGACCTTCATCGGCGACAGCTTCGTCGTCACCGTGCGGCACGGCGAGCACGGCGAGCTCGGGGAGATCCGGCGACGGCTGGAGAACGACGAGGAGCTGGTACGCCTGGGCCCGATGGCGGTCCTCTACGCCGTGGCGGACCGCATCGTCGACGACTACGTGACGGTGACCGAGGCCCTGCAGGACGACGTCGACGAGATCGAGCAGTCGGTGCTGTCGCCGGCGCGCACCCGGGAGATCGAGCGGATCTACCAGCTCAAGCGCGAGGTCCTCGAGCTCAAGCACGCCGTCGCCCCGCTGGAGCTGCCGCTGCGCATCCTGGTCTCGCAGTTCCCCAAGGGCAAGGGCAGCCTGAAGGCCTACTTCCGCGACGTGGAGGACCACCTGACCCGCGTCCGCGAGCAGGTGACCGGCTACGACGAGCTGCTGACGTCGATCCTCCAGGTGGCCTTCGCCCAGGTCCAGATCAACGAGAACGAGGACATGCGCAAGATCTCGGCCTGGGTCGCCATCGCGGCGGTGCCCACGATGGTCGCAGGGATCTACGGCATGAACTTCGACCACATGCCCGAGCTGCGGTGGAAGTACGGCTACCCCATGGTGCTGTTCGGCATGGCCTTCGTGTGCGGGATGCTCTACCGCGGGTTCAAGCGGAACCGCTGGCTCTGAGCTGGGCGTAGCCATCGCGCACGGCCGGGCCGACGGCCTCGTCGGGAAACGGCCACCGGCCCGACCCGGCGGCCAGCGCGTCCTGCTCCGCCACCCCGGCGGCGTGCAGCTCGCGGATCAGCGCCGCCGCTTCCGCCAGCTGCTCGCGCTGGGCCCGGGCGTACGCCGCGTCCACGACCGCTCCGTGCCCGGGGACGATCACCGCGCCGTCGCCGAGCAACTCGCCCAGCCGGTCCAGGGTGCCCGGCCAGTCGAGCGGGAAGCTGCCCGAGCCGTACATCGGCGGGCCGGACTCCTCGACGAGGTCGCCGACCAGCCAGGCACCGGCGTCGGGCAGGTGCACCACGAGGTCGTTGTCGGTGTGGCCGCGGCCGAGGTGGAGCAGCTGCACCTCCCGCCCGCCGACCTCCAGCACCCGTCGCTCCCCCACCAGCTCCGTCGGCGGGGTGATCACGACCTCCGCCCACTCCTCACGCGGCTGCCTGGCGCCCGCCGTCCACGCGGCGAGCATCGGCACCTCGTACGCCGCGAGGTGCGCAGGGACGCGCTCGTGGCCGAGGACCGTGGCGGGCGGGGAGAAGCGGGCGTTGCCGAACGTGTGGTCGTAGTGGGCGTGCGTGTTGACGACCCAGCGCACCGGGGCGTCGCTCAGCTGCCGCAGGTCCCGCAGGAGCTCGTCGGCCTCCCGGTGGGACGCACGGGTGTCGACGACCAGCAGTCCCTCCGGGGCGCGCACGACGCACACGCTGACGTCGAGCGGGTCGTAGCGACGCCGGAAGAGCTCTTCAGCGATCTGCTCCCACCCGGGCACGCCCGCCCTCAGCCGCGCAACGAGAGCCTGGCGAGGAGCTCGCGAGCCTGCTCTGCAGTTCGCGAATCGCAGAGCACGTCATAGCGGCGGGCGACGATCTGGCTGAGCGAGGTGAAGTCGCGGCGGCCGCCGGTCGCGGCGTAGCCGACGAGGCCGAACACCGCTCCGAACAGGGCGCCCCAGACCGCCCCCAGCAGGATGACGGCGAAGCCGTTGGTGTCGGCGTCGGCGAAGAGCGTGAGCAGCAGGCCGACCAGGAAGCCGAACCAGATGCCACTGGCGGCGCCCGCAGCCGCCGCCCGGCCGTACGTCAGCCGCCCGGTCACGCGCTCCACCATCTGCAGGTCGCTGCCGACGATGGTGACCCCTTCGACGGGAAACTTCTCGTCGGAGAGGAAGTCGACGGCGCGCTGGGCCTCGGCATAGGTCCCGTAGCTGCCGACGGGCAGCCCGGTCGGCGGAAGGGGAAGGGTCGGCTGGCTCATCGGGCCTCCTGGCTCGTGGGTCTTCCTCCCTCTTTCCCCGTGCGGCCGCGCTACCCCTGTGACGCCCGTCGCCGCTCCGCGTCCCTGCGCCCGGAGTGGGTAGTGACCGGCCATGACGACGACACCGTTCGAGCCCATGGGCAACCGTGACCAGGAGATCGCCGCAGCTGACGCCGGTGTGGGGGCGCCGGACGTCGCCCCCGGCTTCGGGATCGGCAACGAGGAGCCGGACAAGGAGTCGGGTCAGGTGCCCGACGAGGACGTGCTGCCGGAGGGCGGGGCGGGGTCCGAGCCGACGGACTGACGCCGGACGAGCGTCGGGGAGGCCGGCTCTCACGGCCTCCCCGTCGTCGTCAGCCCAGCTTCTGCAGGGAGAGTGCCCACAGCCGGCCGGCCGCCTCGGGGTCCAGGGCGTACGCGGCCACGCCGGCCCGGCTGCCCGGGACGTTCGGCGGCGCCTCGTTGCAGTCCTCGAAGTAGCGGCCCGTCGCTCCGGACACGAGCGGTGAGGCGGCCAGCAGCACGGAGGTCGCCGCCCCCTGCTCGACCGTCTTCCAGCTCGGCGCCGCCTGGGCACTGTCGCCCATCGCGGCGCGGATGCGCGCCAGCTCCTCGTCGCTGACGTAGCGCTGCAGGTTGGTGCGGATGCCACCCGGGTGCAGGGCGTTGACGGTGATCCCGTCGTCCGCCCAGCGCTGCGCGGCCTCGACCGCGAAGAGGATGTTGGCCGTCTTCGACTGCCCGTAGGCCAGCCACGGGTCGTACGCCCGGGCGCGGAAGTCGATGTCCTCGAACACCACCGGCGAGCGCAGGTGGGCGCTCGAGCTCACCGCCACGACGCGGGCGCCGCCCGCCACGGCCAGGGCCCGGTGCAGCCCGGTGGCCAGCGCGACGTGGCCCAGGTGGTTGGTCGCGAACTGCAGCTCCCAGCCCTCGGGCGAGCGCAGCTCCGGCGACTCCATCATCCCGGCGTTGTTGACGAGGACGTGCAGCGGCCCGTCCCAGGACGCGACGAAGGACGCGACGGACGCCCGGTCGGCCAGGTCCAGGTGGGCGGCCTGCACGTCGGCGTTGCCCGTGGCAGCGGCGATCCCGGCGGCCGTGCGCGCGCCGGCGTCGACGTCGCGGACCGCGAGCGTGACGGCCGCGCCCGCGCCGGCCAGCGCGCGGGCGGTCTCGACGCCGATGCCCGACGCGCCTCCCGTGACGACGGCGCGCCGGCCGGACAGGTCGACCCCCGCGAGCACGTCCGCGGCGGTGCTGGTGGCGTCGTAGGGGGTCGTGACCCGCCGTGCGGTGGCAGAGGTGTTCATGGGGACTCCCCGGTGCTGGGCAGTCGCCGGCGTTGCGACGGCTACGATCGATACGGAGGAACCTCCGCTAGCACCCCCGATAAACGGAGGAACCTCCGGTTGTCCGAGGGAGGACCAGGAGCGATGCCCGAGAACGCACGGCGACCGCTGCGGGCCGACGCGCAGCGCAACCGCGACAAGCTGCTGACGGCCGCGCTCTCGGCGTTCGCCGGCCCGGCGGGCGCCGACGCGTCGCTCGAGTCCGTGGCCAAGCAGGCCGGGGTCGGGATCGGCACCCTCTACCGCCACTTCCCGACCCGGGAGGCCCTGGTCGAGGCGGTCTACCGCACCGAGGTGGAACGGCTGTGCGACGCGGCGCCCGAGCTGCTCGCGGCGCACGCGCCCGACGCGGCGCTGCGCCGATGGATGGACGGCTTCGTCGACTACATGACGACCAAGCGCGGCATGGCGGAGGCGCTGCGGGCGGTCATCGCCTCGGGCGGGGACCCCTTCGCCGAGACGCGCGGCCGGCTGCTCGACGCGCTGCGCTCGCTGCTCGACGCCGCGGCCGGCGTGCAGGCGATCCGCGACGACGTCGACGTGCAGGACGTGCTGCGCGGGCTGAGCGGGGTCTCCCTCGCCGCGCCGGACGACCGTGAGCAGGCCGGGCGGCTGCTCGACCTGCTCATGGACGGGCTCCGCTACCGCCGCGCCTGACGGTGCTCAGACCGCGCGGCGGTACGCCGGCGACCAGCCGAGCGCCGGGGCGATCTCCCGGGCGACCGTGTCGAGCAGCCGGGCGTTGTAGTCGACGCCGAGCATGTTCGGCACCGTGAGGATCAGCGTGTCCGCCTCCCGGACCGCCATGTCCTTGGCGAGCTCCTCGGCCAGCCGGTCCGGCTCCCCCACGTAGTTCTTGCCGAAGCGCGAGCGCGCGCCCTCGAGGTAGCCGACCTGGTCCTCCCCCGGGTCCCCGGCGAAGTAGTGCCGGTCCTCGTCGGTGGTGATGGGGAGCACGCTGCGGCTGACCGACACCCGGGGCGTACGTCCCCAGCCGGCCTCCGCCCAGGCCCGCCGGAACAGCGCGATCTGCTCGGCCTGCAGCTCGTCGAACGGCACCCCGGTGTCCTCGCTGAGCAGGGTGGAGCTCATGAGGTTCATGCCCCGCTGCGCCGTCCACACGGCGGTCGCACGGGTGCCTGAGCCCCACCAGATGCGGTCGCGCAGCCCGTCCGACTGCGGCTGCAGCGGCAGCCGTCCCGTCACGCCGCGCGTCATCCGGGGGTCGGCCTCGACGAGGGCAGCGCCCTCGACGGCCCGCAGGAAGGCGGTGACCTTCTCCCGCGCCAGGTCGCCGTCGCTCATGCCCTCGGGCGGGACGTACCCGAACGCCTCCGACCCGCGCAGCGCGGTCTCGGGCGACCCACGGCTCACGCCCAACTGCAGCCGGCCGTCGCTGAGCAGGTCGGTCGCCGCGGCCTCCTCGGCCATGTAGAGCGGGTTCTCGTAGCGCATGTCGACCACGCCGGTGCCCAGCTCGATGCGGTCGGTGCGGGCCGCGATGGCCGACAGCAGCGGGAACGGCGAGGCCAGCTGCCGGGCGAAGTGGTGCACCCGGACGTACGCCCCGTCCAGGCCGATCTGCTCGGCCGCCACGGCCAGCTCGACGGTCTGCACCAATGCGTCGCGCGCGGTGCGCACCTTCGACCCCGGGATCGCCTGCCAGTGGCCGAAGGTCAGGAACCCGATCCGCTTGTCCACGTCACTGCCCTCTCGTCGCTCGAGCCGGTCAGCGCGTCCGGCCGCCCGGGGATTCCCCGGGCCACCCGGACGGAGTCGGCGACCGACAGCGCCACCTTCGCGCAGCGCAGGCCGCGGCCCGACGCCGGCGGCGTCCGGCCGGGAGGCGTCAGAGCGGAGCGAGCCGCGCCTTGAGCAGGCAGAACTCGTTGCCCTCGGGGTCGGCGAGGACGTGCCACTGCTCCTCGCCGGTCTGGCCGATGTCGGCCCGGCGCGCCCCGAGCGCCAGCAGGCGCTCGAGCTCGGCGTCCTGGTCGCGGTCGGTCGCGTTGACGTCGATGTGGAGCCGCGACTTGCCCGGCTCCGGCTCCTCGCGGCGGCTCAGGATGATGGTCGGCCGCGGGCCGCCGAACCCCTCGCGCGGGCCGATCTCGAGGGTGCCGTCGTCCTCGCGGTCGAGCACGACGAAGCCCAGGGCCTCGCACCAGAACCGGGAGAGCGCCTCCGGGTCCCGGCAGCCGAGCACGAGCTCACTGATGCGACACGCCATCGCCGACACCTGCTTCCGGTGAGGACTGGGAACACCCCGGCCGCCGAGGGGCGGTGGCGGGACGGGGCGCGACCGTACCGGACATGACGGGCACCGCGACACCGACTTCCCTGTGTCGTGCGGGCGACAGACGCGTATCAGCAGGGCGGCCCATCGCTCTGTCGAGAGCCCTCGCAGGAAGCGGACCCCCCGGAAGGACCTCCCATGCGCGCCCTCGACCCCGCCGGACAGGCCTGGACGGTGCGCGTCGTCTGGCGCCCGCGCTGGGCCGCGCTGTCCACGCGGCTCGGCGGCTGGCGCCGGCGCAAGCGCCGGGTCCGGCTCGACCACGCGGCCGACGGGTGGGACCTGGTCGAGGCCGGCGGCGGCGCTCGCGGGCTCCTGCCCGCCGGGCGCGGCGGGCACGGCGGGAGCGGTGGCGGGAGCCGGGGCGGCAACGGCGAGGGCGGCTGGTGGGGCGGGCTCGACGAGGGGGCCGCCGTCGTCGCCGTGATCGGCCTGCTGCTGATCGGGCTCGTCGCGAGCGCGGCGCTCTTCTGGTGGCTGCTGCTGCCGTTGGTGCTGCTGCTCGTGGACGCGGTGGTCGTGCTCGTCCTGCTGGTCGGGAGCGTCGCCGCCCGCGTGTTCCTGCGCCGGCCGTGGACCGTCGAGGCGGTCAACCGCACCGGGCGCTACCGCCGGCAGGTCGTCGGGCTGCGGGCGGCACGCCGCGCCCGGCGGACGCTCGCCGGGCAGCTGCGGTCCGGGGCCCTACGGCCGCCCGTCCCCGCCCCCGGCCCCGGGCGCTGACGCCAGCCGGGCCGCCCTCCCCTTCGACACCACCGCCAGGGCGACCTGGCGCGACGCCTCGTCGATCATCTGCCCGTCGACCAGGACCGCCCCACGCCCGCCGCCGGGCTCCGAGGCCGCCGCCGCGTACGCCGCCAGGACCGCCTCCGCCCGGGCGTACTCCTCCGGCGAGGGCGTGAAGGCCTCGTTGGCCGCCCGGACCTGGGCCGGGTGCAGCACCCAGGCTCCGTCGTAGCCGAGGGCGGCCGTCCTCGCCTTGTCCCGGCGGAAGCCGTCGACGTCGGCGATGCGCACGTACGGCCCGTCGACCGCCTGCACGCCGGCGGCGCGGGCGGCGACGAGGATCCGCATGAGGACGTAGTGGTAGGCGTCGGCGCCGGGGTAGCCCACCGGCTGGGCGCCGATCTCGACCGTCCGCATGCCGAGGCTCGCGGCCATGTCGCCGGGGCCGTAGACGAGGGCCTCGACCCGCGGGCCGGCCGCGATCGCGTCGGCGGCGGCGAGCCCGGCCGCCGACTCGATCTGCGCCTCGATCCCGATCCTGCCGACCGGGAGGCCCGCGCCGCGCTCGAGCTGGGTGAGCAGCAGGTCGAGCGCGGCGACGTGGTCCCGCGAGTCGCACTTGGGCAGCACGACGCAGTCGAGCGCGGCCCCGGCCCCTTCGACGGCCGCGACGACGTCGCGGTGGGTGTGCGGCGTCTGCCAGCCGTTGACCCGCACGGCACGGGTACGCCCGCCCCACCCGTCGCCGAGCAGCGCGGCGACCGCGGCCTCCCGGGCCGCGGCCTTGGCCCCTTCGGCCACCGAGTCCTCGAGGTCGAGCATGACCTCGTCGACCGGCAGCGACGGGGCCTTGGCCACGGCGCGGGCGTTGGACGCGGGAACCGAGAGACAGGAACGGCGAGAGCGGAATTCGCGCACGGCCGCCATCCTGGCCGAGCGGTCAGCGCGCGGGGACCGCGGGATGCGGCGGGATCGGGGTCTCCTCCTCGCCGGTCGTCGGCACGGCCTTCAGCTTGCCGCGGCGGGTGTCGTAGACGTCGCGGACGATGACCTGCAGGACGCCCGCGACCGGGATCGCCAGCAGGGCGCCGAGGATGCCGGCCAGCTCCACGCCGAGCAGCACGCTGACGAGGACCGTCAGCGGGTTCAGCTTCACGGTGCGCGACTGCACGATCGGCTGGAAGAGGTGGTTCTCCAGCTGCTGGTAGATGACGAACCACACGGCCACGACGATCGCCGCGGGCACGGACTCGACGAGCGAGATCAACGTCGCGACGACCGCGCCCAGGGTGGCGCCGATGAGCGGGATCAGGTCGCAGACCGCGACGAACAGCGCGATGACCCCGGCGTACGGCACGTCCATGATCGTCAGCACGAGCCAGGTGAGCAGCCCGCAGATGGTCGCGATCAGCAGGGCGCCCGTGATGTAGCCGGTGACCGCGCGGGCGCAGTCGTGGGCGACGCGGCGCACGTGCGACTCGCGCCGCGGCGTCAGCTGGGCCATCGCGCTGTCCATCAGCTTCGGGCCCTCGAGCACCATGAGGAACGACAGCACGAAGATCGTCAGCAGCGCGACGACGACCTCTCCCGCGGTCATCAGCGCGTGCGCCGCCGGGGTGCCGAGGCCCGTGAGCGTCTCGCGGATGCGGTCCTCGTTCTCCCGGACGTACTGGTCGACGTTGAACCGCTCGATGAGGTCGCCGATGGGGCCGCGGCCGTTGCGGGCGTCCTCGACGTACTGCGGGAAGCCCTCGCGGAACTCGTCGCTCTGCCGGACGAGCGGCGTGACGAGGACCGCGACGAGCCCACCGAGGACGACGAGCCCGCCGAACCACACGATGCTGGTGGCCACCGAGCGCTTCATGTGCCCACGGCGCTGGATGAGGCCGACGAGCGGGGCGAGCGCGACGGCGAAGAAGGCGGCGATCGCGATCCACACGAGGATCCGGGCGACCCGCTCGACGAGGAGAAGGGCGAGGGCGGTCACGAGGATCGCGCCGATCGTGGCCCAGATGGTGCGCCACGGGATCCGCTCCCGCGGGGCGACGAGTGGGCTTCCGGTCGCTGTGAGCGCCTGCGGTGCAGGCGCTGCCGGCACGGCCGGCCTGTCCTGCTGCTTTGTGGCCATGAGGGCGGCGATGCCCGATTGCGGGGCGCCCGAACCGCGGAGCTGTCAGTCCGCCAGCGCCGGAGGGCCCGGCCGGGCGACGACGACGAGCGCCGTGCCGGCCAGGACGAGGGCGAGCGCGGGCAGCGCCGCGGCCGGCGGGGTCTGGCCGAGCCACACCGCGGCGAGCAGGGCCGCGCCGGGGACCTCGAGCAGGATCGCGACCGAGAGGACCGTCGGCGGCACCGAGCGGAGCACCACGTTGAAGGCCGTGTGCCCGAGCAGCTGGGCCGCGACGGTCACGGCCAGGATCCCGAGCCAGGCGTCCGACGGGTATCCGGTGAGCGCCACGCCCCCTGCCAGGCAGCCGGCGAGCAGGGCGAGCGCGCAGACGCCGTAGCAGACCGCCGTGTAGGACGCGGCCGGCAGCTCGCGCCGGACCCGGGCGCCGACGACCACGTAGAACGCCGCGAACAGGCCCCCGCCCAGGGCCATCGCGTCACCCGCGAGCGCTCGGGTCGACAGCGAGAGGTCGACCCCCGTCATGGCGAGCACCCCGACGATCGCCAGCGCG
Source organism: Motilibacter aurantiacus (assembly GCF_011250645.1). Taxonomy (NCBI): domain Bacteria; kingdom Bacillati; phylum Actinomycetota; class Actinomycetes; order Motilibacterales; family Motilibacteraceae; genus Motilibacter; species Motilibacter aurantiacus. The sequence continues at coordinate 70,962 of NZ_JAANNO010000005.1, forward strand.
ATGCCCGCCCAGGCCCGCCCGCCGAGCCGCTCGCCCGCCAGCCGGCCCAGCATCGCGGTCCACACCGCCTGCAGGCTCACGATCGCCGTCGAGGACGCGACCGAGGTGTAGCGCAGCGAGGGGATCCACAGCGCGAAGTGCGCGGCCAGCAGCAGCCCGGAGACCGCCGACAGCGCGAGGACGCGGTGGGAGGCCGCGCGCAGGCGCGACCACTGCGTGCCGACCGAGACCGCGCCGACGACGAGCGTCCCGAGCGCGTTGCGCCAGAAGGCGATCGCCAGCGCCGGCGCCGCGGTGGCGGCGATCACCGGGCCCGAGGTGGCGACCCCGGCGATGCCGACGGCGAGCAGCGCCAGGTCGAGCCGGGCCGGGCCGGGGGTCAGCGCCGGGTCGTGGACGGGCTCACGGGACAAGGATCTCCCCGCGCGCGGTGGGGGCGGCGGTGCCGGCCACCGTCACCCGCGTCGCCACCCCGCCCTCGGCCGTCACCGTGCAGGCCAGTGTGGACGGGCGCCCCATGTCGACGCCCTGGCGCACGGTGTACGCGCTGGTGCCGTCGGCCGCGAGCAGGCCCTCGGCGACGAGGTACGCCCCCAGCCCGAGCGCGGCCGACCCCGTCGCCGGGTCCTCATGGATCCCGACCCCGCCGGCCCAGCCGCGGGCGTACGCGGTCGACGACCCCGCGTCCCAGCAGAAGGCGTACGCCTCCGGGTGCGGCAGCTGCAGCAGCGCGCCGTCGTCGCCGAGCGAGGCGGCGACGGCGGCCTCGTCGGCCAGCCGGACGTACACCCAGTCGATGCCCGCCCCCGCAGCGCGCACCGGCGAGACCGGGGCGTCGGCCGCGACCCCCACGGCGGCGGCGTAGGGCGCGGTCTCCAGCGGCGCGGACACGCGCGGCGTCCCGCCGGTGAGCGTGACCAGCCCCGGCCCGATGCCGTCGGCGGCGCCGGGCTCGATCTCGAGCGGCATGTCGCCGGCCAGGCAGCGCTGCACGACCCGCCCCGGCTCGACGCGCTGCAGCGCCGCCATCAGCCACGCGGTGCCCACCGACGGGTGGCCGGCGAACGGGAGCTCGACGGCCGGGCTGAAGATCCGGATGCGGTAGTCGGCGCCGGGTGCGTCGCCCGGCTGCAGGCGCAGCGGGAACGCCGTCTCGGACAGGTTGAACTCGCGCGCCAGCAGCTGCATCTGCTCGGTCGACAGGCCCTCGGCGTCGAGGACGACGGCCAGCGGGTTGCCGCCGAACGGCTCGTCGGTGAACACGTCGACAATCTCGTAGCGCAGCGTCGGCATCACGCCCCGACCGTAGCCGGTACGCCTGCGCCGCCCGGGCACCTGCCGCGCCACCGCCGCGACGTGCGCGACGCGGTGACGCCCGCCCTACGGCTAGCCTGCCGCCCATGAGCGGATCGCGCGTCTTCGCGGCACGCCTGGCCGGGACGGGGGTCTTCGACCCGACCGGTGACCAGGTGGGCAAGGTGCGCGACGTCGTCTGCGTGCTGCGCCCCGGTCACCGCCCGCCGCGGGTGCTCGGCCTCGTCGTCGAGGTGCTCGGGCGGCGCGCCGTCTTCCTGCCGATGACCCGGGTGACCGCGGTCGACGTGGGCCAGGTCATCACGACCGGCCTGGTCAACATGCGTCGCTTCTCCCAGCGCCCCACCGAGACCCTGGTGCTGGGCGAGCTGCTCGACCGCAAGGTCACCCTGCTCGACGACGGCACGACCGTGACGGTCGAGGACGTGGCCCTGGAGCAGACGCGCGCCCGTGACTGGGTGCTGCAGAAGGTCCACGTCTCGCGGCCGGCGAAGGGGCTGCGGCGGCGCGGCGAGACGTTCACGGTCGACTGGGACGCGGTGACCGGCTTCGCGCTGGAGGAGCAGGGCCAGGGCGCGACCAACCTGCTGGCCGCGTTCGAGGAGATGCGCGCGCCGGACCTGGCCGCGGTCCTGCACGACCTGTCGCCGAAGCGGCGGGCCGAGGTCGCGGCCGCGCTCGACGACGAGCGGCTCGCCGACGTGCTGGAGGAGCTGCCGGAGGACGACCAGGTCGAGATCCTCGGCAAGCTCGAGGAGGAGCGCGCCGCCGACGTCCTGGAGGCGATGGGACCGGACGACGCGGCCGACCTGCTCGCCGAGCTCCCGGCCGGCGAGGCGGAGAAGCTGCTCGGCCTCATGGAGCCCGACGAGGCCGCCGACCTGCGCCGGCTGCTGAGCTACGGCGAGCTCACCGCCGGCGGCATGATGACGACCGAGCCGGTGATCCTGCCGCCCTCGGCCACCGTCGCCGAGGCGCTGGCCCGGGTGCGCAACCCCGACCTCTCCCCCGCGCTCGCGTCCGCCGTCTACGTGTGCCGGCCGCCCCTGGAGACCCCGACCGGCAAGTACCTCGGGACCTGCCACATCCAACGGCTGCTGCGCGAGCCCCCGTCCGCGCTGGTCTCGGGCATCGTCGACAACGGCCTCGAGCCGCTGCTGCCGCACACCGCGCTGCCGGCGGTGACGCACTACCTCGCGACGTACAACCTCGTCTCGGTGGCCGTGGTCGACGACAACGACCACCTCGTCGGCGCCGTGACCGTCGACGACGTCCTGGACCACCTGCTGCCCGACGACTGGCGCGACCGCCCGGCCGACGTCGAGGTGCCCCGTGGCCCGTGAGCGCCGTGGGCCGCGCCGGCCCGGGCTCGACGTCCCGCGCGAGTCCCGCCGTCGGGGCGTGCCGCGCCCGACGTACGACCCGGACTTCCTCGGGACGCTGTCCGACCGGGCCGCCCGCTTCCTCGGCTCGTGGCGGTTCATCGGCTACATGAGCGCGATCGTCGCGACCTGGGTGCTGTGGAACTCGCTGGCCCCCGACGACCTGCGGTTCGACGACTACCCGTTCATCTTCCTCACGCTGATGCTGTCGCTGCAGGCGTCCTACTCCGCCCCGCTGATCCTGCTCGCGCAGAACCGGCAGACCGACCGCGACCGGGTCCAGTGGGAGCAGGACCGCGCCCGCAGCGAGCGGACCATCGCCGACACCGAGTACGTCATCCGGGAGGTCGCGGCGCTGCGGATCGCGCTCGGCGAGGTGGCCACCCGTGACTTCCTGCGCAGCGAGCTGCGCGCCGTGCTCGACGAGCTCGAGGAGATGGGCGAGCAGCGCTCGCGCCCGGACCGGGACGGCCCGGACGAGGACCCGCCGGGCGGCGACGCGAGCTGACCCCGCCCCGGCGTCCGGTCGGGTTGGGCCTTCGGGCCCGGTTCGATAGTGCGTTCGTGGGGTTCGGGCCCCGCGCGAGCGCACCCGCCCGACGCGCTGGGCACGGTGAGTGGGATCACGCCCGCGGCTGGTGCCGGGGCGGTCTCTCGATCGGGGGCCTCATGCGCGGACCAGTTGCCTGGATGTCGGTCGCGGCCGGAGCGTCCGCCGCGGCGCTCGTGGCCGGCTCGCTCGTCGCGTCGCCGGCCGGCGCCGCGGACGACGTGCCGGGAGGGGTGGTCGTCCCGGGCAGCGCCCTGGTCGTCGGCGTGCCGGGCGGCGCGTCGAGCGGGGCGGTGACGGCCCGGTTCAGCGGCACGCAGAGCTCGCTCTTCTCGGCCAGCGAGACAGGCCTGAGCGCCGACGCCGCGGCGCACTTCGCCCTGCACGTGGGCGGCAGGGCGTACTCGGGGATCTCGCCCACGCGGTTCACGCAGGTGTCGGCGCCGGCGCTGTCCGGCACCGGCACCGCCGCCGACCCCTGGGCCGTGACGTCCTCGTTCGACGCCGGCACCAGCGGCCTGCGGGTCACCCAGGTGCTCACGGCGGTGGACGGCGGGACGGCGTACGCCCTGTCCTGGTCGGTGCGCAACGGTGGGGCGGCACCGGTCGGCTTCCAGGCCTTCAACGCCGGCGACCTCTACGTGAGCGGCTTCGACGAGGGCTTCGGAGAGCTGGCGGGGACGGCGCCTGCGCGCATCCTGTCCGGCGTGTCGCCGGACGGCAGCCGCGCCGAGCTCGTCGAGGACGCGACCGCCCCCTGGGAGCACTACTACGAGGGCGACTACGTCTCCTACGACGACCCCTTCCACTCCGCCGGCTGGGGCTACCCCGACAGCCACGAGCCCACGGTCGTCGACCACGCACTCGGCGTGCAGTGGTCGGTCCCGGCGCTCGCGCCCGGCGACACGCGCACGCTCGCGGTGGGCTGGCGGTTCGTCCCACCGGCGGCGCCGCTCGCGCCCGTCGTGACCGGCCTGCCCACCGGGGCCACGGCGGCGACCTCGGCGACGGCCTCGCTCGCACGCCAGCCCGCCGACACGACGCTCGCCCGGTACGTCTGCGCGCTCGACGCGGCCGCGCCCACCCCGTGCAGCGACCCGACGACGCTTCCCGGGCTGTCGCGCGGCGCGCACGCCCTGCGGGTGTGGGGCGTGAACTCGGCCGGCGTCCGCGGGCCCGCCACCACCCGATCCTGGTCCGTGGCGGCGGTCCCGGGAGCGGTCACCGGCCTCACCGCGCGCGCGGCCGACGGCGGCGCCGCTGTCACCTTCACGCCTCCCGCCGACGACGGCGGCAGCGCCGTCACGGGGTACGAGTCCTCGCTCGACGGCGGCACGACGTGGGCCGCGCTCCCCACGGCCCCGGCGGGCGGTGGCACGCGCACCGGGACGACCGCCGGCCCGGGCGACGCGACGGCGCTCTCGGTCTCCGTGCGGGCGGTGAACGCCATCGGCCCGGGGCCGGCGTCGGCCCCCGCTGCCCTGAGCCCCCTGACCCTCGTCCCGCCTCCTCCCGCACCCGCCGGTGCGCCCCTCGCCCCCGCGGTGGCCGCCACCGCAGGCACCTCGGCAGTCTTCGCGAGCTGGGCCCCGGCGTCCGGCGCGAGCGCCGTGACGGGCTACCGGGCGTACGCCTCCCCCGGCCCGGCGTCCTGCTCGACCTCCGGCCGGCGCTGCGTGCTCGGCGGCACCGCCGGCAGTGCGTACACCGTCACCGTCGTCGCGTCGTTCGCGGACGGCACGACGGCCGCCGGCGTCCCCTCCGCGCCGGTGGTGGCCGGTGACCCCGTGCTGCCGCCCGCCGCCCCCGTGACCGGGGACGCCCTGGGCACCGACCGCGGGCCGGTCGGGGTCGCGCTGCCGGGAGCGGCGCTGACGCTCACCGGCGAGGGCTTCCTGCCGCACTCCACGGCCAAGGTCGGCGTCTATCCCGGCCCCACCGTGCTCGGCTCCGTCACGGCCGACGGGGACGGCCGGCTCGCCGCCCCTGTCGAGGTGCCCGCCGGCATCGAGCCGGGCGACCACGTGCTGGTCGCCGTGGGCGTCGGGCCGGACGGCGCGGGCCGGACGGCCCGCCTGCCCGTGGTCGTCGTGCCGCCGGTGCTGCGCTCGTCCGGGCCCGGGGCGCAGCCGCAGGCGGTGTCGCTGCCCGTTCCACCCGGCGGGTCCGTCACCCTGCTCGACGGGGCCGGTCGGCCGACGACTGTGGTGGACGTTGCCCGGGAGGGCGGCTACGCCCTCGACGCGCCCACCGGCGCCCTGACGTTCCTGCCCGCCACCGGCTTCTCCGGAGCGCCGCGGCCGGTGGGCTACCGCGTCGTCGACGCCGTCGGCACGGCTGCCACCGGCGCCTACCACCCCTTCGTCACCAGCGCCGCGGCCGTGCCCTTGACCTCCGAGGAGCCGGGGCGGGTACGCCTGCCGCTGCCGGCCCGGATCGTGCACGACGGCGTGGTCCGCCTGCCCTGCACGAGCTCCCGGCCGGACCTGCGCCGCTGCGCGGTGACCGTCTCCACGGTGGTGGCCGGCCGCCGGGTCGTGGTGGGGGCGGGCACGGCGACGGCCGCCCGCGGCACCCGCCGGGTCGACGTCGGGGTGCGGCTGACGCCGCTCGGGCGCGCGGTCACCGCCGTGCCCGGCGGGGTGCCGTTCCGAGTCACGGCGTCCGTCTCGCGGACGGGGCAGCCCCGCCCGCGGCCGGCCGCCGGGGCGGCCACCGTCGTGGCGCGGTCCTTCAAGCTGGCGCGGGCGGCCTACTTCCCCACCGAGTCGGCGCGGGTGTCGGCCGCGGACGCCCGCTACCTGGCGGCGGTGCGGGCCCGGCTCGACGGCGCCCGGGTGGTGTCCTGCCTCGGCTACACCGACTCGCGCGGCTCGTGGGAGTCCGGCGTCACCCTCGGCCGGCGCCGCGCGCGAGTCGTCTGCGCCGCACTGACCGAGGGCGTGCCGGTACGCGCCCGCGTGGTGACGATGGGCGAGCGGGACCCGTACGCGTCCAACGCGACCCCTGCCGGCCGGGCGCTGAACCGGCGGACGGACATCTGGCTGCGCTACTGACGCGACGCGCTCGCGCGGGCAGGGGTTGCCCGAGGGGGTGGACGGGAAGGCCGTCCGGCGGAGCTGCAGGCCTTTTGCGAGGAGGAACGACGTGATCACACGTGACCAGGCGCAGGCCTTGCTCGGCCAGGACGCGTACTCCGGCGACGGGGAGCGGATCGGGGAGGTCGTCCAGGCCTTCCTCGACGACCGCACCGGCGAGCCGAAGTGGGCGACGGTACGCACCGGCCTGCTCGGCGCGCGTGACCACGCCGTCCCGCTGGCCGGCGCCGAGCTGACCGCCGACGGGCTGTCCCTGCCGTACTCGCGGGAGCTGGTCCGGCAGAGCCCCGACGTCAGCCTGGACAGCGGCCACCTCGAGCCGGCCGAGGAGGAGGAGCTCGCGGCGCACTACGGCAGCGGGCTCGCCGCCACTGCCGACGCCCAGGCCGCGGCGGGCACCGCCGGCCTCGCGGGCACCCCGGCGGGCACGGGCACCTCCGACGAGGCGATGACCCGCTCGGAGGAGCGGCTCGTCACGGGCGTGGAGACCGTCGTGGGCAGCCGCGCCCGGGTGGAGAAGTACGTCGTGACCGAGACCGAGACGGTCACGGTCCAGGTCCGCCGGGAGATGGTCCGGCTGGTCAGCGAGCCCGTCGACGACGCGGACGCGCTCCGGGCGCCGGCGGACGGCACCGAGTTCTCCCCGCGCGAGCAGGTCCTGGTGCTGTACGCCGAGCGCCCGGTGGTCACGCTGGAGACCGTCCCGGTCGAGCAGGTCCGCGTCGTCGTGGAGACCGAGACCGCGGAGGCCACGGTCAGCGCGCCGGTCCGCAAGGAGCGGATCGACCTGAGGACCGAGCCCGAGCTCAGCCGATGACGCGCTGACGCCCGGCGAGCACGGCGAACACCACCTGCACGGCGGCGAGGGCGGTCAGCAGCGCGAGCGGCACCGTCCAGCCGTCGGTGGCGTCGTGCAGGGCGCCGATCACGACCGGGCCGGCGGCGGCGAGCGTGTAGCCCACGCACTGCGCCATCCCGGACAGGGCGGCAGCCTGCCCGTGGTGCACCGTGCGCAGGCCGAACAGCGTCAGCGTCAGCACCAGCGCGACGCCGGCGCCGAGCCCGGCGAAGACGACCCAGAGCAGCGCCGCGCCCGGCGCGACGAGCAGCCCGGCCGTGCCGACCAGGATCAGTGTCGAGCACAGCGCGCCGAGAGTCCGCTGGTCCGGGAACCGCCGCATGAGGAACGGCGTGCTGAGGTTCGAGAGGACCGCCACGACCTGGTACACGAAGAGGTACCAGCCCGCGGTCGTCTCCGAGATCCCCTCGTCGTGCACGATCGAGGGCAGCCAGGCGATGACGTCGTAGAACACCAGCGAGTGCAGGCCCATGAAGGCGGTGACTTGCCAGCCCATCGCGCTGCGCCAGGGCGAGCGGTACTCCGGGTGCGGGTCGAGGGCTGCGGCGCGGGCATGCTGCGGCCGGGTGGTGGAGCGCAGCTGCGGCAGCCAGAAGGCGGCGGCGATGGCACTGGCCCCGGCCCAGAAGCCGAGCGCGAGCCGCCAGCCGTCGGGCTCGTCGCCGGCCATTGGCACCGCGATGCCTGACGCCACGGCGCCGACCACGGTCTGGGTGGCGGCGTACGACCCGATGACGAGCGCCGCCTTGCCGGCGAAGTCGCGCTTGACCAGGCTGGGAAGCAGCACGTTGAAGAAGGAGATGGCGCACCCGAGCAGCGCGGTGCCCGCCCAGATCGCGCCGGTCACCGGCGTCGAGCGGAGCACGATGCCGACGGTCAGGAGCAGCAGCGCCCCCCAGAGCGTGCGCTCCATGCCGACCCGCATCGCGACCACCGGTGCCACGGGGGACAGCAGCGCGAAGGCGAGCAGCGGCAGCGCGGTGAGCAGGCCGCCCGCCGCGCTCGAGAGCCCCGTGTCCAGCCGGATGTCGTCGAGCAGCGGGCCGACGCTGGTGAGCGACGCCCGCATGTTGGCGCCGATCAGCAGGATGCCGACCACGAGCAGCACGGTCCGCGTGCTGCGGGCGGGCACCGCCGGTGCGATGGGGGCGGTGGTCGTCATCGGGGGGTGTCCTCCGGGTTCTCCGAGCCGGCTCCGGCGGTCGGCAGCGCGGCCATCCCGTGCGCCAGCAGCGCCTCGGCGCACGCCTCGGCGGCGTCCGGGTCGTGGGCGGAGATGGCGTCGAGCAGCTCGGCGTGGCGGGCGTGCACGCCGCCGTCCTCGTGCAGGGCCGCGCTCTCGCTGATCGTGCGGGTGATGGGGGTGGTGAGGTACTCGTACAGCTCGGTGAGCAGGGCGTTGCCGCCCGCCGCCACGACGGCCCGGTGGAAGGCGAAGTCGGCTTCGGCGAATCGCTCGAGGTCGCCGGCCGACTTGGCCGCGTCGCGCGCGGCCAGCAGCCGGCGCAGGCCGTCGATGTCGTCCACCGTCGCCCGCTCCGCGGCCCGGCGCGCGCCGGCCCGCTCGAGCAGGGCGCGCACCTCGAACGCGTCCGTCAGCCCTCCGGCCGCGACCCGGCGCCCCAGCGAGACCCGCAGCTCGCTGTCCGCGCGCACGTAGGTCCCGTCCCCCGGGCGCGCCTCGAGCAGGCCGGTGTGGACGAGCGCACGCAGTGCCTCGCGGACGGTGTTGCGGCTGACGCCGAGCTCCTCGGTCAGCCGGTGCTCCGGCGGGATGCGGGACCCGAGCGGCCAGCTGCCGTCGGCGATGAGGGCGCGCAGCTGGTCCGCGACCTGCGCCGACAGCGGCGCCGACCGCTGGGGGGCGACCAGGCTCATGACCTCTCCAAATGTAGGACAGCTGGAGGGTAGGGCCTCGGTTTACCAAACGGCAAGGCCTGCGCCAGGCTCGTCCCACGTGCCAGGTTGTCCACGTGCCATCGACGCCCATGGGGCTGGAGCGGGTGCGGGTGGGCTACGCCTCCGCCGGGCAGCGGGAGGCGGCCTACCGCCTGCGCCACGCTGCGTACGCGCGGGAGCTGGGCCAGCACCCGGAGAACGCCGAGCAGCGGCTGACCGACCGGCTGGACGCCTCGAACGCCTACCTGGTGGCCACGGTCGGCGAGGAGCTCGTCGGCTCCGTCAGCGTGACCGCCCCGGGCGGCGCGCTGTCGCTGGACACGTACGTGTCCCGGGGGCAACTGCCCTTCCCCGTCGACGAGCGGGTGCACGAGGTGCGGCTGCTCACGGTCGCGCCCGGCCACCGCGGCGGCGCGCTCGCGGCGCTGCTGATGTACGCCGCCTTCCGCCACGTCGAGGCCGCCGGCGGCACCCGCATCGTCGGGATGGGGCACGGGCGGGCGCTGGCGGCGTACCGGCAGGCGGGGGCGCGCCCGCTCGGCCTGCGCGTCACGTCCGGGGCGCTCGGCTTCGAGGTGTTCACGATGACGACGACCGAGGCCCGTGCCCGGGCCGTCGCGGTCGCGCCGCTCCTCGCGCGGCTGCGCGCGTGCGACTGGCGGCTGCCCTTCCCGTTCACCGAGCCGGCCGGCTGCTTCCACGGCGGCGCGTCCTTCGACGGGGTCGGCGAGCGCTTCGACGCCCTGGAGCGGTCGACGCAGGTCGTCAACGCCGACGTGCTCGACGCCTGGTTCCCGCCCGCGCCGGGCGCGGTCGAGGCGGTCGCGGCGCACCTGCCGTGGCTGCTGCGCACCTCCCCGCCGACCGAGTGCGGCGGCCTGCTGGACACGGTGGCGGAGGCCCGCGGCGTCCCGCGCGACGCCCTGCTGCCGGGGGCCGGCTCGTCGGCGCTGATCTTCCTGGCGTTCGGCCGGTGGCTGACACCCGCATCCCGGGTGCTCCTGCTCGACCCGACGTACGGCGAGTACGCACACGTCCTCGAGCACGTGGTGCGGTGCCGGGTCGACCGGCTGCGCCTGGAGCGGGAGGAGGGCTACGGCCTCGACGTCGAGCGGCTCGTCCGGCGCGTGCACGACGCGGCGTACGACCTCGTCGTCCTGGTCAACCCCAACAGCCCGACCGGGCGGCACGTCCCCCGGCCCGAGCTCACCGCCTCGCTGCGCCGGCTGCCCGGCCGGGCCCGGGTGTGGGTGGACGAGACCTACGTCGACTTCGCCGGCCCGGACGAGTCGCTCGAGCGGTACGCCGCTGCGAGCAGAAACGTGGTCGTGTGCAAGTCGATGTCCAAGGCGTACGCCCTCAGCGGGGCTCGCGTCGCCTACCTCTGCGGGCCCGCGGCGGTGGTGGCCGAGCTGCGCGCCTGGTCCCCGCCCTGGGCAGTGAGCCTTCCGGGACAGGTGGCGGCCGTGCGCGCGCTGCAGGACCCCGGCTACTACGCCGCCCGGTGGGCCGAGACCGCCGTGCTGCGCACCGGGCTGGCGCACGGGCTGCGGGCCCTCGGGCTCGACGTCGTCCCGGGCGCCGCGGCAGGCTTCCTCCTCGCCCACCTGCCGGGGGACGGCCCGGACGCGCAGGCCGTCGTCGACGCGTGCCGGGCCGAGGAGGTCTACCTGCGCGATGCGGGAGCCATGGGCACCGCACTGGGGGCGCATGCCCTCCGGATCGCCGTGCGGACCGCTCCGGAGAACGCACGGGCCCTCGCCGCGCTCACGCGTGCCCTGCACGGTCATTCACGAATGCCGTAACCGCCGAAGCGCGGGACAGCGAAGCGGAAGGCCTGAGAGCCAGGCCCTTCCGCTCCGCCGCGCCTGCCGGGTGTCAGTGCGTGTCGAACGCCTGCGCCATGCGGGCCTGGGCCTCCAGCGCCTCGACGATCCGAGCCTGCACGGCATCCAGCTGGCCGATGATCTCGCTGGTCGCGTGGATGCCGGAGGACACCGACTGGCTGCTGGCCTGGATGCCGGCGATCTGCTCGGTGACACGCTGCGTGGCGGCCGCGGTCTCCCGGGCGAGGTCCTTGACCTCGCCCGCGACGACGGCGAAACCCCGGCCGACCTCCCCGGCACGCGCCGCCTCGATCGTCGCGTTGAGGGCCAGCAGGTTGGTCTGGTCCGCGATGTTGGAGATGATCTTGATGACGTCCCCGATCGCGGCCGAGGCCTGGCCGAGGGCGTCCACCTCGGCGGTCATGACCGACGCGCGGCCGACCGCCTCCGCGGCGACGCGGCCCGCGTCCTCCCCCGCCTCCCGCAGCTGGCTGACCGTCTCCAGCAGGGACGCGGCGTTGCGCTGGTCGTCCTCGGCGCGGCGCAGGATGTCGAGCCGCTGGGACACGAGCTGCTGCACGTTGCGCAGCGCGGACGCCCGGGTCTCGGACAGCTCGATGGCCCGCGTCACGAAGAAGTCCATGGTGCCGATGACGCGGCCGTTGGACAGGATCGGGAAGCAGACGCCCGACTTGACGCCGGCCCGCTGCGCGCTGGGGGCGCGCACGCAGTCCGACACCTCCGCGAGGTCGCGCACGAACACGAGGTCGCGGGCGCGCCAGGCGCGGCCGGAGAGCCCGACCCCCTCGGCGAACGAAGCGGCCAGCGTGACCTTGCGGAACTCGTCGCCGGCCGAGCCGGACTCGACGGCGAAGCGCAGCACGTTCGCCTCCTCGTCCAGCGCCCAGAACGAGCCGTACTGCCAGCCGAACGCGCTGCGGACGGTGTCGAGCGCGATCCGCAGCGCGGCCTGCTCGTCCTTGGCCAGGGACACCTTGCTGACGACCTCGGTCACGGCCGCCCGGTCGTTGAGCGTCTCCTGCAGCTGGGCCGTGGCGACGGCGCCGTGGCGGGCGCGGGACACCAGGCGCTCCAGCGCCTCCCACTTCTCGGCCCGCGGGCCGAAGAACGGCAGCTCACCGCGGGTGTAGAACTCCTTCACGGACACGACCTTGCCGCCCTCGAGCACCGGCATCGCACAGCCGGTGACCATCCCGGCGCCGCGCGCCGCCGTCCAGCGCGCGCACGTCGGGGCCGGCTCGTCGCCGTGCACCAGGACGGGCCGGCGGGTGCGCAGCGCCTCGGGGGCCAGGCCCATGGCGCTCGGGCTCATCCGCGTGCCCGCGCCGGCCGCCGCGATCTCGGCCACGAGCGGGCCCGACTCGCCGGCCAGCCAGAAGGTGTCACCGTCGCCGGGCAGCCAGACCGCGCCGTACTCGAAGCCGAGCGCCTGCACGAAGCCGTCGGTCACCTTGCGATGCGCGTCGACGTCGTCGGTCACCCCGCCGTCCAGGGCGGACAGCACGTCCTCGATCGCCTCGACGTCTCGGGGCTGGCCCGAGCCAGACGGCGTGACGGCCTCGGCCCGCCCCCCTCGGAACCACGACATCGCACTCTCCTCCTGCGTCCCGTCGCGCCACCCAGCGCGGCCCTCCCTCGCCTGATCGACCGGGACCGCCTCCAGCTGAGGCGTTCGGCGCTCCTGCGCTAGGCCCCGACGGCGGCAGCCCGCAGCTCGGCCAGCGGGCGCGGCGGCCCGACGTACGGCCCCTGGGCCCCGTCCACGCCAAGCCCGCGCAGGTACGCCGCCTCGTCGGCCGACGACACCCCGCCGGCCACCACCCGGCCGCCGAGCCGGCGGCCCAGCTCGACGATCGGCGGCAGCAGGCCGGCGCCGCCCTCCGGCCCGGCGAGCAGCCCGGGGTCGGTCCTGACCAGGGCCAGGGGCAGCCGCTGCAGCTCGAGCAGCGAGCAGCTCTGGGCGCCGAAGCCGGCCAGGGCGAAGCGGACGCCGAGCGCGGCGAGCGCCTCCAGCTCGTCCGTCACGGCGCCGGCCGCAGGCACCGCCGAGGCCCCCAGCTCGACCACGAGCGCGCCCGGCGGCAGGCCGGCGGCGTGCAGGGCGGCGCGCACGTCCGCGGCGAAGTGCCGGCTCTGCACGAAGGCGCCGCAGACGCCGACACCGACGTACGCGTCGGCGAGGGCCGGGTCGTCCCGGCGCGCCTCGGCGAGCGCCCGGCACGCCTCCTCCAACGCCCACCTGCCGAGCCGGGGCCCGAGCCCGGACGCCTCGACCTCGGGCAGCAGGCCCTCCACGCCGAGCCGGTCCAGCACCGGATGGTCCCAGCGCACGAGCGCGGAGACCCCGAGCAGCCGGCCGGTGGCCAGGCCCAGCACCGGGGCGAAGTCCAGGCGCAGCTCGTCCCGGTCCAGCGCGCCGCGCAGCGCCATGCGGAGCGCCGCCTCATCGGCCCGGCTCTCCCGCATCTGCGGGCGGTAGGCGAGGACCTCGGACCCGCCGCCGGCCTTCGCGGCGTACATCGCGATGTCGGCCGCGACGAGCAGGTCCTCGTCGAGGGGCAGCTCGGCGGCGAGCCCGACGCTCACCCCCAGCCGGGCGGTGCCGGACCCGGGCAGCTCCACCGGCACGGCCATCGCCGCCACCAGCCGCCGCCCGACCTCCAGCCCCGCCTCCTCCCCCGCGTCCGGCAGCAGCACGGCGAACTCGTCACCGCCCAGCCGGGCCACGGTCGCCCGGGCCCCCGCCGCGGCGACCAGCCGGCGAGCGGTCTCCTGCAGCGCCCGGTCGCCCTGCTCGTGGCCGAACCGGTCGTTCACCGGCTTGAAGCCGTCGACGTCGCAGTAGAGCACCGCGACGGCGCGCCCCTCGCCGCGCGCCCGCTGCAGCCGCTCGGTCAGCAGCCCGCGGTTGGCCAGCCCGGTGAGCTGGTCGTGCAGGGCCTGCTCGCGCAGCGCGCGCTCGAGCCGGCGTTGCTCGGTCACGTCGCGAGCGGTCACCACGACCCCGCCCAGGACCGGGTCGGCGCGGTGGTCGGCGACCAGCCACTCCATCTCCCGCCACCCGCCCGCGCCGTCGACGGCGCGCACGTGCAAGCTCGTGGGGCCCCCGCCGCCACCGAGGACGGCGCGCATGGTGGTGACCGCGGCCGCGAGGTCGTCGGGATGGACGTCGCGGGCCAGGGCCTCCTCGAACGCCAGCCCCACCATCTGCTCCGGGTGGCGGCCGTGCACCGAGCGGGCCGACGGGCTGGCGTAGGCCACCGTCCCGGAGGCGTCGAGCAGGACGGTCACGTCGGAGGCGTTCTCGACCAGGGCGGTGAACCGGCGCTCGTCATGCTCGCGCAGCTCGGCGCTGACCCGGCGCATCCTGGCCATGGCGTAGGCGGTCAGCTCTCCCAGGACGAGGACGATGAGCACGTAGTAGCCGAGCGAGGACGTCAGCAGGTGCCGCTCGCGGTCGTCGTCGGCCACGTCGTACAGCGGCAGCCAGTAGGCCGCCACGAGGACAGGGAGCACGGCCACGGTCGTGCCGCGGCGCTGCGTGGCGCCCACCCACAGGGTGAGCACGAGGAAGAAGATCGACGCGTCGTACGGGTTGGGGCTAGCCCAGTTGCCGAAGCCGATCAACGCGCTGGCGACCGGCACGATCACGAGCAGGTAGCGGTGCGGCCAGCGGTCCCAGGGCAGCTTCCAGATGAGCACCGTGAGGACGGTGACGAGGCCGGCCAGCGCGAACGTGTAGGAGCGTGACGGGCCGTGCAGCATCGTGGCCGCTGCCAAGCCCGTCGCCACCGCGCCCACGGCACCGAAGACCGCGGCGCCGCGGGCCGCGGCGACCCGCGGATCACGCGGCTCCCCCCGAGAGCCCACCCTGCTCATGACGGCCCCTATCGGCGGCCGCCGGGAGGTCCTGAGCTAGTGTTCGCGACGCAACACCGCAGGGGAGCGCTGCAGCGCTGAGAGTGTGGGCTTGACCCACAGACCCTCGAACCTGATCCGGGTCATGCCGGCGCAGGGAGTCGGTCCCACCTCGCGTCGGCCGGCGTGCCCGTCTCCCGGGCACGGCGGCCGGGCGCGGGCTCGTCAGTCGTCCATGCCCTCCCCTCCTCGGCTCGCACCGTAGGAGGGACCTTCCATGAGCCTCACGCTTCCGCCCGGCGGCGCCCGCCGCCTGCTCGACCCGGCGGTCGGCGCCGTCCTCGGCGCCGTCACGCTGCTGCTCGTCCTGGCGTACGACCAGCCTCGGTCGGCGGCGGTCGTCGCCGCCCTCGTGGTGGCCGTCGGCGCCGCGCTCGTCACCCACGGCGTGCGCACCCGCACGGCGACGGCCTGGCGCACCGTCGACATCGTCGTGGCCGCCGTCCTGGCCGTGGCCTGCGGCGTCGTCTTCTGGGCCTGGGCCTACCTCTGGGACGCGTTCAAGCCCGCCTTCGTCGCCTTCCCGCCCGGCCAGGCGCTGATCTACGGCATGTGGTTCCTCCCGTGCGCCCTCGTCCCGCTCATCGTGCGCCGGCCGGGCGCGGCGGTGTTCGCCGAGCTCGTCGCGGCCACGGTCGAATGGATGCTGTTCAGCCAGTTCGGCGCGGCCGTCGTGGTCTACGGGCTCGTCCAGGGGCTGCTCGCCGAGTGCGCCTTCGCCGCCACCGGCTACCGGCGCTGGACCCTCGGCACCGCGATGGCGGCCGGCGCGCTGGCGGGGGCCGGGGCCGCTCCCCTGGACTGGGTCTACTCCTACCCGCTGTGGTCGGTCGCCTGGAAGGCGGCCTACCTCGGGCTGGTGGTCGTGTCCGGCGCCGTGCTCACCGGCCTGCTCTCCTGGTACGCGGTGCGCGCCCTCGCGCCGACCGGTGCCCTCAGCGCGTTCGCGGCCGGCCGCGAGCGCGAGCTCGTCTGACCTTGGGCGCCGGGACCCCCCGGCCGGTCGCCGTCGAGGCGCGCGGCTGGGGCTGGCGGCACGCCGGGCGCAAGGCCTGGGCGCTGCGCGGCGTCGACCTGTCCGTCGCACCCGGCGAGCGCGTGCTGGTCCTCGGCCCGTCGGGGGCGGGCAAGAGCACGCTGCTCGCCGCCCTCGCGGGGGTGCTGGACCCGAGCACCGGCGAGGAGCAGGAGGGGGAGCTGCTGCTCGACGGCGTGCCCGCGCGGGAGGCGCGCGGCCGGGCCGGCCTGCTCATGCAGGACCCGCAGGCCCAGCTGGTCATGGCGCGCGCCGGGGACGACGTGGCCTTCGGGCTGGAGAACACGGCCGTCCCGGCGGGCCTCATCTGGCCCCGGGTGGACGCGGCGCTGGAGGCCGTGGGCTTCCCGTACGGCCGCGACCGGCCCACCGCGGCGCTGTCCGGCGGCGAGGCGCAGCGGCTGGCGCTCGCCGGGGCCGTCGCGATGGAGCCCGGGCTGCTGCTGCTCGACGAGCCCACCGCCAACCTCGACCCCGAGGGGGCCGACCTCGTCCGCGCCGGGGTGCGCCGGGTGCTGGACGCCACGGGGCCGTCCCTGCTCGTGGTCGAGCACCGGGTGGCACCCTGGCTGCCCCTCGTCGACCGGGTCGTCGTGCTCGCGCCCGGCGGCGGCGTCCTCGCCGACGGCCCGCCCTCCCGGGTCCTCACCGGGTCGGTCGGGTCGGCGCTCGCGGCCGACGGGGTGTGGGTGCCCGGGCGCGAGCCGGCCCCACCCCCGCGCACGCCCGCACAGCCCGGCGACGAGCTCGTGCGGGCGGCCGCGGTCACCCACCGCCACTCCCCCGGGGCCCCGCCACGGCCCGACCGGGTCGATCTCGCCCTGCGCGAGGGCGAGGCGGTCAGCGTGACCGGCCGCAACGGCGCGGGCAAGACCACGCTCTCGCTCGTGCTCGGCGGGCTGCTGCGCCCCTCGGCCGGGTCCGTCACCGCCGCGCCCGCGCTCAGCGCCGACCGGCGCCCGCTGTGGAAGTGGCGGGCCGCCGCGCTGGCCTCCCGGGTGGGCACGGTCTTCCAGCAGCCCGAGCGCCAGTTCCTCACCGGGCGCGTGCGCGACGAGGTCGCGCTCGGGCCGCGCCGGGCGGGCGTGCCCGCGCAGGAGGCCGACGCCCGGGCCGACGAGCTGCTCGACCGGCTCGGGCTGCTCCGGCTGGCCAGGGCCAACCCGCACACCCTCTCCGGCGGGGAGCAGCGTCGGCTCTCCGTCGCCACCACGCTGGCCGCCGCGCCGCGGGTGCTCGTGCTCGACGAGCCCACGTTCGGCCAGGACGCGCGGACCTGGGCCGAGCTGGTGGCGCTGCTGCGCGGGCTGCTCGACGCCGGCACCGCGGTCTGCGCGGTCACGCACGACCGGGCCTTCGTCGACGCGCTCGCCGGGCGGGAGGTGCGGCTGCCGTGACCGCGCCCCTCCTCGCGCCCAGCCGCTCCACCGCGCCGCTCGCCCGCTTCAACCCCGTCGCCGCGCTGGGCGCCTGCCTCGTGCTGGCGCTGGCCGCGCTCGCCGCCCGGGACGCCGTGACCCAGGCGCTGCTGCTCGTCCCGGTCGCGGCCGGGGTGCTGCTCGCCCGGGTCGGGCCGCGCACCCTGCTGCGCCGCGGCTGGCCGGTGCTGCTCGGCGGGCTCAGCGTGTTCCTGTCGAACGCGCTGCTCGCGCCCGGGCCGGGCCTCGCCGTCGCCGACGCCGCACCGCTCGTGCTCCGCGTCGTGGTGGTCGCCCTGCCCGGCCTGCTGGTGGCCACCACGATCGATCCCACCGACCTGGCCGACGCGCTCGTCCAGCGGCTGCACGCCCCGCCGCGGTTCGCGTACGGCACGCTTGCCGCGCTGCGCCTCATGCCGCTGCTGGCCGACGAGTGGCGGGCGCTGGGGCTGGCCCGGCGGGCGCGCGGCGTGGACGCCGGGCGCAGCCCGCTGGCGGCCGGGCGGCTCTTCGCCGGGCAGGCGTTCGCGCTCTTCGTGGCCGCCGTGCGCCGGGCCTCCCGGCTGGCGACCGCGATGGACGCGCGCGGGTTCGACACGGCCGGGCCGCGTACGGTCGCCCGGCCGCAGCCGTTCACCAGGCGCGACGCGGGACTCCTGCTCGCCACCACCGGGCTCGTCGCCCTCGCCACCGCAGCGAGCGCCGCGCTGGGGACGTGGACGCCGGTCCTCGGCTGAGCCGCGCTCAGGTCCCCGCGGCCCCGGCCGACAAGACGGTGTGACGGTTTCGCGCGCCTCCGACCCCGTGCCGTACGCGGTGCCGTACACGGCTCCGGGTTACGGCGAGTCGTCCTACGTCCCCCAGCACGCCTCCCCCGCGCCGCCGGCCCCCTCCTACGCGTCGTTCGGCGGCAGCGGCTTCGCCTCGATGCCGCGCAAGCGCATCGGCGACGTGCTCATCGAGGCCGGCGTGCTCACCCATGCCGACGTCGAGCGCGCGCTGCAGGCCCAGAAGGAGGCCAAGGGCGAGCGTCGACGGCTCGGCGAGCTCATCACCGAGCTCGGGCTGGCCTCCGAGCGCCAGGTCGCGAACGCCCTCGCCAGCGTCCTCGGCCTGCAGATGGTCGACCTCGGCGGCGTCGTCGTCAGCCCGGACGTGGTGCGGTCGCTGCCGCGCAGCGTCGCGGACCGCACCGGCGTCCTCGTCCTGGAGCGGCTGGCCGACGGCGGCCTGCGGGTCGCGACCTCGGACCCCACGAACGTGCTCGCCCTCGACGACGTGCGGCTCTACACGAGCGCGCCGCGCCTCGAGGTGCTCGTCGCGACCGCGTCGCAGATCACCGAGCACCTCGCGCGCGCCTGGTCGCTGTCCGAGGACAGCGCCGACGTCGCGACGGTCATCGAGGGCATCTCGGCCGAGACCGAGAGCGAGGCCGAGGCCGGCGGCAGCCCCGACGACGCCCCGACCGTCCGCCTGGTCAACATGGTCTTCAGCGACGCCGTGCGCGCCGGCGCCAGCGACGTGCACATCGAGCCGCAGCGCGAGGTGCTGCGCATCCGCTACCGCATCGACGGCATGCTGCGCGACGTCATGACGGTCCCTCGCCGGGCCGCCCCCGCCGTCGTCAGCCGGATCAAGATCACCTCCGGCCTCGACATCGCCGAGCGCCGGCTCCCCCAGGACGGCCGTGCCCGGATCAGCGTCGACGGCACCTCCGTCGACACCCGCATCAGCACGATGCCGTCGATCCACGGGGAGAAGGTCGTCGTCCGCCTCCTCATGCGGGCCGAGCAGGTGCCGGACCTCGGCGGCGTGGGCATGGCGCCCGAGCAGCTGGCCGTGCTGCGCGCCGCCATGCGCGAGCCGCAGGGGCTGGTGCTCATCACCGGCCCGACCGGGTCCGGCAAGACGAGCACCCTGTACGCCGCCCTGCAGGAGATCGTGCGCCCCGAGCGCAACATCGTGACGCTCGAGGACCCGGTCGAGGTCCAGATGCCCGGCATCACGCAGGTCCAGATCAACGAGCGCACCGGCATGACGTTCAGCCGCGGCCTGCGCGCGATCCTGCGCCAGGACCCCGACGTCGTCCTCGTCGGCGAGGTCCGCGACACCGAGACCGCCGAGCTCGCGCTCACCGCCTCGATGACCGGCCACCTGGTGCTCTCGACGCTGCACACCAACTCCGCCGTCGCCGCGCTGACCCGCCTCGTCGACATGGGCGTGGAGCCCTTCCTCGTCGGGTCCTCGCTCTCCTGCGTCGTCGCCCAGCGGCTGGTCCGCCGGGTCTGCGCCAGCTGCGCCCGGCCCACCACGATCGAGCCGGCGGTCGCTGCCGCGCTGGCGCTCTCGCACGCCGAGACGGTGGGGGCCCGGCCGATGGCCGGCGAGGGGTGCAGCGTCTGCTCGGGGACCGGCTACAAGGGCCGGGTCGGCGTCTTCGAGGTCATCGAGGTGACGCCGGGCCTGCGCGACGTGCTGCTGCGCGAGCGCACCGAGGTCGCGGTCGCCGAGGCGGTCCGGGCCGAGGGCGGGCGCAGCCTGCGCGACGCCGCCCTCGAGGTCG